>JARLIJ010000248.1 GCA_031291795.1 Acetobacteraceae bacterium | reverse complement strand
GGTTGCCCCCTCTCCCCGGATGAACACCAACAGAATGGGTCCAGGGACTGTGTCCCTGGCGGGGATCCAAGGGGCAGAGCCCCTTGGCGGGTTTCAGGGCGGCGCCCTGATCCTTCCTGCCTCAGGCGGCGGGACGGATCGCCAGCGACTCCACCCAGGCACGGACCGCAAGCATGGCTTCCTCGTCCAACGCCAGATGGGTCGCCCCATCCTTCGTCTCCACGCCCTGGAACGCCACTGGCGTGGCAAGCCCGTCCAGCCGCAGTGCCCCGCTGGTGTCGTCGGCCATGTCGGGCAGTCCGGTCACGCAGATGCCGCGCGCGGAGATTTCGGTGGCGCGCGCCTGCAGCGGGGCCTCGCCGGGAAGTTCGACCTGGCACGCCAGATCGATGCCGTGCTGCGCATAGAGGCTGCTATCGACCGCGGCAGTGGAACTGCGCACGGTGCGGATCACCGCCTGCCGGAGCGCACCAACGGCGATATCGAGCGCCTTCGTGGTGTCCGCCACCTCTTCCGCGTACTGCCCCGCCTGTTCGGCGTCCTGCGACATCTCGGTATTGCGCGCCGTCATCTCGTGCACCGCGGCAGCCGTCTCGGTCACGTTGTGCGCGATCTCCGCCGTTGCAGCGCCTTGTTGCTCCACCGCGGCGGCGATCGAGCCGGCGATGGCGCTCACCTCACCGATCGTCGTTTCGATCCGCGCCACCGCGGCGACGGCGTCCGACGTTGCAGCGCGGACTTCGCCGATATGGCGCGTGATCTCATCGGTCGAACGCGCGGTCTGGGTGGCGAGCTGCTTCACCTCGTTGGCAACGACCGCGAAGCCCTTGCCGGCCTGCCCGGCCCGAGCCGCCTCGATCGTCGCATTCAACGCGAGCAGGTTGGTCCGGGCGGCGATGTCGGCGATCAGGTTGGCCACGGTGCCGATGTGACCGACCCGTTCGTTCAGCGTTTCGATCGTGGCGCGCGCCTTGCTGCCGGCGTCGACTGCCCGCGTGGCGATGGCTGTCGATTGGCAGACCTGGCCACTGATTTCACGGATCGAGGCGGTCAGTTCCTCGGCAGCGCCAGCCACGCCCTGGGCGTTGCCAAGTGCCGTCGTCGCGGCGTTGCTGGCATTCCGGGCAGCCACGCCGGTCCGTTCCGCCAGCGATTGCATCTGGTCGACGGTCGCGATCATCGCAGCGGTGCGCTCGCCAATCTGCGTGACGGCGGCGTCGGCCTCCGACTCGATCCGTTCGGCCATGCCGGCGAGGGCGGCGCGTTTTTCCACCTCGGCGCGCGCGTCTGCGGCCGCCTGTTCGTCATGCAGGCGCGCTTGCGCGACCAGGCTGTCCTTGAAGGCCTTGACCGCTCGGATCATCGTTCCGACCTCGTCGCGACGCGTGTCGTGCGGTATCGGCGCGTCCAGGTCGCCCTTGACCAGCGCCTCCATCGATCGCGTCACCGCAGTGATCGGGCGTGCAATGCCGCGGCCGATGAGCCAGCTCAGGCCGCAGACCAGCACAGCGACGATGCCGAGGGCTGCCATTTCGAGGATGCGGCTGCGCGCGGCCTGCTCGGCGGCCGCCTGTTCCCCGGCCTCGGTCAGCCCGGCGAAGTCCGTGTCGAGCTCTTCAAGACGCTGTTCCATCTCGTCATAGATGCTGTTCAGTGTCGCCGCGTCGCCTTTCTGGAGCAGCACGCCGCGCATGAACCGCGCGAACGTCTCCTGGTACGTCGCCATCCGCTTCACCAGTTCTGCCCGCGCGTCTGCGGGGAGTTCGACGGCGTCCAGCGCGGCGGTGAACTCCGGCAGGCGCTGCGCCAGCAGCTCGCCGTATTTCGGATCGAGCCGTACGATGAAATCCTTCTCATGGCGGCGCATCATCAGCATGGCGACCATGGCCCGCGGCGCGTCGATCGCGTCGAGCCTTTCCTCGACATCGTGCACGCTGGTCCGCAGTTGACCCAGCAGGCCCTGGGTCTCGTCCATGCCGACGATCTGGATATCGTTCTGGACCGAGTCGAAGGCCTGGACGTAATCGAGCATCCCCTTCCGGATCTGGCGCACCAGGTCGCGTTCGGTCGCGTGCTCGGCCAGCGGTTCGGTCAACGCGTTGATGGCCCGCTCGGCCTCCGCGATGGCCTGTGCATGCTTCGGCGGCAGGGCGTCGTCCGGCCTCAGCAGGTAGTCCTTCTCGTAGCGCCGTGCCTCCAGCAGGGCGATCCGGAGGTGATCTTCCAGGGTGCTCGCGGTCCGGATCTGGGCAGCGGACGCGTCGATTTCGTCGATCCGGGTGCGCGACCACCAGTTGATGCCCGCGATGGATGCCATGCCCACGACACCCACCAGTCCAAGTATGAGGATCTGGTAACCGATCCGGCACCGTGCCAATAGCTTCGCCACGTCAAGCCTCCAGGGCGGACAGTTTCGCCACGCCTATGGCATGGTTTCGCCGAATGGGGGGTTAACCGGTGCGCCAATTTTTGGACCGGGTTTTCCAGGGCTGTGCGACGGAGAGATGCGCCTCTCAAGCCCTACGGTTGTATCTAACTGCTTCGACCGTGGCGCAAGTGGATTGGGCGGCGTCGCAGTTGACAGTTTTCTGACGATGGATGAGTTCCTCGCCTGGGAGGAGCGGCGGGAACTGCGCTGGGCGTTCGACAGGTTCGCGCCGATGGCGATGACGGGCGGCACGGCCTGGCATGTTGCCGCCGGTGACGCGCAGCAGGTCGTCCCGGTATTCGTCCTCGGTACAGGCGTCGGTCAGACCGGCATCTGCATGAGGGGTTGCCCGAGCCGGATCGTCTTTCCTTCCTCGATGCTGTCGCATAGCCTGAAGCCGTCAGGCGCGAACACGATGATGGTTGACCCATGCTCGAACCAGCCCATCTCCTCGCCTTTCCGAAGCGTCGCGTCGCAGCGGAACGTCCGGCGACCTTCGGAGCGGTCCGACAGCGCCGCCAGGAAGTGCAGTCGAATGCCGGCCACAAGGATGGCCGCGACGGGAACCAGCGTCACCGCGGCACCGGTGCCGGACAGAACGGTTCTGATCACGGCCCGCTCATTCCGGCAGAACAACCGCTCCACGCGCTGCAGCGCGATCGGGTTTACGTTCCAGGCATCTCCTGGAACATGGGTGACCGATTCGACGCGGCAATCATGGGGCGCATGAAATCGATGATACATGCTCGACGTCAGCCGCAGCGTCACGTAGCACCCGTTGCGGAATGTCTGCGCATGGTCGTTGTCGACGAGCAGATCTGAAAGCGCATACGGGAAACCCTTGACCTGAAAAACCTGGTCGCCGTTCACCCGGCCCGATGCGCCGACGATCCCGTCGCACGGGCTGACGAGAATCGCAGGGTCCGTTTCGATCGGCCGCGCGCCGTCCTTCAGGTGCCGGGTGAAGCAGTGATGCATGCTGCGGAAGCGTGTCTCCTTTGCCTCGCCGAGATCGAGGCCGGAGAAGAAACGCCATGTCCCGATCGAGATATCGCGGATGAGCGGCTGCTCGATCTTGCTGAACCAGCCCATGAACCGGCTGACCAGCCGCCGTGGGATTCGGTTGGTCAGCAGGAAATTCAGGTCCTCCTGATGTACAATCTTCACTATCGCCCGGCGGATTGTCATGGAATCAGCATTCCTTCACGGAAGGCACAACAATGCCCATGCAGCTCTATGTCGCAGCAATCGGCGGCGCCGCCGTTCTGGGGGCGGTGCTCCCGCGGGTGAAGGCGCGGCTGGACCTGTCGCGGGCGAAGCATCGATCGATTGCCGGGCACGCGCGGATGGCGCGGCGGATCGCATCGCTGATCCCGTTCTACGAGTACGACGAACAGCGGTTCTTCCGTTCCGACGACGCGCCCGAGGCGGTCGCGGCGCAGCGTCGCGACGGCTTCCTGAAACTGTCCCGTCTGTATCGCGAACGATTCGCCAGGACCAGCGCGCGGACGACGGAAGCGGCGAGGGGGATCTCCGACCTGCAGTTCATCAGCGCCTATCGCGTACCCTTCCAGTACAGCCGCTTCGTCCGTCAGCATCTTTCGGCAGGGTCCTTCCTGGAATCGTCGTCGGGCGTGACGGTCACCGATCTCGATGGCAATGTCTTCTACGACCTGACCGGCTCGTACGGTGTCAATCTTTTCGGATATGATTTCTACAAGGACTGCATCGCGCGCGGTGCGGACCGCGTGCGCGACCTGGGGCCGGTGCTCGGTGCCTACCATCCGACCGTGGTGTACAACGTCGAACGCCTTCGCCAGATCTCCGGGCTGGACGAGGTGTCCTTCCATATGTCGGGCACCGAAGCCGTGATGCAGGCGGTCCGGCTGGCCCGCTATCATACCGGCCGCTCCCACCTGGTGCGCTTCTGCGGCGCCTATCACGGCTGGTGGGGCGACGTTCAGCCGGGGGTCGGAAATCCGTCTCCAGCGCGCGACACCTATACCCTCGCGGAGATGTCCGAACAGACGCTGCACGTCCTGCGCCGGCGTCGCGACATCGCCTGCGTCCTGGTCAATCCGCTGCAGGCGCTGCATCCGAACGCCGGTGCACCGGCGGACAGTTCGCTGGTCGACAGTTCGCGGCAGGCTCAGTTCAACCGCGGGGCCTATACGCGCTGGCTGCAGCAGCTGCGCGCCGTGTGCGACGAGCGCAAGATCATCCTGATCTTCGACGAAATCTTCGTCGGCTTCCGGTTGGCGGCGGGCGGTGCGCGCGTATATTTTGGAGTCCAGCCCGATCTCATCACCTACGGCAAGTCGCTCGGCGGCGGCCTTCCGGTTGGCGTCCTCTGTGGGCGGAGCGAACTGATGAAGCGCTATCGGGACGATCGCCCGGTGGACATCTGCTTTGCCCGGGGGACGTTCAATTCCCACCCCTATGTCATGGGCGCGATGACCGAGTTCCTGCATCGTCTGGACTCACCGGACATCCGTGCGCTGTACCAGGATCTGGACCGAATTTGGAACGATCGCACCGAAAGCCTCAACCGTCGCCTGGCGGAGGCAGATCTGCCGGTCAAGATATCCAACCTCGCATCGATCTGGACCGTCAGCTACACGCGCCCGTCACGGTATAACTGGATGCTGCAATACTATCTCCGCGCCGAGGGACTTGCGCTGAGCTGGGTGGGGACCGGCCGCCTGATCTTCAGCCTGAACTACACGGATACCGATTTCGCGGCGGTCATGGAGCGTTTCCTTGCCGCCTGCCTGGCGATGCAGCGGGACGGCTGGTGGTGGAAAGACGCTCCGACCGCCAACCGTTCCATCAAGCGCCGCATCTTGTGGGAAATGCTGACCCGGCGCCGTTCCGCTCGGTGAGTCAGTCCGTGGCCTCGTGCGGGTGGTCGTGCAGGACCGGCACATCGAACATGTGGCCCCTCAGAAGCTGCAGCGGCGCCCGGTAGTACAGCTTGATGTCGTGCAGCGGGTCGGTGAGGATCTTGGTCGCCCAGACCAGCCCGGTTTGCACGTCCTTGATCAGGAACAGCTGAACCGTCCGGAACAGCAGGCCGCCCAGCCCGACGGCAAGCCACAGATAGCCGACATGGCGGGCAAACTCGAACGCGGTCCGGGACGGCTTGAACATGCCGAACAGCGTCGGCTCCGCCACCAGAAGCAGCGGCGACAGCGCCCAGACCGCCATCAGCACCACCTTGCGGCGCAGGTTGTAGCCGACCTTGATGGCTTCCTTGTAGTCGTGCGTTGCCTGGTTGACGACGTCGTAGTCCTTCGGCTCGAAGAAGAAATGGCCGATCTGCCGGCTGGTCATCGCCACCAGCCATCCGATCAGGGCGGCGAGCGCCGGATCGTTGAACGTCAGGGCATAGGCACAGACGAAGCTGACCGCGCTGAGCAGATGCAGCGATTGGTTGACCCGACTGTGGTGATAGTAACGATGGTCGTCCCACCGCTGTACCCTGAGAAGCTCAAAGAAGCCGATCATCGCTGTTCCTTCTGGGGTTCAAGCCAGTCTGTATGATGCCAGACGCGCGTCAGATGATGGGTCGCACGCTCAACGGCGCGCCTGCGCCGTTGCGGCTTCCGGCCAGTTCGTGTTCGCCGTATCCGCCTGTGGATCCATTCCGGCATTCTCCAGCCTGGCAAACCGGATGAGACAGAAATGGCCCAGCGGCGGCAGAGCGCGCCGTTCCAGCAGGCGAACGGCTTTCGTCCCGTTGGCCCATTGCTCATACCGGGCCCACGGAAATTCGGTGCGCCAGCCAAGCCGGCTCGTCACGGGCATCAGCCATCGCTCCAGGGTTCCGCGCAGGCCGCCTTCGGCACCGATGCGGCTCGTCAGGATGATCTCTCCCCCCGGCCGCACGACACGCACGAATTCGTCGAGCGCCTTTTCGGGGTGTGGCACCGCGGTGACCACATACTGCGCGACCACGACATCGAACGAAGCGTCCGGAAACGTCAGCTGTTCGGCATCCATGACGTCAATCGCCTCGACATTGCTCAATCGCAACCGCTTGACTCGTTCGCGCGCTTTCTCAAGCATCGGTTCCGAAATATCGACCCCGACGAGCCGATTGCTCCGGGCGTATTGGCCGAGCGAGAGGCCGGTCCCTACGCCGACTTCGAGGATGCGGCCGCCGATGCGTTCGGCGGCATCCACGGCCGCGCGGCGTCCCCGGCTGAAGACCGGTCCGAACACGATGTCGTAGACCGGGGCCCATCGGCCATAGGCCTCCGCCACCTGATCTGTCTGCATTTCTGTCGCAAGTGCCAAGCTCTTCGCTCCCGATCAGCAGGGCCGTGTACAATGGTTCGCCGAGACTACCAGCCACAATCCGCGGTACAGCACATGTGCGCCGACCGCCGCAGAGACTGCATTGATGTCATGATGCGGGATGGCACAGTCGTCGATTGCAATCAATCCGATAAAATACGACATTGAAAATAAAGAAGATTTTCAGGCTATGGGTGGACAAGTATGACCATGTCTGACCGCATCCGGTCAAAAGACTGCAAGAAAATTTAACTGAACTGTCACTAAGTAGTGCAGGTGTCTTGTCTTTGACACACTTCCACCTCGGATGGCCAGGGCGCCGTGGTGCCGGCCACGCGCGACACCACCCAGGGCACCCAAGCCGCCCCGAGAGTTGCCCGCCTCTCGAAATCATGACAAACGCCCCTTAGCCCGTCCACCAGAAGGGGGAACGCCATGGACTCCGAAACCCCAGGCTCGTCCTGGCATGAGATCACCCGCGCCGTGCTCAAGCGGCACGATGTCAGGCTGGTGACCTATGTCCCCGACAACGTCCTGCGTCCCCTGATCGAGGGCATCCACGCCGACCCGTTCTTCACCGCCTTCGCCGTCACGCGGGAGGAAGAGGGCGTCGGCATCATCAACGGCGCCTGGATGGGCGGCACGCGCGGCATCCTGCTGATGCAGACTTCCGGCTTCGCCACCCTGCCGAACGTGCTGGCCTCGCTCTCCGTGCCGTTCCAGATCCCCACCCTGATGATGGTCTCCGAACGCGGCACGCTGGGCGAGTTCAATATCGGCCAGTCCCTCGTGGCGCGCACCATGCGCCCGGTGCTGGACGCGCTGGCGATCGAGACCCACACCATGACGCGTCTCGATGAGGCGGAGTTCATCCTCGACCGCAGCATCACCCAGGCGATCGCCACCGCGGCCCCGGTCTGCTTCATCCTGTCGCCGCTGCTGACCGGCGGCAAAGCCTTCGCGAAATAGGGGGCAGGCATGGCACAGCTCGCAAACCACCCGGCCAGCCGCGAACAGGCCAAGGTGATGAACCGCTACGACATCACGCAGCGCATGATCGGCCTGCTGAAACATGACGAGGCCGTGATCGGCGGCATCGGCTACACCAATTTCGACCTCTGGGCCGCCTCCGCCACGCCTGCCGGCCGCCGCACCCAGAATTTCTACATGCTGGGCAGCATGGGCCTCGCCGTCCCCATCGCGCTCGGCGTCGCCCTCGCGCAGCCGCACCGCAAAGTCATCGCGCTGGAGGGCGACGGATCGATCCTGATGCAGCTGGGTTCGCTCGCGACGGTGGCCGAACGCGGCCAGAAGAACCTGGCGATCGTCATCATGGACAACGGTGCCTACCAGATCACCGGCGGTCAGCCGACCCACACGCAGGCGGGTGCCGATATCGTCGCGATCGCCCGCGGTGCCGGCCTGGCCCAAAGCGCCTGGGCCGCCGACGAGGCTGCGTTTGAGGAACTGATCGCCCTGGCCCTGAAGGAAGACGGTCCCTGGTTGATCGGCTGCCGGATCGACAACCAGAAGCCCGTCGACACCACCGAACGCGACCCGTCCCGCATCCGCGACCAGTTCATGCGCGGCCTGGGCACCAGGAAATAGCGAGCAGCCAATTGCCGGTCGCGCAACCGGCAGTTGGCACATCCGGAACGATCCATCCGCGTCAAATAGTCGTGCGTAGACGTATCGAACAAATTAACAGGAGGCGGCTGGTTCCGGCACACACCCCGTGCGAGCAATGCGATTGCCGCAGAGGTTCCCGCTCATGTCCGACGTCGCCGCCCGTACCACAGGCTTTCAGGAGCGTGCGTGGACACACACGTCCACCGCACGGGACGCGTGGATCGACAGCCTGATCGGCCTGATCTGCATCGTTCCGCTGCTGCTCACGACTCACCTGCCGCTGGTCGACCTGCCGGGCCATCTGGCGCGCCAATACGTCATCCGGGACTGGGCGAGCAGCCCGTACCTGCAGTCGTTCTATTACGTCAAATGGGCGCTCGTTCCGAACCTCGCATTGGAGCTGTTCGTCCTGGCCGCGCGCCAGGTCATGTCGATCGACATGGCTGTCCGAGCATTCTGTATCAGCACGATGCTGCTGCTGTTTGTGGGGACGCGCCTGGTCAATCGCACATTGAGCGACGG
Organism: Acetobacteraceae bacterium; assembly: GCA_031291795.1. Taxonomy (GTDB): domain Bacteria; phylum Pseudomonadota; class Alphaproteobacteria; order Acetobacterales; family Acetobacteraceae; genus Rhodopila. The sequence continues at coordinate 10,655 of JARLIJ010000248.1, read as the reverse complement.
GCAGGGGCGAATATACCGCGTGGCGCCGCTGCTTTGTTACGGAGGCCCATTCCAGTACGGCTTCCTCAGCTACTGCTTCGGCGTCGGGCTGGCCGTGCTGTTCTTCGGGCTTTACCTGCGGGTTCGCACGGCGTCCCTGGCTCGCGTTGCCGCGACCCTCGTGCCGCTGGGCTTCGTGCTCATGCTGTGCCATCTCGTTTCGTTCGCGCTGTTTGCCATTGCGGTCGGCGCTTGCGAACTGACCCATGGTTTCGCGGCCGCCGGCGGGATCACGCGCCGCCTGCCGCTGGAATTGCTGAAGCGGCAGATCCGGCCTGTCGGTTGCCTCGTGCCGGTCTTCCTGGTGTTCCTCTGGCTCAGCCCGTCCAGCGGCGACTTCGTGGCAGAGAACGTTGTCCAGTTCAGCACCTTGCATGAGAAGGCGCGGTCGTTTGTCTCCATCATCATGTTCACCAGCCCCAGGCTGGAGGTGGGCCTGCTGGCCCTGGCCATGGCGGGGCTGGCGGCCGCACTCGTGACCCGAACGGTTCGCGTCCATGCCATCGGCCTGACCACGGTCGCGATCCTGCTGGTCGTCTGGCTTGTGCTGCCCCATACCGCGGCCGGCGCCGCGTTCATCGACTACCGCCTGCCCTGGGCGATCGCCTTCTTCCTGTTGGCCGGCCTGGTGCCTGGCCCGCGCTACTTGGTGTGGCTCAGGCCGTTCGGCGCCTATTTCGGCGTGCTGGCGCTGGGCCGGATCGGCATGATCGCCACATTCTGGCTGAGCTGGGAACCGACGCTCCTCGCCCTGCAGCATGCGCTCGACACCCTGCCGCGCGGTGCCCGCCTGATGGTGGTGGAGGGGCGGCTGCCAGGGGAGGGGATCTTCCGGCAACCCACGCTGACGCGCGTTGCCTCCTATGCCGTGGCGCGGCGACAGGTGTTCGACCCGGGCCTGTTCGCCAACATGTCCGGACAGCTGCTGTTCTTCCAGCCGCATTACACCGAACTATGGAAGCAGGACAATCTTGGGGAAAGCCCGGATTCGCTGGATCGGCTCGCCCCCGACTACAACTACGTGTTGGTACTGGTTCCGGCCCTGGCACGGATTTCCAGCGCATTGCCATTGGTTTGCCAGGAGAGCGGGGCTTATTTCGCCCTCTACAAAGTCGTTCCGGAAGGGACGGTACCGGCGTCGGAGCGACGCGCCCCCTGCCCGGATTGAACCATTTGGTATCGCGCGCCGGCCGGCCTACGCTGCCTCCCACGGGAAAAGGAGCCAAGCGATGCCGGACAGCGGCGCCCTGTCATTCGCCGACGCCCTGCAAAGGCGGGTCGACCACATCCTGGATGCCTGCACGCGCTGCGGCAAATGCGTCGAGGCCTGCCCCATGGCCGAACCCGCCGGCCTCGACCCGGCGAACGCGACGTCCATCGCGGGGGGCATCCTCGACCTGCTGGAAGGTGGCGCAGGCACACCGGATGCGGAGCGCTGGGCACAGGTCTGCACCAACAGCGGCAAGTGCATCCCGGCCTGCGAGCACGGCATCAATCCGCGCCTCATGGTGAACATGGCGCGGATCGCATCGAAGGCGAAGCTGGGCGAGGCCAACGTGCGCCGGGCCGCCAACCAGTATTTCAACGCCATGAGCCGCGGCACCCGGACCATTGCACGCCTGCAACTGTCGCCCGATGTACTGGCGCGGATCAATCCGCCCCTGCGCGCGGCCGAGGACTACGACCGCGCCCCCGACATCGTCTTCTACACCGGCTGCAATGTCATCAAGACCCCGCATATCGCGTTGCTGGTACTGGAAGTCCTCGACGCCCTCGGCGTGTCGTATGAGGTCATGGGCGGCACGGCGACCTGCTGCGGCATCCAGCAATTCAAGCAAGGCGACCTGAAGACCGCCGGCCGCGTCGGCTACAACACGATCGAGCGCCTCGCCCGTCCCGGCGCCGTCCGCATCCTGTCCTGGTGCCCAAGCTGCCAGATCCAGATCGGGGAAGTCGCGCTGCCCGCCTACACTGAGTCCCACGGAACCATGCCGTTCGACCTGAACCCGATCACCGAATTTTTCGCCGAACGGCTCGACGACCTGCGGCCGCTGTTCGTGCATCCGGTGAACAAGCGCGTGGCGCTGCAGGAACGCTCCGCACTGCCCGGCATCATGGTCGCGGTGAAGCAGATCCTGGGCGCGATCCCCGGCCTGGAGGTCGTGACCCTCGATGTGCCCGTCCTGAGCACGCAGGCCAACCACCTCGCCGTGCTGCCGAAGTTCAAGGCGGCGTTGCGGCAACGCGCGTTCCAGGCCGCGGCGGACGCCGGGGTGACGACCTTCGCCTCGATCTTCCACGCCTGCCACCGGGAGCTCGTTTCGTTCCAGCCGGACGTGGCGTTCGAGCTGCTGAACTTCATGGAACTGATCGGCGAGAGCATGGGCCTGCACATCCCGGACCTCTACAAGCGGCTCAGTCTGATGGGCGACGTCGATGCGGTCATTGCGGACTCGGCCGACATGATCGCCACCTACGGGCTGGACCTGGAGACGGTGCGCGACGTGGTGGCGCAAGACCTGTTCGCCGGCCGAACGCCGCGGCCGCAATCCGCCTGAAGCGGCGGCACAGTCGTCATCCTCGCGCGTGGCGCGAGGACCCGCGGCCTTGGAACCGGCCAAATGCCCGGACCCTGGCGCCCCATTTCGTGACCGAACCGCAACCGAACTGTCACACCGCAGACCTCAGCCGCTCGTAGGGTCCGCGCGCCAACCGAAGGGAATTCGCGCATGACCGAGGGCCGCCACCCGATCACCCGCCGCACCGTCCTGGGCACCAGCGCGGCCTTCGCGCTCGTCGCCCCGACCGTGCACGCCCAGACCGCGGTCGCCGCAACCGCCAAGGGGACCGTCTTCGAGGACACCGACGGCACCGGCAAGCCCGGACCCGCCAGCAAGGGCGTCGCCGACGTCATGGTGAGCAACGGCCTCGACGTCACGAAGACCGATGCCGACGGCCGCTGGTCGCTGCCGGTCGCCCCCGGCCAGTCGCTGTTCGTGATCAAGCCGCGTGGCTGGTCCCTGCCGATCGACGAGGCAACCCAGCTGCCGCATTTCGCCTATGTCCACCAGCCGGACGGCACGCCCGCCGACCTCGGCCTGCGGTTCCCCGGCCTGCCGGCCACCGGCCCGTTGCCCGACAGCATCGACTTCCCGCTCCGCCGTGCCGCGGAGCCGGATCAGTTCAACGCCATCCTGTTCACCGATCCGCAGCCCGAGAGCCTGGCCGAAGTCGGTTACATCCGAGACGATGTCGTCGCCCAGACCGAAGGCGTCGAGGCCGCATTCGGCGTGACCACCGGCGACCTGATGTTCGACGACCTGTCGTTCTACCCGCGCTACAACCGCATCGTCGGCACCATCGGGCTGCCGTGGTTCAACTGCCCCGGCAACCACGACATGAACCTGGAGGCGCCGGACAACATCCATTCCCGCGACACCTTCAAGCGCGTGTTCGGCGCCCGCGACATGGCGTTCCAATATGGTGGCGTCACGGTGCTGATGCTCGACAACGTGGAATACCTCGGCACCGACCCCACCAAGCCCAACGCCTTCGGCAAATACCGCGGCTTCTTCGACGACCGTCAGCTTGGTTTCATCCGCAACGTTCTGGCCAACGTCCCGATCGACAGCCTGGTGGTGTACTGCTTCCACATTCCGCTGCGCACGCTGGCCGGCACCGACGGTGCGTTCGCCACGGTGAACGTGAAGGACTTCCTGGCGGCGATCTCCAGCCATCCGAACAGCGTCAGCTTCAGCGGCCATACCCACACCAGCGAGCACTGGTATTTCGGCGCCGACCAGGGCTTCACCGGTGGCACGCATCACCACCAGGTGCTGGCGGCGGTGTCGGGCAGCTGGTGGTCCGGTCCGTTCGACGAACGCGGCATTCCCGTCACGCTGCAAAGCGACGGCGCGCCCAACGGCTTCCACGTCCTGGCCGTGGACGGCGCACGCTACACCACGACGCTGGTCCCGGCGCATGATCCGAACCGCGCCCAGCTTCGCCTGGTGCTGGACAGCCAGGTGCATCGCGACGGGCCGGAGGTGATGCGCGACTACCACACCGGCACGCTGCTCTCGGGTCCGATCGCCCGCGCGGCAGTGGCATCCACCCGGGTGGTGGCGAATTTCTTCACTGGTGGCCCGCGCTCGAAGCTGGAAATCTCAGTCGGGCGCGGGGCCTTTTCGCCGATGACGAAGGTGGAACGGATCGACCCGTTCGTCACCGAGGTCTACACGCGCAACGAAACGACCAAGAAGCCGTGGGTGACCGCGGCAAAGTCGAGCCATGTCTGGCAGGCCGGCCTGCCCGCGGACCTGCGGCGCGGGACGCATCGGGTCACGGTGCGGGCGATCGACGAATACGGCCGCTCGCACACCGCGCGGATGGTGCTCGAGGTGGTCTGACATCGACCGCCGTTTCGCCTGACCGTTCGGCACGGGCCCCGCCCCTTGGCGTCATCCTCGCGCCCGGCGCACAGCCGTGGGTTCTCGGGCCAAGCCCGAGGATGCCACCCTGGGTACAGACGGCGCCCGTTGCGCCTGTGTCAGCGCCGATGGGGACGCGCCCCGCCATGACGAGGGGGGAGGGGCATTCGCATCGACGGTTGGTACTCGTCCGCGCCGTTCAGCTGCCGCCCGCCCGGGGAATTCGATCCGTGTCGATCTCCTGGAAATTCCAGAAGCTGTCCAACGCGATCCGCAGCCGGTTCGGTTTCGGCCGCAGCCGCATCCCGTCCGCCGCCGACACCGCCGCATGCGGCGCCAGCACCATCCGCCAGAAATCCGGCGTCAGCACCACGTCGTCCAGCGCGGCATGCACCCGGCGATCGACCGCGTCCCCTTGCCAGCCCAGCCGCACTGTCAGCGGGGCCAGCGTATGGACGCGCTTGCCGAAATACGGTGCCTCGTACGCCACGCCGGAATTGACCGTCAGCACCGACCCGATCTGCGGCAGCGCCATCAGCCGGTACACATTGTCGTCGATCACGCCGACCACGCGCCCCGGGGACGCGGCGGCAACCTCCAGCAGGCTGTGGTGCCGATCGAGCGGATGCGGTTTCAACACCACTGCCGCGTGGTGCACGCACAACGCATGGATCTCGGCGGCCCGGGCCGCCGCGTCGAAGAACCCGCCATCGACGATCTGCGTGGAATCGAAGCGCCGCTGGCCGATGACCATCAGCGTATCGTCCGGCACGGCCGCCTCGGAGATGAACCGGCACATCGCCTCCCGCAGGCCGGCGGTCGCCAGCACCTCGGTTTCCTGCACCGCCATGCCCAGCAGCGCGGCCTGCGTGTCGATCCGGGAGGCGCGGACCGCGAACATCAGGTCGTCCATGAACCGGATCGGGTGCAGCCGCAGATCGACATGCGGCACCGCATGCGCATCCAGCAGCCGCACCAGCCAAGGCGGCAGCTCGTAGCCGATGCAGAACCGTCCGCGCAGCCGCGCGATGACCAGCCGGTCCAGCGCCTCCGACGGCGGCATCGCGGCATGGACCGAGGCCCAGTATGTGTCTGCATCGTCCGGTGCGCGCAGCGACTCGATCCAGGCGCCGACCGAACCGGTGGTGGTCAGGATTTCCACTGGCAGGGCGCAGGCGCGGTGGACCTGGCGCTTGATGGCGTTCCACAGCCAGAGCGTCGGGCGGTCCGTGCCGCCCGGCCGGCCGCTGCCGTCAGGCCGCAGCAGGTCGCCGACGACAACCGCACCCGCGATCATTGGCGTTGGAGCGGCGCGAAATGCTTGCGGAAATACAGCCGCTCATGGTTCGGCGGAAAGCCATCGAGCGTGCCGAACAGGCTGTAGCCCAGCCGCTCATAGAAGCGCGGCGCCTGGAAGCTGAACGTATCGACGAACGCGCCGAGGCATCCCCGCGCGCGTGCCTCCTGTTCGGCCGAGGCCATCAGGGCCGATCCGACCCCCACGCCGCGCAACGCCTGCGGGACGAACAGCATCTCCACGTGCAGCCACTGGAACAACGTGCAGCTCCACAGGCCGCCGGCCACGGTCCCGCTGTCGTCGCGGATCGGGATTACCAGCAGACGTCGTTGCGCCAAACCAACCTTGGGCCGGGAATGCGCGTCCAGCGCCTGGTAGATCGCCTGGAAGGTATCGTCCGTCGGCGTGTCCGTGGGCGCGAGCCCGGAATGCCGTGCGACCGGGCCGCGCTGCCCGCCGTCAGACCTCGGCGAGGCCCTGCGACCGCTCAAGCGACGGTGTTGACGCCGGTCGATCCCCCCGTGCCGGGGCCAGGCGGCGACCCACCGCCAACACGATGGTGCGGATGGTGCGACGCGATGGCCGCCTGGGACGCGGCAGACTGCGACGCGGAGATCGTCTGGGCAGCCGTCGACACCGGTGCCTGGCTTTGCGCGTGCTGCGCGGCGGCGGCGGTGGATATGCCCGATACAGATGCGATGCTCACGGTGATCTCTCCTGAGTCAATCGAAGCAGAGGGACACTGCGCCCAGGAACGTAAAGAGACCCTTAAGATCGCGTAACGGCGCCGCCAGGCGCCTAGAGCACGTTCCGGCTGACTGGAAACCTGCCATTGTCAGGGATCGTCATGGCCGGGCTTGTCCCGGCCATCAATCGCGGCACGGTGCTGGTACAGATGGCCGGGACAAGCCCGGCCATGACGGCATGGGTTTTCCAGTCACCGTGAAACCGCTCTAGGCGGTCGCCGGTTGGCCCAGCCGCTCCACGATCCCGGCCATCAGCTCCACCTGGCGCGCCAGGCGCAGGATGGTGTCGTTCGCCGCCGCCTGCGGGCGTGGGGGCAGTGCCGACCGGCCGGAGGCCACCATCGCCAGCCCGCCGGAAATCCAATCGCCCCAGGCAAGCAGCGCCTCCGGCGGCACGCTCCGCGCCAGCGCCGGGTCGAACTGGAACACCGACAGCCGCCCGGCGCAGCGGCGCAGCGCGGCGTCGATCACCAGCGCCGCTTCCAGCCGGTTGGGATCGGCACTCCCCGGCTCCAGCAATGCGCGGTTGATCGTGGCTTCGAACGCGTTGTTTGCGATGCCGGCCTCGCGCCGCGCGCGCTCCACCGAGGCGGCGTCGCCGCGTCCCAGCAGGGCGCCGACCACGGCGTCGGCGTAGCGGCCATGCGCCGCCACCGCCTCCCGCGCCTGGCCGATCACCCGCGCCGGCTCCCGGCTCGGCCACAGCAGGAAGGTCGCCGCCACCGCCACCACGCCGCCGATCGTGGTCAGCAGCGCACGGGCGCCGGCGATCAGCCACTCGCTGGTGTCGGGCTGCCCGGTTTCGACCAGCAGCACCACCAGCGGGGTCAACGCCAGCATGAACATGCCCAGGCTGACCGACCGGACCGTGAACGCCATCACCGCCAGCGGGAACATCGCTGCCGCCACCGCGAGCTTGGTGGTGCAGAGCACGCCCACCAGCGCCGCCACGACCCCGCCCAGCGCGGTGCCCAGCACGCGCTCGACGGCGCGGGTGTAGGTCAGGGCGAAGAACGGCTGCATGGTCGCGACGATGGTGATGGTCAGCCAGTGGTCGTACGGCGTGAACCACAGCATGGTGTAGGCCAGCGCCGGTGCCGCCGCGACCGCCGCGCGCAAGGCATGCCGCAGGATGGGGGAGCGCCAGGTCAGGTTGGTCTGCAGCGGTTGCAGCAGCCTCTGGCGCAGCGAGGGCCGACGCCCTCCGCTGGCCGTCCCCGGCAGGAAATTGCCTGGCACCGCCAGCGTATGGGCGATCCGCAGCCGCTCCACGATGCGATCCGCCAGCGGACGCAGCTTATCGTCCGGCGGCAGGACCGCTGCCTCGGCCGCCATCCGGTCGATCGCGCGGGCGATCCGCTGATGCGCCTTCGGGTCGTCGGTCAGGATCACCTCGCCCAGCACCACCAGCAGCGGACGCAGGCGGCGCAGCAGCGGGTCGGCGGTGCGGTGTTCCAGCGGCGTCGCCTGCTCCAGCAGCTCGCCCAGCGCGATCATGGCGCCGAAGATCTGGTCCGCGGTCTCCAGCCGGATCAGGCTCTGGGTGGCCCGCGCGCCGGCCGACCCGCGGGCGCGCAGGGTGTCGACCACCTGGGTGCGTGCGGTCTCGATCGCCTCCCGCACCGCGCGGCGATGGGCGCGGGCATGGTGTTCCCACGCGGCCGCATCGGTGGCGGTGCTGCGCAACAGCGCGCGCAGGTCGGCGGTCAGCAGCGCGAGGCTGCGGTAGACCGCGGCCACCGCGCGGCGGGCCGGCAGGAACGGGTGCAGCGGCCACAGCGCCAAGGTGAGCAGCGTCGACCACAGCGCGCCACCGGCGAACGCGGCGGTCAGCACGGCAGCCTCGCCCAGCTCCGGCACCGGCCGGTCGAGCGCCAGCACGATCACCACGCCCAGCAGCCCGCCGAGCTGCTGGGGGACGGTGCCGTAGATCCGCGCGAAGGAGGCGCAGAACAGCGCGAACACCCCCACCGGCAGCGCGACCGGCAGCCCGAACCCGCGTGCGAAGCCAAGGCCGCCGGTCAGCAGCGCACCCCCCAGCGCGAAGCCGATCAGCACGGGCACGCGCCGGCGGATCGGTCCGCCAGGGTCGCAAATGCAGGTGAGCATGGCGGCCAGGGCCGCCTCGCGCAGGGGTGCCCAGTCGAACACATTGTCGAGCGCGATGATGACGGCGACCGACAAGGCGGCTCGCAACCCCTCCAGCACGCTGAGGCCCTGGAGGTTCTGCGTGATCGGCAGGCGTCTGAAATCGCTGGGAATGCGGGTCGCCATGCGTGCTGGTAGACCTGCCTTGTGTCGAGCTGCGCCTGTCCGCGCGGGCCGGACCTTGGCGATGCGCGGCGACGGCGGCAAGGGGGACGTGCGTCCAAAGGATCCGCGACGTGCCGGGACGGGCTGGCCCGTGGTAAGGCCGGCCCATTCTTTCACCGGGCGATCGGTCCGGAGCCGGAGGGCGCAGTCGGAGGCCGCTATGCGGATCGTGGTTGTCGGCACCCCGGGAGCGGGCAAGACAACGCTGGCGCGCATCCTCGCGGCGCGGCTGGCGCTGCCGCACATCGAGCTCGACGCGATCAACTGGCAGGCGGGCTGGCACGACCTCACCCGGCACGATCCGGCCGAGTTCATCCGCCGGGTGACCGACGCGACCGAGGGCGACGCCTGGGTTGTCGACGGCAATTACGGTCCGGTGCGCGACCGGGTGTGGCAGCGCGCGACCCATCTGGTCTGGCTTGATTACGAGCGGCCGGTGATCATGGGCCGGGTGATCCGGCGATCGTTGTGGCGGGCGGCGCTGCGCACGCCGCTCTGGGCCGGCAATCGCGAGCGGTGGCGCCACCTGCTGCAGCCGGATCATCCGATCCGGTGGGCCTGGCGCACCTGGGCACGCCGGCGGCACGAGATCGAGGCGCTGCTGGCGGGGGACGCCTATCCCGAACTGGTGACGCTGCGGTTGCGCCGCCCCGGTGAGGTGGCGCATGCCGTCCGCCTGCTGGTGGAAGCCGCCGGCGGCCGGCGATGCGCCGGTCCGGACGTGCAGGGAGAAGGAACCGGATGGTCTCGATCAGGCCCATGACGACTGAGGATGCCGTTGCCGCGCAACGGTTGCTCGCGCAACTTGGCTACCCGTTGGAGCTCCTGGAGGTCCGGCGTCGCTATGATGCGGTGGTTCGGTCCGCCGACCATGCGGTGATGCTGGCCGACCAGGATGGGACGATCGTTGCGTTGTGCCATATGTATGTCCGTCCGGCACTCGACAAGCCACCCGAGGTCGTCGTGCAGTCGCTGGTGGTGGAGCAGGCGTGCCGGGGCAGCGGCATGGGCAAGCGCATGCTGGCGGCGGCCGAGGCGTGGGCCGCGGATCGTGGTTTCGGGTCGGTGGCGCTTGCCTCGAACATATCGCGCACCCCGGCGCATGCGTTCTACGAGGCTTTGGGATATCGGCGCGCCGCGACCTCCCACCAGTTCCGGAAGGCGCTCGCGTGAGGGGGGGGCAATCCAGCCAGGAGTATTGGGGCGTGCTGTTCCTGACTGTGTTTGTCGGCCTGGGTTGCGTCTCGGTCTGGGGCTTTGTTTCGGTCCAGGCTGAGATTGCCAGGCACAGGCCACGAGAGCCTTTCCACAGCCTCGCGAACAAATTCGCAGTCGATCCATCCATCTGGGACGACAACGCCCCTCGCTCCCTGCGCCGGCGCTACATATTGACTGGTGCCTGCACGCCTCTGGCGTTGCTTTATCTCGCTCATTTCATCTGGAACCATGATCCGCGCCCCGATCGACTGGGGGGAACAATCTTGCTTTGCACGTTCGCTCTCATCACCGGAGGCGACCTGATCAGAAAGACAATCCGACACGGGTTCTAGATGCCGATGAGGCGGCCGCAGCTCCATTGTTGCCGGCAAGGCGGCGACGTGCGGAGGACCTTCCGATGCAATGCCTTGTTGTCTTTGCAGGGCTCTTCCGGCGGCCAGGCACGCCATGCCCGCCGCAACGGCGTTCCGTAGCGTGACGCCGGTCACCCGGCCGCCGTTCGCCGCACGCGCCCGGCGTTGACCAGCCAGCACCCGGCCGACGCCACCAGCAGCCCCGCAACGGCAAGCGGACTCAGCCGCTCGCCCAGCAGCAGCCAGGCCAGCAGCGCGG
>JARLIJ010000247.1 GCA_031291795.1 Acetobacteraceae bacterium | reverse complement strand
GGCACGACCTGGGGCATGATCTTCGGCTTCTTCGGCACGATCTACGTCACCTGGATCTACAACGCCTGGCTGCCGGGCTACCTGGAAATGGAGCGCCACATCAGCATCTCCAAGACCGGCTGGGTGGCCGCGATCCCGTTCGTCTTCGGCGTGGTCGGCAGCATCATGGGCGGCCGCCTGGTCGACTGGCTCGTCACGCTCGGCGTTTCCCCCATGAACAGCCGCAAATATCCCATGACGGTCTCGCTGCTGCTGACCGCGGTATTTACGGCGTTCGCCGCAGTGACACCGAGCAATGTTATTGCAGTGGGCTGCATCTCGGCTTCGCTGTTCATGCTTTATGTATCGTCTTCGACTGCCTGGGCGATGGCATCGGTGGCGGCGCCGCCGAACTGCACCGCCTCGATCGGCTCGATGCAGAATTTCGGCGGGTATCTGGGCGGGGCGCTGGCGCCGATGGTGACCGGGTTCATCGTGCAGGCCACCGGCTCCTTCATGCCGGCCCTGCTGGTGGGCGCGGCGGTCGCGGCCTGTTCGGGCATCGGGTATTTCTTCATCGTCGGCGAGCCGATCCCGGCGCCCGACGCGCATCACGAGGACGAGGCGGCCTTCGCTGCCCTGTGACGGATGGGGCCCTGTAAGGAACGCGGCCGGTGGGGCAACCCACCGGCCGCGTGCGTTTCGATCAGGCCTTGATGAACGCCAGCAGGTCGGCGTTCACCTTGTCTTTCTCCGTCGTGCACATGCCGTGCGGACTGCCGGGATAGACCTTCAGCTCTGCCTTGCGCACCAGCTTGGCCGAGAGCAGCGCCGAGTCCGCAATCGGCACGATCTGGTCGTCGTCGCCATGCAGGATCAGCGTCGGGACCTCGATCTTCTTCAGGTCCTCGGTCAGGTCGGTTTCCGAGAACGCCTTGATGCAGAAATACGCCGCCGGCAGTCCGGCCAGCATGCCCTGCAGCCAGAACGATTCGCGCACGCCTTCCGATATCTTCGCGCCGGGGCGATTGTAGCCGTAGAACGGCATCGACAGGTCCTTGAAGAACTGCGAGCGATCGGCCAGCACGCCGGCGCGGATCTGGTCGAATGCCTCGATCGGCGTGCCGCCGGGGTTGGTCGCGCTCTTGACCATGACCGGCGGGATGGCGCCGATCAGCACGGCCTTGGCGATCCGTGCATTGCCGTGGCGCCCGATATAGCGCGTGACCTCCCCGCCGCCGGTGGAATGGCCGATGTGGACTGCGTTTTTCAGGTCGAGATGGGCCACCAGTTCGGCGAGGTCGTCGGCATAGGTGTCGAGGTCGTTGCCCTGCCAGGGCTGGCTGGACCGGCCATGGCCACGCCGGTCATGCGCGATGCAGCGATAGCCGTGGGAGGCGAGGAAGAACATCTGGTCCTCGAACGCGTCTGCGCTGAGCGGCCAGCCATGGCTGAACACCACCGGCTGCCCGGCTCCCCAGTCGTTGTAGAAGAGTTCGGTCCCGTCCTTCGTTGTGAATTTGGCCATTGCGAGGTCTCCTTGTGGTTGAGGGGCCGGGTGCTTGCGGGGGCCGGCAGGAACAACCGGGCGCGCCCGAGACGGCGGGGGCGTCGGCTGAATGGCGTGCGACGTTCCGGACATGGGCACGCAAACCGGTGGCGCGCGCCGGGTGCGCGGGGCCAGTCGATCTGCGATCCCAGTTCATCCAGTATGGCCCTGGGCATGGCAACGGCGACTGCCTCATGCGGGCAGAAGATGTTCGCGGCGTACTCGCCTTCCAGGTTGACGAGCTGCATGGCGTTGCGGGCGTAACCCTGGCGGGATTTCAACCGCTCTTTGCTCCAGATCTCATGGGTCGGCAATTCGGTGAGGTAGAGGCCCAGGACGAAGGTGTCCTCGGGCGGGATCGTGGGCGTCATGCCCAGTTTGTCGGGCCCGCAGGCGATCCTGGAGACCGCGACCTGCGTGCCGTGCAACGAGCGGGAGAGCAGCACCGGCGCGTCGTTCACACCGAAGCCGCGTGCGACGGTGTCGCCTTGGGCCCGCCGGCCGCTCATGGCAACGCCGGCGTACCGGCCGTTCGCACCGGTCGTTTCTGGTCCGGAAAACGCATGCGCGGCTCCCCACGATCGACGCCGGCGGCGTTCGTTTCAGGTCGCCCGATCTATATCCCGATCTATATGCTGCGCTGCGTCCGAGGCGGGGGATTTTCATCCGCGACGGCCATCACGAACCTGCGAGGCCGTCCGTGCCGCGGCATGCCCTCCACGCAGATCGCCACGGCTGCTTCGGTCTGCGGCGGGATCAGAATTTGAAGCTGATCGATGCCGTTGCGGTGTCGCCCTTGAAGGTTCGCGTGGCCTCGATCTCATGCGTCCACTTCGCGAGGACGCTCATCGGCATGCCGTTCAGTTCGAACGAATAGGAAACGGCCGGCCCCACGGCCCACACGCTGGCCTTGTCGGCGCCGAACGTCGCACCCGATCCGCTGTCGCCGGTCACCTGTTGCATCAGGTACCCAACGGCGCCGATCTTCCACGCGGGGCTGAGTTGCTTTCCCACCCCCCAGTCGAGGTGGAAGATGTTGCCGGTGAGGTAATCGGTTGTCGGGTTCGAGGTATTGATCACGTAGGTGAAGGCGGCAGAGACGTCCCAGCCGCTGTTCGGTTCGAAATAGGTGATGCTGAACTGCGGTAGCACCGACCAGTAGTTCAGTCCCGTATTGGCGAGGGCGCTGCTGTTGTACCCGCCGGTGGGCGCGATGATGCTGAGTGCGGTGCTCCAATGAAAGTCGCCCGCATGCCAGCCGAGGATCACCGGGGTCAGGTAGATATCGCCGATGTTCAGGGCGGAATCCGAGCGGGAGAGGCCAAAGCGGGCGGTGTCGATTCCGGCATGGACGCCGGCGCCGATGATGGGAACCGTTGCGCCGAACGCGTAGGTGCCGCCGAGGATGCTGAGCGATGTCACGACGGTGGGCGCGGCGACGTCGGTCAGGAACCATTGGCTGACGTCGGCGCGGATCCGCCCGCCGATGCTGGTGAAGCCGATATTGCCGCTGTAATACACGACGTCGTCACGCATATAGACGCCGGGATCCGGCGGCAGGACGCCGCTGAGGAAGTCCTTGTAGCCCTTGAGGTAGGCGCTTGTTCCATCTTCGGCCGCGAACGCGGAGCGACCGCTTGCGACCTGCAGCAGGGCGCATAGTGCGAGGCTGCAGGCGGTCGTTGTCCGAAATAGTCCGTGCTCGTTCACCCACCCGTCTCCGCTTGTGCATCGCCCGCCAGAGGGGGCGAGGTCTATCATGTTGGCGTGCCGGCGCCACTGTGAAATGCCGATGGCTGAGATTCGATGAGGACGTCCATCGCGGTGCCGGTTCGACGGCGGTTGATCGGACGCAATGGCTTTCGAACAAGTTCCATTCCGGCCGAAGTCGCATGGCGCCGATGTTGCCGCATGCTGCGAACGGTTGCGATCGATGTGCTGCGACGCTGCGTTTCATTTCGGCAAAATTACGTACGCCCGGTGCGGCATCCGAATCTCGCGCCTGAAGCTGCAACGGGAGATTGTCACCCGGAATGCGTTTCCCTAGGGTGCCCCCCACTACAGGAACCAGGAGTTGGATGGCATGCCAAACGGAATCGCCAGTCGGATCGTCGCCCTGTGCCTTGCCAGTGCGATGGCGGCGACGGCGCCCGCACAAGCATGCACGAACATCATGCTGACAGCGGCGGACGGCACGCCGGTGTATGCTCGGACCATGGAATATGCCCTGGAGGTCAAGCCCGACGTCGTCGTGATCCCGCGTCACTTCGACTATGTCGGCGTCCGCCCGGCCAACATGCAGGGCATCAAATGGACCTCGCGCTACGCCGTCGTCGGCGTGATGTCGTTCGGGGAGCCGTATGTGGCCGATGGCATGAACGAGAAGGGGCTCGCCGGTGGCGCGCTGTACTTCCCGGGCTTCGCCGGCTATGCGCCGACGCAGGGCGCCGATCCGCAGAAATCGCTCGCGCCCTGGGAATTCCTGACCTGGGCCCTGACGAATTTTGCAACGGTCGAGGAGGTCAAGGCCGCGCTGGACAAGGTCGCGATCATCGACCTGCAGACGCCGATCGTGAATTTCACCCTGCCGTTCCACTTCGCCATCCATGACGCGACTGGCGCCTCGATCGTCATCGAGCCGATCGACGGCAAGCTGAAGGTCTACGACAACCCGCTGGGCGTGCTGACCAATTCGCCGACGTTCGACTGGCACCTCAATAACGTCAGGAACTATGTGAAGCTCTCGCCGGTCGATGCGGCCCCGTTGAAAATCGCCGGCCAGACCTTCGCACAATTCGGCGAAGGCTCCGGCCTGCTCGGCGTTCCCGGCGACCCGACGCCGCCGTCGCGGTTCATCCGCGCCCTGGGTTACGTTGCGTCGGCCAAGCCGGTCGCCGATGGGCCGCAGACCGTTCGGCTTGCCGAACATCTGATGAACAACTTCGATATTCCGGTTGGGTTCATCCGCGCGGACGCCAAAGGCGACGGTCTGGAATATACGCAGTGGACCACGATCGCCGATCTGCGGGCGAGGAAATACTACATCAAAAGCTACCAGGATGAGGTGCTGCGGAGCATCGACCTGACGAGCTTCGACCTGGACGCCAAGACCCTGTACCTGGCACCGTTCAAGGCGAACCCCACGCCGCCGGCCCTGCAGTTCTCCCACCCGTAACGATTGAAACCATCCTGGCTGCGTGAGGCCGGCGCTGCCGAACGGGCGTCGCCTCGCCAGGGCCGTTGCCCAGCCTCAATGCCGCCACAGCGGCCACAGCGGCCACAGCGCCAGCCCCACCTCGACACAGATCAGCACCACCACGGCCGCTTCCATCACCGCGGCGCGGCCGCTGGAGGCTTCCTCGTACAGCGCGGCATAGGTGTCGCGCACGATCGACAGCTTGCGGTCCACCGCGGCGCTGACCGCCGACACGCGGAACAGTTCCAGCGCGGCACCGTAGACGCGGGCGAGGTAGACGTCCTCGGTCACCTGCAAGGCGTTGTCGACGCGTTCGGTCAGTTCCGTGACCTCTGCAACCAGTCCGTAGAGCCGCCGCGCCAGGCCGGCGAAGCGGCGGGATGACAGGAACGAACGGGCACGCTGCATGCCCTCCACCAGGTCGTACATGCGCGGCAGCTCGTCATCCAGCAGCTCGTCGTAGTAGCGCATCTCCAGCAACTGGGCGTTGGCGACTTCCAGCGCGTCCAGCACATCGGAATCGCCGCGCGGCTCGTAGATGAACGCGCGATCCCAGGTGAGCGCCACGAAATCGTCGGTGTAGTAGGAGAAGCGGCGTGCCAGCAGGTCGGCACGCGCGGAGGCCGCCAGCGGCCGCGTTTCGCCGGACAGCAGCGGCACCAGGTCGATGCGGGTCTGCAACGCCTCGGCGGTCATCGGCGTGTCGAACGCTTCGACCATGCCCAGCAGGTAGTCCTCCTCCAGGCCATTCTCGGACGGGCGGGTGAGGGCATCGGCGAAGGTCGTGCGAACCTGTTGCAGCAGGTCCGGCCAGGGGACGGCGGCGACGGCGTGCGTGCCGACCGCGCGATCGACCGCGTTTACCAGGCCGGTGAAGGCGGCAAAGCCCAAACGTTCGGCGGGCACGCGCAAGGCGAGCGTCACGACACCGAAATCATATAGCCGCGCCAGCACGGTGGCGGTGACCGGACCGTCCGGCAGGTCCAGCGTCACGGGGGCGAGCGGCACCTCGACCGGTGCCACGCCGAACGCGACAGCCTTGGTAGGGGTCGAGATCAGCCGCAGGCGGGAACTGGCCGGGCGTGGCTGGTCCGCCCAGATGCGCTCGACGCTGGGCAGGTCGATGGCATGGGCGACGTCGTACAGCCGCAGCGCCAGCACGGCGCCGGCGACGACGAGCGGCTCATTGTCCTGCATCGGGTGAGAGTCTCCTGGCGACGGCGCCACTCTGCCACAGGCCGGCCCCGAGGGGGACGGGCCATCGGGCGCGCCGGGTATTCCAATAGGCGTTCCCGATCGGCACGCGGCTGCAAACCTCACCCGGTTTCTCCTGCACCGACACTGCGCAGGCCATAAAGTTTCGGGTGAAATTTCCCCGCCGAACGAGATTGGTCTCGCCGGCATGGCCGGATGCGCGGCGTGCGGCACGCCAACGCCGCGAGACCCCGCGCGTCGGCACGAAACAGGCCACACAATGGGCCCGTTCCGTGTCCCTTTCTGTGTCAGGCGGCCTCCGGCAAGCGAGCCCATTCGCTCCATTGCCGGAGGCGTCGTCGTCAGGTCGTGTAGTCGGAGAACGCCGCGCCGGAGAACCGTGCGCGGTAGTCGGTGCGCACGTTGACCAGGGCGACCATGCCTTCATCCACCTTTGCCTGGGCGCGTTCCAGGGCGGGGCGGATGTCTTCCGGCCGGGTAATATATTCCCCGTAGCCGCCCAACGCCTCGCAGATCTTGTCGTAGCGGGTGTAGCCCAGCTCACGGCCGGGCTTCTCGCGCTGGGGATCGCCGGTCCAGCCGCCATTCAGGCTCACCACCACCAGGATGGGGATCTTGTGGCGAATGGCGGTGTCCAGCTCCATGACGTTCAGCCCCAGGCTGCCGTCGCCGTGCACCACGATCACCTGTTTATCGGGTTTGGCGACTTTCGCGCCGACCCCGAACGGCAGGCCGACGCCCATGGTGCCGAACGGGCCGGAGTTCAGGCGGTGGCCGGGTTCGAAGGTGGGCATCGTCAGGCGGCCGTAGTTCAGTGTCTCCTGGCCATCCACGCACAGGATCGCGTCGCGCTTGGCGAAGTTCCTGATCTCTTCCAGCATGCGGATGGGATGGATGTCG
The DNA here is from genome assembly GCA_031291795.1 of Acetobacteraceae bacterium. GTDB lineage: Bacteria > Pseudomonadota > Alphaproteobacteria > Acetobacterales > Acetobacteraceae > Rhodopila. The sequence continues at coordinate 8,959 of JARLIJ010000247.1, read as the reverse complement.
CCGTCCTCGGCATATTTGTTGGCGCCGGCGGCGGCGCGCTTGGCGGCCTCCCCTTCCGCGAGCTTCTGGCGCCAGGTCTTGTAGCTGTCGTCGTTGACTTTTCCCTTGATCCCATCAAGCAACTGCCCCAGCACCATCTTGCAGTCGCCGACGATCGGGATGTCGACGAAGCGGGCGGCGGCACCGATTTCGGCGGGGTCGATATCGATGCGCGCGATCTTCGCGGTGGGTCCGAAGCGGGGCGGGGAGGCGTGCCCGATGATGTAGTTCATGCGGGTTCCCAGCACGATGATCAGGTCGGCATCCTTGAACGCGGCCGACCGCATCGACAGGAACGAGCAGGGGTGGTCGTCCGGCACCACGCCGCGGCCTTGCGGGGTGGTGTAGAACGGGATGCCGGCGGCTTCGACAAACGCCTGCATCTCGGCCCAGGCGCGCGACCAGATCACGCCGGAGCCTGACACGATCAGCGGCTGCTTTGCGTTCGCCAGTGCCTCGACCAGGGCGTTGACCTGGCGGGGGTCGCCCAGCGGGCGGCTTTCCAGCACCGGGCGTCCGGCGAAGCTCCAGTCTACCAGATTTTCATCGATCTTCTGGTAGAGCATGTCGCCGGGGCAATCGAGGTAGACCGGTCCCGGCTTGCCCGCCATCGCCTTCTGGATGGCGAAATTGATCTGCTGCGGGATGCGCTTGAGGTTGATCAGGCGGTCGACATGCTTGGTGCAGCCTCGCATCAGCTCGACCTGGTCGATTTCCTGGAACACCTGGCGGCCGAACTGGCTGATCGGGCTGGAGCCGCCGAGTGCCACCACCGGGCAGCAATCGACCAGGGCATTGGCCATGCCGGTGATCAGGTTGGTCACGCCGGGGCCGGAGGCTGCCATGCAGGCGGATGGCACCTGTTTCAGCCGGCTATAGGCCTGGCACGCGAACGCCGCCGCCTGTTCGTGGCGGACGTCGATCATGCGGATGCCTTCCTTGATGCAGGTGGCCTCGGCCAGCAGCATCGGGCCGCCCATGATGTAGAAGAGATCGTCGATGCCTTCCTTCTTCAGGCATTTTGCGATGATCTCGGATCCCGTCAGTTCCACCATCTTTGCAGTCTCCTCAGTTGTTTTTGTGGGTCGTTCAGCCAACCACGCCGGCCGCACGCAGGCTGCCGACTGCGTCCGGTTGCAGGTCCAGCCAGTGCGCCAGCACGTCGTCGGTGTCCGCGCCCAGCAGCGGGGCGGGGGCAACGGGCGGCGGACTGCCGGAATGGCGCACCGGCCAGGCCACCATCTTGAACCTGCCCACCACGGGATGCTCGATGGTGGGCATGATGCCGCGGGCCTCGAAGGTCGGGTCGGTGGAGAGTTCCATGGTGTCGAGCACCGCCCCGGCCGGGATGCCGGCGGCGCCGATGATCTCCATGGCCTCGTGCTTGGTGTGCCGGCGGGTCCAGGTGGCGATCATCGCGTTGACCTCGTCGGCGCGTTCGGCGCGGGCGGCGGGGCTGTCGTAGCGGGCGTCGCCGATCAGGTCCTCGCGGCCGATTACTGCCAGCAGGCGCCGCCAATGTTCGGGATTGGTGCGACTGGTGAAGACGTAGACGTAGTCATTGAGGCCGCCGCCCTTGCAGGGAAAGGTCCCCATCGGCGGATTGGCGCCGCTGACGGAACTGTCGGCGGCGCGGCCGGAGGCTTTGCCGGTGCGGTGCTGGGTCGCGAAGGCAATGCGGATGTAGTGCAGCATCGCGTCCTGCATCGCGACCTGCAGGTGGTCGCCCTGGCCGGTTTCCTTGCGGCGATACAGCGCGCCCAGGATGGAGATCGCCAGCAGCATGCCGGTGCCGGTGTCGCCCAAAGACGGCCCTGGCTTCAGCGGGCGGCCGTCGCGCTCGCCGGTGATGGACATGGTGCCGCCGCAGGCCTGGGCGATCATGTCGAAGGCGAGGTTGTTCTCGTATGGGCTGCCTTCGCCGAAGCCTTTGACCTGGCAGTAGACGATGGACGGGTTCAGCGCGCGGACCACATCCGGGCCCAGGCCCAGGCGCTCGATCGAGCCAGGGGCGAAGTTCTCCACGAAGACATCGGCCTGTTTCGCCAGGTCCTTGACGAGCTGCAGGCCTTTCGGGTCCTTCAGATTGACCGTGACGGATTTCTTGTTGGCGTTGAACAGCAGGAAATACGGGTCATCGACGCCGGGCTTGCCGCCCAGGGATCGGCCGGGATCGCCGCTCTTCGGGTTCTCGACTTTCACGACCTCGGCGCCGAGCCAGGCGAGGGCTTCGGTGCAGGAGGGGCCGGCCTCGAATTGAGTCAGGTCCAGGATGCGCACGCCGCTGAGGCATGATTGCCCACCCAGTCTTGCTTCCATCTGCTTGTTCCCTCCGTTCCGGTCTCTTTCGAGCGGTTCCGTTGACAGGACGCTAGACTGATTGCGGGCGGGGTGTAAGTCCCACGGGCGGTGGGGCTGGGCGGGCGCCGTTGGGTTTGTGGCGTGATGGGCGGCGGCGTTGCTGGAAGGATTGGTCTCGCCGGTGGGATGGTTGGTGCCTCGGCGTGGTCGTTGAAGCGGCGTGTTCGCCGGATTTTCAGCGCAGATTAGCAGGGATAACGCAGATGCACGCAGATTTTGTTGAAATGTATTGATGGAATGAAGACACAAACAGGAATAGACTGTATAATACTTACGAACAAGCCAAAACAACTGGAACATATTTGAATATTATCTGGTGCGCCTTGTGTGCCCCACCGACCTGCATTCCGCTCCGTCTATCTGCGTGCATCCCTGCTGATCGCCTTTCCCTAATCTGCGTTAAAAAATCAGCCGCCTCCCACCGCACAGTCCAGACGACGCGCCCCCGGACCTCGCCGCCCCCAGGCATCCCGCCCCGCCGTCGCCCAATGCAAAGTCGCCCGGCGCGCCCATCGTCCCTCCCGCCCGGATCCCCCGAAGCATCGCCGTTGACAGCACCGCGCACCCGGCCCGACCTTGTCCGTTACGAACAGGAGCGGCACCCGATGGCAACGGCAGGATCCGACAGCAAAGCAGCCTGGTACGGCGAGGAACTGACGCCCTCCGGCGCCTGGATCCGCAGCTTCGCGCCTGCCCACCTGCAGGAAATCGACGCCGCCCTGGCCGGCGTGCGCGACGCCCCGCTGTTCGGTTTCACCCGAACCGATTTCCCCCTGCCCAGGACCACCGCCTTGCTGGCCGATATCCAGCACGAACTGGAAGACGGCCACGGCATGGTCCGCATCCGCGGCCTCGACGCCGCGCGCTACACGGACGACGAGCTGCGCCACATCTTCTGGGGCCTCGGCACCCATCTGGGCACCGCCGTCTACCAGAACGCACGCGCCGAGATCATGGGCGAGGTCCGCGATGAGACCCGCCTCCCCGAACCCGGCTTCGTGCAGGGCCAGCTCGGCAGCGTGGTCTCGTCCCGCGCCCGCGCCCGCTCGACCGGCCCGTTGCGCTGGCACACCGACCGCTGCGACCTGATCGCCCTGCTGTGCGCCCGCAACGCCGCCACCGGCGGGGTCAGCAAACTGGCCTCCATCGTCACGATCTACCAGGAGATCGCGCGCCGCCGCCCCGACCTGCTGGCGGTGCTCTGCCAGGACTACTGGCGCGCCCGCCCCGCCGACGAGGACGGCCACGTCGTCACCCGCGCTTTCGCCATGCCGGTGCTCGCGCTGCGGGACGGCCGTATCACCAGCCAGTATTCCCGCACCTATGTCGAGCAGGCGCAGGAATACGCCGAAGTCCCCCGCATGACCGACGCCCAGGTCGAGGCGCTCGACCTGCTCGCCGCGGTGGCCGAGGAAACCTGCCTGCTGGCGCCGTTCGAGGCCGGCGACATCCAGCTTCTGAACAACCACGTCATCTACTATGGCCGCATCTACTATGGCCGCACGGCGTACGAGGACGACGCCGCGTTCAGCCGCCTGCTGCTGCGGCTCTGGCTCTCGGTGCCGAACAGCCGCCGCCTGCCGGACGGGTTCGAAGTCCTGTGGGGCGACACTGCCCCCGGTGCGCTGCGGGGCGGGGTGGTTCAGCCAGCCAGCGGCGCCCGTGTGCCCGGTTTCGCCGGATGATCGACAAGCTGGAGATGCTGCTGGCCCTGGCCCGCGAGCAGCATTTTGGGCGCGCCGCGGAGGCCTGCGGGATCACCCAGCCCTCGCTCTCCGCCGGCCTGCGTCAGTTGGAGGACACGCTGGGTGTCCTGCTGGTGCAGCGCCAGTCGCGCTTCCTGGGCTTCACGCCCGAGGGGTTGCGGGTGCTGGACTGGGCGCGGCGGATCGTCGGCGACGCGCGCGCCATGCGCCAGGAGATCCGTGCGCTGAAGACCGGCCTGGCGGGCCATCTGCGGCTGGCCGCGGTGCCGACGGCGCTGCCGATCGTGGCGTCGCTGACCACGCCGCTGCATGTCAGCCACAAGGATGTCGGGTTTACCATCCTGTCGCGCACCTCGCTCGAGATCCTGACGATGCTGGAGAACCTCCAGATCGATGCCGGGCTGTCCTATATCGACAACGAGCCGCTGGGCCGGGTGCGGGCGATCCCGCTGTACCATGAGCGCTACCACCTGCTGATCTCCGACCAGTCCCCGCTGGGGCGGCGGGAGCGGGTGACCTGGGCGGAGGTCGGGCAGATCCCGCTCTGCCTGCTGACGCCGGATATGCAGAACCGCCGGATCCTGGATCGGCGGCTGCGCGCGGCGGGGGTGGAGCCGGCGCCGACGTTGCAGTCGAACTCGATGGTGGTGCTGTTCTCGCATGTGCGCACCGGCCGCTGGGCAAGCGTGATGCCTGCGGTGCTGGCCGAGACCATGGGGCTGGGTGCGCCGATCCGCGCGATCCCGATCGAGGATGCGGAAATCTCGCCCACGATCGGGCTTGTCTACCCGCAGCGCGAACCGCTCCCGCCGCTGACCGCTGCGCTGGTGACGGAGGCGCGCCGGCTGAGCCGGGACTGGGCCGAGGTGACGGTATAGCCGCTCTTCTCCCCCTCCCTCAAGGGGAGGGGGAGAAGAAGCGCATACCAGTATGCACCCGGTTCCTTCGATAGAAATTCGCTATCGCAGCATAATCCTGCCGTCTTGCATTTGCGTGTCAACACTCCGTTCTATGCACAGCTCAAGATGAAAATTGCTGGCTGGAGGAGCATTTGCCCGCATACGAGCCGTGGACCGAAGTCCGCGGGACCGAGATCATTGCAGCCCATGCCGACCAGGAGGGCGCCACCCTCCCGATCCTGCATGCCCTGCAGGAGACGTTCGGCTATGTCGCTCCGGAGGCCGTCCCGCTGGTCGCCGCCCGCCTGAACCTCTCACGCGCCGAAGTGCACGGCATCGTCACCTTCTACCATGAGTTCCGTCGCCACCCGCCCGGTCGTCACGTCCTGCGCCTTTGCCGCGCCGAGGCCTGCCAGTCGGTCGGCGCCGAGGCGCTGGGCGTGCATATCTGCGAGCGCCTGGGCATCGACTGGCACGGCACCTCGGCCGACGGCAACGTGACGCTGGAGCCGGTCTACTGCCTCGGCCTGTGCGCCACCGGCCCCGCCGCCCTGCTCGACGGCAAGCCGCTCGGCCGGCTCGACGCGGACCGGCTGGATGCAGCCTTGGAGCGCGCCCCCCTGGAGCGCACGTTCCTGGAGCGCACACGATGACCCGCATCTTCGTCCCGCGCGACGCCGCCGCCCTGGCGCTCGGTTCCGATGAGGTCGCCGTCGCCCTCGCCCCGCACGCCACCATCGTCCGCACCGGCTCGCGCGGCCTGTTCTGGCTGGAACCGATGATCGAGGTCGAGACGCCAGCCGGCCGCATCGCCTACGGTCCGGTGGAAGCCTCTGATATCCCCGGTCTTCTTGCCGCCGGCCTGCTGGACGGCGCCGCCCATCCCAAGCGGCTTGGCCCGCCCGAACAGATCCCGTTCCTCGCCCGCCAGACGCGCCTGACCTTCGCCCGCTGCGGCGTCGTCGACCCGCTGTCGCTGGAGGACTACCGCGCCCATGGCGGGATCAAGGGCCTGGAACGGGCCATCGAGGTCGGGCCCGTCGGCATTCTCGACGAGGTCACCCGCTCCGGCCTGCGCGGGCGCGGCGGCGCCGGTTTCCCCACCGGCATCAAGTGGAAGACCACCGCCGACGCCGCATCCGATCGGAAATACATCGTCTGCAACGCCGACGAGGGTGACTCCGGCACCTACGCCGACCGCATGCTGATGGAAGGCGATCCGTTCGTCCTGATCGAGGGCATGGCGATCAACGGCATCGCTGTCGGCGCCACCAAAGGCTACGTCTACACCCGATCGGAATACCCGCACGCGGTCGCGGCATTCGACGCCGCCCTGGCGGTCGCCCGCGCAGCCGGGGTCCTCGGGTCCAGCGTGCTGGGATCGCGCTACACATTCGACATCGAGCAGCGCGTCGGCGCCGGCGCCTATATCTGCGGCGAGGAGACGTCGCTGCTGGAAAGCCTGGAGGGCCGCCGCGGCCAGGTCCGCGCCAAGCCGCCGCTGCCGGCGCATAAGGGCCTGTTCCAGCGCCCGACCGTGGTCAACAACCTGATCACGCTCGCCTCGATCCCGGTCATCATGTCCGAGGGCGCCCAGGCCTACCACGATTTCGGCATGGGTCGGTCGCGCGGCACCATGCCGATCCAGCTCGCCGGCAACCTGCGCTTCGCCGGGCTGTTCGAGGCCGGGTTCGGCGTCACCCTCGGCGAGCTGGTGAACGACATCGGCGGCGGCACCCGCTCCGGCCGCCCGGTCCGGGCGGTGCAGGTCGGCGGACCGCTCGGGGCCTATTTCCCGCCCGCCCTGTTCGACACGCAGTTCGACTACGAGGCGTTCGCCGCCCGCGGTGGCCTGATGGGCCATGGCGGCGTGGTGGTGTTCGATGAGACGGTGGACCTCGCCAAACAGGCCCGCTTCGCCATGGAATTCGCCGCGATCGAATCCTGCGGCAAATGCACGCCCTGCCGCATCGGCTCCGTCCGTGGCCAGGAGGTGATGGACAAGATCATTGCAGGCCAGGCGGTGGAGGCCAATATCACGCTGCTGCGGGACCTCTGCGAGACCATGAAGTTCGGCTCGCTGTGCGCCCTGGGTGGGTTCATCCCGTTGCCGGTGCTGAGCGCCCTGACCCACTTCCCCGAGGACTTCCTCCCGCCGGTCCACAGGGCCGCGGCCTGAAAGAGAAAGAGGCGCCCATGTCCCTGGTCCAGGAAATCGACTACGGCACCCTGCCGGTCGCATCCGAAAAGATCGTCAGCCTGACGATCGACGGCATTCCGGTCAGCGTGCCCGACGGCACGTCCGTCATGCGCGCGGCGATGGAAGCCGGCATCAAGATCCCGAAGCTCTGCGCCACCGACACGCTGAACAGTTTCGGCAGTTGCCGCATGTGCCTGGTGGAGGTCGACGGCCGCAACGGCACCCCGGCCTCCTGCACCACGCCGGTCGCGCCGGGGATGCAGGTCCACACCACCACCGACCGCCTGCGCAGGCTGCGCCGGGGCGTGATGGAGCTGTATATCTCCGACCACCCGCTCGACTGCCTGACCTGCGCCGCCAACGGCAATTGCGAGCTGCAGGACACCGCCGGCGAGGTCGGGCTGCGGGAGGTGCGCTACGGCTACGAGGGCAGCAACCACCTGAAGGCGCCGACCGACAGCTCCAACCCGTATTTCCAGTTCGAGGCGTCCAAGTGCATCGTCTGCTCGCGCTGCGTCCGCGCGTGCGAGGAAGTGCAAGGGACGTTCGCGCTGACCATCGAGGGCCGCGGCTTCGCCTCCAAGGTCTCGGCCGGGATGGCCGAACCGTTCATGACCAGCGAATGCGTGTCCTGCGGCGCCTGCGTGCAGGCCTGCCCGACCGCGACGCTGATCGAGAAATCCGTCGTGGACATGGGCCAGCCGGAGCACTCGGTGGTCACCACCTGCGCCTATTGCGGCGTGGGCTGCAACTTCAAGGCCGAGATGCGCGGCGACACGGTCGTGCGCATGGTGCCCTGGAAGGATGGCCGCGCGAACCATGGCCATTCCTGCGTCAAGGGCCGCTTCGCCTGGGGCTATGCCACCCATCCGGACCGCATCCTGAAGCCGATGATCCGCGAGAAGACCTCGGATCCCTGGCGCGAAGTGAGTTGGGAAGAGGCGATCGGCCGCGTGGCCAGCGAGTTCCGGCGCATCCAGATGAAGCATGGCAAGGATTCGATCGGGGTGATCAGCTCCTCGCGCTGCACGGCCGAGGAGACCTATCTGGTCCAGAAGCTGGCGCGCGCGGTGATGGGCAACAACAACACCGATACCTGTGCGCGGGTGTGCCACTCGCCGACCGGGTATGGGTTGAAGACCGCGTTCGGCACCTCTGCTGGCACGCAGGATTTCGACAGCGTCGACCAGTCCGACGTGATCATGGTGATCGGCGCCAACCCGACCGACGGGCACCCGGTCTTCGCGTCGCGCATGAAGAAGCGGCTGCGCGAGGGTGCCAAGCTGATCGTGATCGATCCGCGCCGGATCGACCTGGTGCGCACGCCGCATGTCGAGGCCTCGTACCACCTGGCGCTGCGGCCCGGCACGAATGTCGCGGTGCTGACCGCGCTGGCCCATGTGATCGTCACCGAGGGCCTGGTGGACCACGCCTTCGTGTGGGAACGCTGCGAGGGCGATGCCTTCGCCGACTGGGCGGCGTTCGTCTCCGAACCGCGCAACAGCCCCGAGGCGACCGAGGCCATGACCGGCGTGCCCGCCGCCCTGGTGCGCGGCGCGGCGCGGCTGTTCGCCGCCGGCGGCAACGGCGCGATCTATTACGGGCTGGGCGTCACGGAGCACAGCCAGGGCAGCACGACGGTGATGGCGATCGCCACCCTGGCGATGGCCACCGGCAACCTCGGCCGGCGCGGCGTCGGCGTGAACCCGCTGCGCGGGCAGAACAACGTCCAGGGCGCCTGCGACATGGGCAGC
>JARLIJ010000246.1 GCA_031291795.1 Acetobacteraceae bacterium | reverse complement strand
TGACCTTGCTTGGAAACGGGCTTACGCCGAGGGCTTCGCGGCCTACGGATCGCACCGCTGGGAGTGGCTACTGACCACTCCCAGCGGCTCAATCACTTTGACAGATTTTTAAGACACAAGGGCCGTCGCCCTTGGCGGGGATCGAAGGGGCAGCGCCCCTCGCGGGGTTTGGGGCAGCGCCCCAGCCTTCCGCCGGAAATGCTTGACCGGGCGGCTGCTCATTCGTATTCGAATGAAACTGGCCGTGGAGAGACGTGTCGTGGCTTCCGATCGTCCGCAGGTTGCACCCAATGGAATGCCTCCCCCCAACGGCTTCCTGCTGGAGGATCATGTCGGCTTCCTGCTGCGCAAGGCGCATCAGCGGCACGCCGCGATTTTCCAGGTCTCCGCCGCCAAGGCTGGCCTCACGCCCACCCAGTTCGCCGCCCTCTGCAAGACCGTGGAGCTGGGGCACGTCACCCAGAACCTCCTCGGTCGCCTGGTTGCGATGGACCCCGCGACCGTCCAGGGCGTCGTGCGCCGCCTCACCGCCCGCGGCCTGATCGCGCGGTCCGACGACCCGATGGACCGCCGCACGGCGGTGCTGACCGCAACCGAGGCAGGACTTGCGTTGATCGGGGAGGCTGTGGCATCCGCCCAGCGCTCCCACAGCACCGCCCTGGCGCCGCTGTCGAACGAAGAGCAACGGGTGTTCCTGGCTCTTCTGCACAGATTGGTATGATGAAGTGACTGATGCTCTACCCTCGCTCCAACCGACCCTGGGCTTCGGCTTCGGTTTCGCCGACCTGGTGGTCCGCGATGGGCTGATCCGGCTCGACCGCGCCTTCCTGGACCGGCTGCAGGCCGCGGATGCGGCCCTCCATGCCAGCCTGCTCGCCGCCCGTGCCGCGCCCGACGCGCTGTCCGGTGCCGACGAGAGCACGCTGATCGTCGGCCTCGGCCCGCATCTGGACGGGTTCGTCAGTGCCCTGTTCGGCATCGAGGCGCAGACCGCGGCGCTGGCGCACGAGACCCAGGCGCTCGACCCGATCCATGCCTGCAAGCGGCTGTTCGTGCAGCGCCAGGCGGTGAAGAAATACGCCGACCCGTCCGGTTTCGACGGTCCTGCCCTGCGTGCCGCGCTGGAGGCCCGCCTCGGCGCGCCCCTGACCGAACGCAGCTTCGCCACCCAGGTCGCCGCCTGGGAGACCGAGGGCAACGCCGAGGCGCTCGACGAAGCCTTGCGCTACGCCGCCTGGGCCACCCTGACCGAGGCCGGGCGCCAGGCCCACAAGGGCGGCACCCAGTTCCGCGTGCCGCACCGGACCGACCCCAACCACCTGGTGCCCGTCGAGACCATCGAGCGCGACGGCGTCACCATGCAGCGCCTGCCGGAGCATGACTGGCGCCATCGCGAGGGGTTCGCGCTGACGGATGCGGGGATGAACACCCAGCAGGCGCTGGACCAGGTGAACTACTGCATCTGGTGCCACACTCAGGGGAAGGATTCCTGCAGCAAGGGCCTGAAGGACCGCAAGACCGGCGCGTACCAGAAATCGCCGTTCGGGGTGACGCTGGCAGGCTGCCCGCTGGACGAGAAGATCAGCGAGATGCACACCCTGCGCGCCCAGGGCAGCGTGCTGGGCGCCTTCGCCACCATTGCGATCGACAACCCGATGATGGCCGCCACCGGCCACCGTATCTGCAACGACTGCATGAAGGCCTGCATCTACCAGAAGCAGGAAGCGGTCGATATCCCCCAGGCCGAGACGCATATCCTGCGCGATGTGCTCGCCTTGCCGTGGGGCTTCGAGATCTACGCGCTGCTGACCCGCTGGAACCCGCTGGATATCCGCCGCCCGCTGCCCCGCCCCGATAGCGGGCGCAAGGTGCTGATCGTCGGCCTCGGTCCGGCCGGGTTCACCCTGGCGCACCACCTGATGAACGACGGCCACACCGTGGTCGCGGTCGACGGGTTGAAGATAGAGCCGCTGGATTTCGACCCGACCACGCCGATCCGCGACGCCGCCGCTTTGTTCGAGAGCCTGGACGACCGCGTGCTGGCCGGGTTCGGCGGCGTGGCCGAGTACGGCATCACCGTGCGGTGGAACAAGAACTACCTGAAGCTGGTGCGCCTGCTGCTGGAGCGGCGGGCCGAGTTCGCCCATTTCGGCGGCATCCGGTTCGGCGGCGGGGCTACCTTGGGCATCGACGACGCCTGGGCGATGGGCTTCGATCATGTCGCGCTGTGCATGGGCGCCGGCCGCCCGACCATCCTGGACATCCCCAACGGACTGGCCCGCGGCGTGCGGCAGGCCTCGGACTTCCTGATGGCACTGCAGCTCACCGGGGCGGCGAAGATGTCGTCCATCGCCAACCTGCAGATCCGCCTGCCGGTGGTGGTGATCGGCGGCGGGCTGACCGCGATCGACACCGCGACCGAGAGCCTGGCCTACTATGTCCGCCAGGTGGAGAAGTTCGCCCTCCGCTACCGCACGCTGGTCGCCGAACGCGGCGAGGCCGCCGTCCGCGCGCGCTGGAACGCCGAGGAAACCGAAACCGCCGACGAATTCCTGGCCCATGCCGCCGCCATCCGAACGGAACGCAATGCGGCGGCCGCGGAAGCCCGGATGCCTCGGCTGGCGGCGCTGCTGGACAGTTGGGGCGGCGCCACCATCGCCTATCGCCGCCGGCTGATCGACAGCCCGTCCTACACGCTGAACCACGAGGAAGTGGCCAAGGCGATGGAGGAAGCCGTCCGCTTCGCCGAGGGCCTGACCCCCAAAGCGGTCGGTGTCGACGAATACGGCCATGCCCACAGCCTGCTGGTCACCGCCGCCGACGGGACCGAGAAAGTGCTGCCCGCCCGTGCCATCCTGGTCGCCGCCGGTACCCAGCCCAACACCGTGCTGGCACGCGAGGACGGCCGCATCCAGCTCGACGGCCGTTACTTCCAGGCGGTCGACGAAACCGGCGCCCCGGTCACCCCGGTGCGCGGCATGGCCAAGCCCGAGACCGCCCAGGTGCTGATGCACCGCGATCCGTCCGGCCGCTTCATCAGCTTCTTCGGCGACCTGCATCCCAGCTTCTTCGGCAACGTGGTGAAGGCCATGGGCGGGGCGAAGCGGGGCTATCCGGTGGTGAGCCGCGCCCTGGCCGCACTGCCGGCCTCCGCCGTGTCGGGCGCGGCGCTGATCGCGCGCTGCCGGGACAGCCTGCAGGCGACGGTGCATGCGGTGAACCGCCTGACCCCCACGATCGTGGAGGTCGTGTTGCGCGCGCCCGCCGCCGCCGCCGCGTTCCGCCCCGGCCAGTTCTACCGGCTGCAGAACTATGAGGTGCTGGCGCCGCGGCTTCTGGAGCCGGAGATCGGCAAGACCGTGCTGGGCATGGAAGGCCTCGCCATGACCGGCGCCTGGACCGACAAGGCGCGCGGCCTGGTCAGCGTCATCGCGCTGGAGATGGGCGGCAGCTCCGATCTGTGCGCCCTGCTGCGCCCCGGCGAGCGCGTCGTGCTGATGGGCCCGACCGGCACGCCCACCGAAATCCACCCAGACACCACCGTCGCCCTGGTCGGCGGCGGGTTGGGCAACGCGGTGCTGTTCTCGATCGGCGCCGCCACCCGCGCCGCGGGGTCAAAGGTGATCTACTTCGCCGGCTACAAGGCGATTCGCGACCGTTACAAGGTCGAGGAGATCGAACGCGCCGCCGACGTCATCGTCTGGTGCTGCGACGAGGCCCCCGGCTTCGCACCCAACCCCGCGCGCCCGCAGGACCGGACCTTCGTCGGCAACATCGTCCAGGCCATCGCCGCCTACGGCTCCAGCCGGCTCGGGGACCAAAGCGTGCCGCTGAAGGACGCGCGGCACGTGATCGCCATCGGGTCGGATCGGATGATGCAGGCGGTGGGCGTCGCGCGGCACGGCGTGCTGAAGCCGTACCTGCACCCCGACCACACGGCGATCGGGTCAATCAACTCGCCGATGCAGTGTATGATGAAGGAAGTCTGCGCCCAGTGCCTCCAGCCGCAGGTCGATCCGGTGACCGGCGAGCGCACCGTGGTGTTCTCTTGCTTCAACCAGGACCAGGCTCTGGACCGGGTGGATTTCCCGGCGCTGCACGAACGGCTGCTGCAGAACGGCACACAGGAGAAACTGACCGCGCAGTGGATCGACCGCGCGCTGCGGCGGCTGGAGCTGCGGGCGGCAGTGGCGGCCGAATAGCGACGGGCTGGCAACTCGAGCCGGCACAAAGAATAAAACGACTCCCTCTCCCCTTGCGGGCTTGGGCCGCAGGGCGGACCAAGGGTGGGGTGAGGGGGGCGTACCAGCACCGTTCGCGACGGCGGGACCCCTCCCCCCAACCTTGGTCCGC
>JARLIJ010000245.1 GCA_031291795.1 Acetobacteraceae bacterium | reverse complement strand
GGGCGAGCGGACCGGCACGCCCGTGGTCTCCGGCGGCCAGAACGCCGACTCGGCCGGCCTGGCGTTCGATGCCCTGACCGGCGCCATGGCCGAAGACGCCGACGTATTGCTGATCGACACGGCCGGCCGGCTGCACAACAAGGCCGCGCTGATGGAGGAATTGCGCAAGATCATTCGAGTCCTGCGCAAGCAGGATCCGACCGCGCCGCACTCGGTGCTGCTGGTGCTGGACGCCACCACGGGCCAGAACGCCGTCCAGCAAGTGAAGGTTTTCAAGGAGATGGTGGACGTCACCGGCCTCATCGTCACCAAGCTGGACGGCAGCGCCCGCGGTGGCATCGTGGTGGCGCTGGCCGAGACGTTCGGCCTGCCCGTGCATGCCGTCGGCGTGGGCGAGAAGGCCGCCGACCTGCGTCCGTTCGACGCCGGGGAGTTTGCGCGCGGTCTCGTCGGGGCAGCGTAGCCCGAATCCCGACTGGCCAGCCGGCCGCAACCCGCGCATGAACCCGCCGATGCCAGATCCGACCCGCGAAGCTGCCTTCGACCTACTGACCGCCGTCCTCGTCCGCCGCCGCTCGCTGGAGGACGCGCTGGACGCGTTGCCCGCGCTCGACCTGCGCGACCGCGCGGCCGCACACCGGCTGGCCGCTTCGGTCCTGCGTCGGACGGGGACGCTGGACGCGGTGCTGGAGCCGTTCCTGCGCAAGGAGCCGCCGGAACCGGTGCGGCTGGTACTGCGGATCGGCGCCGCGGGCCTGCTTTTGCTCGAAACGCCCAGCCACGCCGCCGTCGCGACGGCGGTCGCACTGACCCGAACAAAGGGCCTCGCGCCGTTCTCCGGGCTGGTCAACGCGGTGCTGCGCAAGGTCGCGACGGCCGGGGGGGCGGCGCTCCAGGACCTTGACGCGCCCCGGCTGGACACGCCGCCCTGGCTGTGGACGGCCTGGGGCCCCGCCGCCCGCGCCATCGCCGCCGCCCATCAGCTTGAAGCGCCACTCGACCTGACGCTCGGCGCAGGCACGTCACCGCCAGCAGGGGCCATTCCACTCCCGACCGGTTCCGTGCGTTACCCGGCCGGAACGCGAGTCGCTGATATTCCAGGGTTTTCTGAGGGCCGCCTCTGGGTGCAAGACGCCGCCGCCGCGCTGCCCGCGCGGCTGCTGGCCCCCCGCCTCGGGGAGCGCATCGCCGATCTCTGCGCCGCGCCCGGCGGCAAGACCGCCCAGCTCGCTGCGGCCGGCGCACAGGTCACCGCGCTCGAACGCGACCCGGCCCGCCTTGCGCGGCTGGCCGACAACCTCCGCCGCTGGGGGCTGGCCGCCGACCTCGTGCAGGCCGACGCCAACAGCTGGACACCGTCGGACCCGTTCGACGCCGTGCTGCTCGACGCACCGTGCAGTGCGACCGGAACGATCCGGCGCCATCCCGACATCCTGCATCTCAAGCGCCCACGCGACGTCCAGACGCTGGCCGAGGCGCAGGACGCTCTGCTGGCCTCGGCCGCGGCGATGCTGCGACCTGGCGGGCGATTGGTCTATGCCGTCTGCTCGCTGCAGCCCGAGGAAGGCGAACCACGTATCGCCGCGGCCTTGGCGCGCGGCGGCTTGCGGCTTGATCCGTTCACAGCTGAGGAACTTGCCGCCCTCCCGGAAGCGCGCACCGCGGACGGCTTCCTGCGCACGCATCCAGGTATGTGGTCCGAACTTGGCGGCCTCGATGGGTTTTTCGCAGCCCGAATGGTCCGTCTATGACGCGCGTCCTTCGGCAGCGTGAACGACAAGGCCACGTTGCGGCCTTGTGCAGCTTCGCAACCGCTGTCTAGAACCATTCATGCCTTCGACGACCGCCCGGCGTATCACGATCGCCCCCAGCCTCCTCGCGGCCGATTTTGCGCGCCTCAGGGATGAGGTCGCGGCGATCGAGGCTGCCGGCGCCGATTGGCTGCACCTCGACATCATGGATGGCCATTTCGTCCCCAATCTGAGTTTCGGCCCGCTCGTGCTGGCAGCCCTCCGCCGGCACACGAAGCTGCCGTTCGACGTGCACCTCATGATTGCCCCGGTCGATCCCTATATCGCTGCCTTCGCCGAGGCCGGTGCCGACCATATTTCGCTGCATCCCGAGGCCGGGGCGCATCTCCACCGTTCGCTCCAGCTCATCCGTTCGCTGGGCAAACGGGCTGGAGTCGTGCTGAACCCGGCCACATCGTTGGATACGATCGCGTGGGTGCGCGACCTGGTCGACATCGTCCTGGTGATGTCGGTCAATCCCGGCTTCGGCGGCCAAAGATTCCTGTCGTCGCAACTCGCCAAAATCGCGGCGCTCCGCCAATGGATCGACGGCGGCGACAAGCCGATCGCCCTGGCGGCCGACGGCGGAATCACTCCGGCAACCGCCCCCCACGCCATCGCCGCCGGCGCCGACACGCTGATCGCAGGCACCGCAGTGTTCGGCGCAGCAGACTACGCCGCCGCCATTGCCGCCCTGCGCGGCCCGGCGATGCCCTCATGAGCGGCAGCGGCACCGACCCTCGGCGCTGGCTGCGCGACGCACGCCGCGCAATGGCCCGCCTGCCCAGCTTTCGCATGTCCCGCGTACCCGACGCGCCGGCCTTGCCGGTGCGCGATCCCTGGCCCGGCGACCCCGGCCGCGGTGCGCGGCTGCTGAAAGGCGAGCTGGAGCTTTGCGGCGCCGTCCGGACGCTGAAGCAAGGCGGCTGGGGCGATGCCTCGGGTCCACCGCTGCTGCGCGCCGCCGCCCACAGCTTCACCTGGCTGCGGGACCTGCGCGCCCTCGGCACCGATGCGGCACGGCTGCGGGCCCGCGCCTTGGTCGCCGACTGGATCAATGGCTCCGTCAACGACACCATCGCCCATCGCCCGGATATCGTCGGCGCCCGCATCACCGCCTGGCTCGGCCATTACGACTTCTTCGCCTCCACCGCCGACGACCCGTTCCGCCAGCGCCTGATGGCGCGGCTGGTATCGGACGCCCGCAGTCTGTCCGCTGCCCTGCCGTCCGAGGAAATCGACGAGCGCGCCCTGACCGCGCTGAAAGGCTTGATCGCCGCCGCGGTCGCGCTGCCGGACCACGCCGGGTTCCTGACCCGCGCCCTGCGGTTCCTGCCGCAGGAGATCACCCGCCAGGTGCTGCCGGATGGCTGCCACGTGGAGCGCAGTCCCGCCGCGCAGCTCGCCGCCCTGCAGGATCTGACGGAAATCCGCGCTTTGCTGCAGGCCTCGCAGACCCAGCCACCAGCCGCCCTGACCAACGCAATCGAGCGCATGGCGCCGGCCCTGCGCGTGATGCGCCATGGTGACGGCGGCCTGGCCCTGTTCAACGGCAGCAAGGAAGAAAGCGGCACCCTGATCGATCTGGTGCTGACCCAGGCCGGGCGTGGCGGCCGCGGCCCGTCCTCCTTGGTCGATGGCGGCTTCCAGCGCCTGCAGGCCGGGCGCAGCGTGCTGATCGTGGATTGCGGCGTGCCACCGCCCGCCGGCGTCGACCGCAATGCCCATGCCGGCACGCTCTCGATGGAGCTGTCGATCGGCCGCGAACGCCTGATCGTCAATTGCGGCGCCTTCCCGGTCGGCCCATCCGAATGGCGGGAGGCGATGCGTGCCACCGCGGCGCACTCGACCCTCGTGGTCTCCGACGTCAACAGCAGCGAGCTGAAACCCGACGGGCTGGGCCGCCGGCCGGAAGAGGTGAAGGCCCAGCGGCAGGAGGCGAACGGCGCCCATTGGCTGGAAGCGCATCACGACGGCTGGCGCAAGCTGTTCGGCGCGGTGCATCACCGCAGCCTCTATATGGCCGAAAGCGGCGAGGATATCCGCGGCGAGGACGTGGTCGAAGCGCCCAACCCGCAGCCCTTCACTCTGCGCTTCCACCTGCATCCGGACGTGACTGCCAGCCTGCAGCAGGACCGCGAGGCCGTGCTGCTGCGCCTGCGGACCGGCGGCGGCTGGCGCCTGCGGGCCGACGGCGCGCAGATGTCCCTGGAGGAGAGCATCTACCTCGGCGGCTCCGAACCCCGGCGCAGCGAGCAGGTGGTGTTGACCGGCACGCCGGACGGCCCCCAGCAGGTCAAGTGGGCGATCAGCAAGGTCGGCTGACGGCCGCGGGTTGAAGATACCGCCTTGAAAATAATCGAGATCACCAACGTCGATTTCTCGTTGCGGCACTTCCTGCTGCCGCTGATGCGCGCGGCGCGGGCCCGCGGGCATGAGGTGATCGGCGCCTGTGCAGAAGGGAAGCTGTTGGCGGTGGCGCGCGCCGAAGGGTTCCGCGTGGTCGGCCTGCCGCTCGAGCGCCGGGTGTCGCCGCTGGCGCATTGGCGGGCTTTTCGCGCCCTGGTGCGGCTGTTCCGCACCGAACGGCCGGACCTCGTGCATGCCCATATGCCGATCAGCGGCTTTCTTGCCCGCATGGCCGCATGGTGGGTCGGCGTCCCGCATATCGCGTACACCTGCCATGGGTTCTGGTTCAATTTCCCCGGCTCCCGGCCGCGTGCGCTGGTGGGCTTCGCGATGGAGTGGGTGGCGGCGCGGGTGACCGGCCCGTTCCTCACCGTCAGCGAGGCCGAAGCGCAGGATGCGCGGCGCCTGCACATCCACGGGCGGGCCGTGGCGGTCGGAAATGGCCGCGATCCGGCGCGTTTCCGGCCCGATCCGGCGACGCGCGCGCGCGTCCGAGCGGCACTTGGGGCCACGGATGGGACTGTCGTGGTGCTCGCCGTGTCGCGGCTCGTTTGGCACAAGGGCTACCCCGAACTGGCGGCGGCGATGCAATCCGTCCCCGATGCGGCGCTCTGGGTGGTGGGCGAACGGCTGCCCTCGGACCGCGGCCCGGATATGGGCGCTCTGCTGCGCGACGCCGGCCTGGGCGAGCGGCTGCGGCTGCTGGGGTACCGCGAGGACGTCGCGGACCTGATGGCGGCGGCGGACATCTTTGCGCTGCCAAGCCGCTTCGAGGGCCTGCCGATGTCGGTGATCGAGGCGATGCTGGCCGGCCTGCCGGTGGTCGCTGCCGCCGTGCGCGGCCCGGCCGAACAGGTGGTGCCCGAGGCGACCGGGCTGCTGGTGCCGGCCGGAGACGCCGCAGCACTGGTAGCGGCGCTTGGGCGGCTGGTGCACGATCCGTCATTGCGAGCGCGCATGGGCGCCGCCGGCCGCGAGCGGGCGCTGGACCGCTACGACGAAGCCAAGGTGCTCAACCGCACCCTGGACCTGCTCGGACTCTGATCCCGTTCCTCGCGAGACGACCATCCCTGCTTGAGCCGGGGCCTGCGCAGGTCTATCCGGTCGCGCTTGCTTTGGGGTTGTTTGCCATGACCGACATCGTCATCGTCCGCCGCGCGCTGATTTCCGTGTCCGACAAGGCGGGACTCGTGCCGTTCGCGCAGGCCCTGGCGGCGCGCGGCGTGGAGATCCTGTCGACCGGCGGCTCCGCCCGTGCGCTGCGTGACGCGGGCGTGCCGGTGAAGGAAGTCTCCGAACACACCGGCTTCCCCGAGATCCTGGATGGCCGCGTCAAGACGCTGGTGCCGCAGATCCATGGCGGGCTGCTGGGCCGCCGCGACGTGCCGGAGCATGTGGCACAGATGGAGCAGCATGGCATCGCGCCGATCGACCTGCTGGTGTCGAACCTCTATCCGTTCGAGGCCACGGTCGCGAAGGGTGCGGCGCCGCCCGAGTGCGTGGAGAACATCGACATCGGCGGTCCGGCGCTGATCCGCGCGGCCGCGAAGAACCATGATTTCGTCGTGGTGCTGACGGAGCCCAGCCAATATGAGGCGGTGCTGGCGGAGCTCGCGGCCCATGGCGGCACCACCTTGGCACTACGGCGGCAACTGGCGGGCGAGGCTTATGCACGCACCGCAGCCTATGACGCGGCGATCGCCGCCTGGTTCGCCGAACAGCGGCAGGAGACGTTCCCGCATCGTCTGGCCGTGGCCGGGACATTGCGGCAGACGCTGCGCTACGGCGAAAACCCGCATCAATCCGCCGGATTCTACGTCAACGGCACGCGCCGCGGCGTCGCCACCGCGGAGCAGGTGCAGGGCAAGGAGCTGTCCTACAACAACCTGAACGACACCGATGCGGCGTTCGAATGTGTGGCCGAGTTCGACGGCCCGACCATCGCGATCATCAAGCATGCCAATCCCTGCGGCGTGGCGAGTGCCGCCTCATTGGCCGAGGCCTGGGACCTCGCGTTCCGCTGCGACCCGGTTTCGCCGTTCGGCGGCATCGTCGCGGTCAACCGCACGCTGGATGGCGCGGCGGCGGCCAAGATCGCGGCGATCTTCACCGAGGTGATCATCGCGCCGGACGCCGACGCCGACGCCCGCGCGGCCCTGACCCGCAAGAAGAACCTGCGGCTGCTGCTGACCGGCGGCCTGCCCGACCCGACGGCCCCAGGGCTGACCTTCCGCAGCCTGTCCGGCGGTTTCCTGGCGCAGACCCGCGACGCCGGCCGGATCACCGTGGCCGACCTGAAATGCGTCACCCGGCGCGCGCCGACCGACGCGGAGCTGGCCGACCTGCTGTTCGCCTTCCGCGTCTGCAAGCATGTCAGGTCGAACGCAATAGTATACGCAAAGGACGGCGCGACGGTGGGGATCGGCGCCGGCCAGCCCAATCGCGTGGACTCCGCGCGCATCGCTGCCTGGAAAAGTGAGGAAGCAGCCAAAGCAGCCGGCCTGTCCGGCCGTTTGACCGAGGGCAGCGTCGTGGCCTCCGATGCGTTCTTTCCGTTCGCGGACGGCCTGGAGACAGCCGTCGCGGCGGGCGCCACGGCCGTGATCCAGCCAGGGGGATCCATCCGCGATGCCGAGGTGATCGCGGCCGCGGACGCAGCTGGCGTCGCAATGGTATTCACCGGCATGCGGCATTTCCGGCACTGATACCAACCGCCGTAGAGAATGACACTTCTCCCTCTCCCCTTGAGGGAGAGGGGCGGGGTGAGGGGGCAAGCCGCACCGCTGGTGGTGGTGGTACGCCCCCTCACCCCAGCCCTCTCCCTCAAGGGGAGAGGGAGGCGTTACTGCCGCCGCAACCTATGAGTCGGTTGAGTCGGTCTCAACGACGGTTTGGTATGACACCTGCGGCGGGGCCGTCGAACCCGTCGCGGCCAGTGCCGTGCGGGCCGGCCCCGTGCGGCTGATCCTCCGGGGCTGCTGATCTCCCAGTGCTGCTGATCGGCGGTCAGTGCGACTGGGTCAGGTCCGGCCGGAGAATGTCAGGTTTTCGCGCTTGCCTGCAGCAGATCGGCCGGCAGCCACACCCGACGCACCCGCCACTGCGCGTCACGCAACTGCATCTGGAGGCGGATCGGATTTGCCTGGCCGGGGGCCTTGAGGCTGACGGTGAAGTCGGTGAGGTCGTCGAAAAAAGCCCAGTCCACATGAACATCTGCGCCGGCATCGACGGCGGGCCGCTGAGCGGGCGTACTGACTGCTGCCACCAGCGCCTCCGGCGTGACCGCCCGGTCGATCGAGTTCGACGTGATGCCGCGCACAAACGAGGCACCGAACGGAGGTAGGCCCGCGCTTCGGCTTGCATCGGCCGGATCGTCCAGCACCAGGTCGCAAATGTCTTCCTTGATGCCCTCCCGCACCGACGGCCAGTCTACGAAGGCCTGCAAAGTGACGGAGTCGCCGTGGCGGATCGCCTCTCCGAGGCGATACAGCGTATAGTAAGGATACGCGACATAAGTCGCACCTACCGCCAGCAAGGCGGCGAAGACGGGCCATCGCGCGCGCATCGCTTTCGCTCCGTTAACTGTCGAGCACCATAGCACAAACGCGCGTCGCGGGTATTGATTTCCGTGAGGTCTGTATCACAAACCCACCAACTAACTGAAAATACTGTGACTTTAGCGTGAGTGGACCAACAGGTCGTAAAGTGCAGGGTCGGTTGCGCCTTCGGTACTAAACAGCAAGACCCGGCTCCGGGACCCCAGCGCGAGCGTCGCGCACGCGGCCTGGTCCGCGACCGCCAGCAAGCAACCGGCCAATCCCGCCACGCCGGACTCGCCGGCGACGATGCCATGTGCCGCCAGCAGCTTCATGCAGGCGATCGCCGCTTCGTCGGGCACCGCCATGAACGCGGTCGTTGCCCGGTCCAGTTCCTGCCAGGCGAGCAGGCTGGGCTCGCCGCACGCCAGGCCGGCCATGATCGTGTCCAGATCGCCGGGAACCGCGGTCGGCTCGCCCAGTTCCGCGCTTGCCAGCAGGCAGGCGGCGCGGTCGGGCTCCACCACAACCAGGGCAGGCGCCGGGGTAAACCGGGCGCGCAGCTGCACAGACACGGCAGCAGCCGCCCCGCCGACGCCGCCTTGCATGAAGACATGCGTGGGCGGCTCGCCACGCCATTGGTCGGCGGCCTCGTCGGCCATCAGCCGGTAGCCTTGCATGACGTCGCGCGGCACTTCGGTGTAGCCAGGATAGGAGGTATCGGACACCACGAACCAGCCATTCGCCTTGGCTTGCCGAGCGGCTTCCCGCACGGCGTCGTCGTACGTGCCGGGGACGCGGCGGACTTCGGCGCCGTACTGCGCGATGGCATCGATCCGCCCCGGACTGACCGCCTGGTGCACGAAAATGACGCAGCGCGCATGGAAGCGCTGTGCGCCCCAGGCAACCGAACGGCCGTGGTTGCCGTCGGTGGCGCAGGTGACGGTGATCGCATGGGTGGCTTCGAGGTGCAGACCCGCGGCGAGTTCGGTGGAGGTCGCGGCCGCTGCCACGCCGCGCCGCGCCAGTTCGCTGGCGAGCAGGTTGGCCACCGCGTAAGCACCGCCCAGCGCCTTGAAGCTGCCGAGGCCAAAGCGCGACGCCTCGTCCTTCAGCCGCAGCACGCCGATCCCGGCAGCGTGAGCGATCTCCGGCAGGTCGCGCAATGGCGTCGGCGCGTAACCGGCCCAACTGGTGATCTCCGCCTTGGCACGGCGAAAGCCGGCAGCGGGCAGCACGACCACCCCCGGGGTGCCGAGGCGGGGATTGACAAACAGGCTGAACGGATGCGGACCAAGCATCCCCCGACCGTGGACCGGCTCCACGTGCGGTGCAATCGTCGTCTGCGAGAAGGAGAACCAGCATGAAGATTTCGATCCTGGGCGGCGGCGGGTTCCTGGGCCGCAAGCTGGCCGCTCGACTGGCGAGCAAGGGCACGCTGGGCGGCAATGAAGTGACCGCGTTGGCGCTGTTCGACGTCGTCGAACCGCCGAAGCCGACGGGTGCCCGTTTCCCGGTGACCGCGCTCGCCGGCGACGTGGTCGAGCTGCCGGAAGCGGCGATCCCGCCGGGCACGGACGTCGTATTCCACCTCGCCGCCGTGGTCAGCGCGCAGGCGGAGGCCGACTACGATCTGGGGCGGCGTGTCAACCTGCGCGGCACCGATGCGGTGGTCGATGCCTGTCGGCGCCTGGTGACCGCCGGCGGCAAGCCGCCACGCGTGGTATTTACCAGTTCGGTCGCCAGTTTCAGCGCGACACAGACCGACACATTGCCGGACGACGCGCGCCAGGTTCCCGGCAACAGCTACGGGGCGCAGAAGGCGGCCGCGGAGCTGATCCTGGCCGATGCCTCGCGCCGCGGCTTCCTGGACGCCGTGTCGATCCGGCTGCCGACGGTCATCGTGCGTCCTGGCCGGCCGAACAAGGCAGCCAGTTCCTTCTTCTCGGCCATCGTGCGGGAGCCGTTGCTGGGCCTCGATACCGAATTGCCGGTGGGCGACGATTTTGCGGCCTGGGTGTGCAGTCCGCGCCGGGCAGTCGATTGGCTGCTGCACGCAGCCGCGATGGACACGACGACAATGGGACTGGACCGAAGCGTCAATCCGCCAGGGATCAGTACGACCATTGCCCATCTGCTGCAGGCCCTGGATGAAATTCAGCCCGGTGCTTCCCGCCATGTGCAGCGGGTCGAGGACAAGGCGATCGCCGCGATCGTTGGCACATGGCCGCCCGCATTCGAAACCCTGCACGCCCGAACGCTGGGTTTCGCCATGCATGAACCGCTCGTGGACGTGATCCGCGCCTTCATCGAGGACGATCTGGCGGCGACGCGGACAGAACGCGGGCTATCCGGCTGAGGCGAATTTTACTGCCATTTCGGCTCATCAACGGATTTTTTACCAAAGACAGCGCCTAAACGAGCCTGGAGCTGTTGATCGGTGGCGATCCCCGTTCCATTAACGGGGACTGTCTCCCCTCGCTCCGCTGGACGTCGCTTATGTCGGCTCTTCCTGGCGAATCGCTGAGCGCGGACGCTGCAAGCGTTCCGCATTCCGGGAGACCTGTGTCCGCAGCACAACGTCGGGCCGCGGCGCGCCGCCCACGCCGTCCCATCGGGTCTGCGGTGCTCCACGCACCCCAGGTTCTGCGTGCCCTGGTACGGGCTGACGAGATCTGGCTCGTCGTGCTGTCCGCCTTCATCGGTTGCGGCACCGGCATCGCGGTCTGGCTGATGACCGCTGCCACCCAGCGTGTGCATGAAGGCCTGTTCGGCATCGGCCACCTGCAGCGGCTGAGCGCGATGGTCGAGCTCAACCCGATCCGCACAGTCGTGGTCCCAGCCGTGGGCGGCCTGGTCCTCGGCCTGCTCACCCTGGGCATCAGCCGCATCTACACGCGACGCACGGTAGACCCAATCGAGGCAAATGCGCTGTTCGGCGGGCGGATGTCGCTCACCGGCAGCCTGATCGTCGTGCTGCAGACGATCATCTCCAATGGCGTCGGCGCCTCGATCGGCCTGGAGGCCGGCTACACGCAGATCGGCTCCGCGATCGCCTCCCGCTGGGGGCACGCCTTCCGCGTCCGCCGCACCGAACTCCGGCTGCTGGTCGGCTGCGGTGCGGCGGCCGCCATCGCCGGCGCGTTCAACGCACCCTTGACCGGCGCCTTCTACGCCTTCGAACTGGTGATCGGCACCTACTCGCTGGCCACCTTCGCGCCGGTCGCGGTGTCCGCCATCGTCTCGGTCGCGGTGGTGCAGGCAATCGGCGGGTCGCCGTTCGAGCTGGAGTTGCAGGTCCCCACCCATATCGACGGCCTGGACTACATCCCCATCCTCGCCCTCGGGATGCTGTGCGCCCTGGTTGGTATCGCCATCATGCGCGGCGTAACGGTCACCGAAGACCTGTTCCGCCGCAGCGGCGTCCCGATCTGGCTCCGTCCGGGGATCGGCGGCCTGGCGGTGGGCATCCTGGCGCTGGTCACGCCCGCGGTCCTGTCGTCCGGTCACGGCGCCCTGGGCATCGTGATCGAGGCGCCCTATCCGCTGTACTATGTGGTCATCCTGGTGTGCCTGAAGGCGACCGCCTCGGCGATCTCCATCGGGTCCGGCTTCCGCGGCGGCCTGTTCTTCGCCTCGCTGTTCCTCGGCGCACTGTTGGGCAAGGCGTTCTCTGGGGTGCTGCTTGCGGTCAGCACCGCGCACGCCGTCTCCCCGGTCGTCTGCGCGCTGGTCGGCATGAGCGGGCTGGCGGTGGCGATCATCGGCGGCCCGCTGACGATGGGCTTCCTGGTGCTGGAGGCGACCGGCTCGCTGCCGTTGACCGTCGCGGTGCTGGCGGCCTGCGTGGTGTCCTCGCTGACCGTGCGCCGCACCTTCGGCTACTCGTTTGCGACCTGGCGGTTCCACCTGCGCGGCGAGGCGATCCGCAGCGCGGTCGACGTGGGCTGGATGCGCAACCTCACGGTCGGGCGGATGATGCGACGGGAGGTCCGCACGGTGCGTGCCGGCACGCCGCTGTCCGCCTTCAGGCGGGATTTTCCGTTGGGCGCCACGCAGCGCGTCGTGGTGCTGGATGAGGCGGACCGCTATGCCGGCATCGTGTTGCTGGCCGAGGCGCATGCCGACCCAGACGATGCCCACACGGTCGCCGACATCGTGCATTACATCGACACCATGCTGCTGCCGCAGATGACCATCAAGGAAGCCGTCGCGATGTTCGAGAATGCGGAAAGCGATGCGCTGGTCGTGGTGGACGCGCCGGATTCGCGCCACGTCATAGGGCTGCTGACGGAACAATACGCCTTGCGTCGGTACAGCGACGAGCTGGACCGGCGGCGCCGGGAACTGTCGGGCGAATAACCCCGCGCCGCGGCGGCCCCTGTGACCTTGCGGTCCAATCGCCCGTACGGTCATTGTGATCGGCGCGGCCGGCTCCACATTCGAGAACGCATCGGCTGTCATCCGCGCGCAGGCGGCTGACGGTGGCATTGTGATCGCCGCAGGGAAGGGCAACGGATCGCGCAACGTTGCGCCTCATCCGAACCCGCCATTAGGGTAGCCGTTCAAGCCTGCTGCCAGCCAAGGATTTCCCCACCCAAGTGACCGACGCCATCCAGCTAACCCGCCTGCCATCCGGCCTGACCGTCGTTACCGAACGGATGGATCGCGTAGAGACCGTGTCCTTCGGGGCGTACGTCGCCACCGGCTCCCGCCATGAGCTGGCGGAGGAGAACGGCGTATCCCACTTCCTGGAGCACATGGCGTTCAAAGGCACCGAACGCCGCTCCGCCGCCGCCATCGCCGAGGAGATCGAGGCGGTCGGCGGCCACATCAACGCCTACACCGCACGCGAGCAGACCGCGTACTACGTGAAGGTGCTGAAGGAAGATACGGCGCTCGCCGCCGATATCATCGGCGATATCCTGACCCACTCCACCTTCGAGCCGGAGGAGCTGGAGCGCGAGCGCGGCGTCATCCTGCAGGAGATCGGCCAGGCCAACGACACGCCGGACGACATCATCTTCGACCATTTCCAGGAGGCTGCGTTCCCGACCCAGCCGCTGGGCCGGCCGGTCCTGGGCACGGAAGAGGGCATCAAGGCGATGCCCCGGACGCTGCTGACCGGCTACATGAAGCGGCACTATGCGCATTCCAACCTGGTCGTGGCCGCCACCGGGAAGCTGGAGCACGGGGCGATCGTCGATCTCGTGAAGCAGCATTTCGCCGACCTGCCGGTCGACCCGCCGCCTGCCATGGTGGATGGGCACTACCGTGGCGGCGAGTTCCGGGAAGATCGCGACCTGGACCAGGTGCATATCGTCCTGGGTTTCCCCTCGGTGGGCTTCGGCGACCGCGACTATTACCCGACCCTGCTGCTCTCCACCCTGCTGGGCGGCGGCATGTCGTCGCGGTTGTTCCAGGAGGTGCGGGAGAAGCGCGGGCTGGTCTATTCGATCTACTCGTTCAGTGCGCCCTACCTCGACGGCGGCTTGTTCGGCATCTACGCCGGCACCGGCGAGAGCGAGGCCGAGGAACTGATGCCGGTCACGCTCGAGGAACTGCGCAAGGTGCAGTCCCAGGTAACCGACGCGGAATTGGGCCGCGCGCGCGCCCAGGTGAAGGCAAGCCTGTTGATGTCGCTGGAGAGCACCGGCAGCCGCTGCGAGCAGCTCGCGCGGCAGATGCAGGTATTCGGACGGGTGATTCCGACCGAGGAGACCGTCACGCGGATCAATGCGGTGACGCCGGACGACATCCAGCGGGCGGCGGCGCGGCATTTCCGGTCCACGCCCACCCTGGCTGCGATGGGCCCCGCCGGGCGGGTGCCAAAGCTGGCCAGCATCGCAGAGACATTGGCCGCGTAAGGCGCGCGGCCTCCGCGGAAGATGGGACATCTGGCATGAACGGAGCCGGGACCGGCGTTTCGTCGTGCTTTGGCATGCGCCCGAGGCCGGCATCGTCTTGATCTTGATCAATGCTGAGGCATCCAGGGCTCGTAGTCTGGCCGGTGGCGGTCGGACGCCCGGAGAGACGCAAAATGAACCGCGAGATGGCGGAGATCATCCGGAATCAGAAGCCGTTGACCCTCACTGCGGTGACGACCGTGCAAGAGGCCTGCCGACGTATGCATAGCCGCAAGATCGGCGCCATTCTTGTGACGAACGACAAGGGCGCGCTGATCGGCATTTTCACCGGGCGCGACGCGGTTCGGCTCCTCGCCCGCGGGCGGGATCCGACCCAGACGCTGCTCAAGGACGTGATGACCCGCAAGCCCCAGACGATGAAGCCGCGCGCCACCGCCATCGAGGCGCTTCGCCTGATGCGGGATGGCGGTTTCCGCCACGTCCCGGTGGTGGAGGAGGGCGTTGTGCTTGGCATCGTCTCCCGCGGCGACTTCCGCGGCCTCGAACACGATCGGATGGACGAGGAAACCGGTCTTTGGGAGCGGATGCGCTAACCCGCTCGCTTTATCCGATCAGGCCCGCCGACGCAGGACGCTGACCCCAAGCCGCAACAATGGCATCAGCAAGGCTGACAGCGCCATACTGCTCGCCACGCCATGCCAGGCGCGGCGACGGATTTCAAGCGCCTCCACCTCCGTTCGGCTGGGTGAGGTTCGCGTCGCCAGCAGGGTCAGCAATGCGGCCAGCACCAGGTCACCCCCGCCAAGCACCGCCGCAGTCGAAATCTGCCGCCACTCATAGTCCAGGCGGAGCCAGTACCAGAGCGCAACGTGCGCAAACACGAACGCACCGGCCAGGAACACCATGGCCAGCAATCCGATCAGGACGCGGGTGGCGATGCGACGCGCCATGCTGCGCAATCGCAGGCCCTCCGCCTCCACGGCGACCCGCGCCAGGCGGAGGGTTCGCATGACTCAGCGCATCACCCGGCCAAGCGCCCAGCCAATCCCGGCTGCGATCAGGATGGCGATCAGGGGCTGTTCACGAACACGGCCGGAGACCGCCTCTGCCTGATGCTTCACCGCATCGCTCGCGCCCGCATAGGCGGATTCCGCACGGCCGGCGAAATCCGTGACGGCGGGTGTCACGCGGTCCTTCATCAGCGCCTCGACCTGCTCGCGCAGCTTCGCGATCTGTGCGTTTGCGTCTTCCATTCGGCTTCGCGCCTCGTCTGCATAGGCCATGTATGCCTCCTTCAGTTCTGCACGATGATGAACGGAACGTAGGGGGCGCCGTTCCAAGATGCACGGGCCGGGCCAGCACGCTTGCGCGAGCCGACCCGTAAGCGGTCATTCGGCGACTGGCTGCTCCAGGCTGAGGAGCGAACGACCCCGTGTCTCCGGCAGCAAAAGCAGCGCCACGACCATCAGGGCAAGGCCGCAGAAGCCGAACACGGCGATGGCCATTCCCAACCCCAACCTGGCAGCGAGGAAGCCGACCAGGGCCGGGAACACCGCGCCGATCCCACGTCCCGCATTATAGCAGAACCCTTGGCCGACGCCACGGACCGCCGTCGGGAACAATTCGGTCATGAACGGGCCCATCGGCGAGAACATCATCAGGTTGATGTAGCCGAGGAGAAAGCCGACCGGCAGGATCATGTCGTTGCTGAGCGGTGCAAACAGGTAGACGAGCATCAGCACCATCGAACCAAGCGCCGACACCATGAATGTGGCCTTGCGCCCGATCCAGTCGGCCAGGAACGCACCTGAGACGAAGCCAAAGAATGCGCCCAGGATCAACACCATCAGGTAGCTGCCGGTGCCGACGGAGGTGAGGTGCCGGACCGTCTTCAGGTAGGTCGGCAGGAAGGTGGTGATGGCGTAGCTGGCGCCCTGCGCGCCGGTGACCATCAGTGCGACCCGCCAGGTCGTCGCCAGGTAGGGCGGCTTCAGGGCGGAGAACATGTGGTCCCAACCCACCGGCTCGCGCCGCTGGTTGTGCAGGTCGGGCTCCTCGACGAAGCGACGAATCCAGAACACCAGGCCGGCCGGGGCGAGGCCGACCCAGAACAGCACCTTCCAGGCGAGCGTTTCCGGCAGCGTGGCGGCGAAGATCGTGTAGAGCAGCGCCGCAGCCCCCCACCCGACTGCCCAGCCGGTCTGTACCAGCCCGACTGCTCGGCCGCGGTACTTGTCGCGGATCACCTCGCCCATCAGCACCGCCCCGGCGGCCCATTCGCCACCGAAGCCTAGGCCCTGGAGGGCGCGGAAGATGAAGAGCTGGTTGAAGTCCTGAGCGAAGCCGCACAGGAAGGTGAAAAAGGCGTACCACAGGATGGTGAATTGCAGCACCTTGACGCGGCCAAATCGGTCGCACAGCGCGCCTGCGATCCAGCCGCCGAAGGCTGACACCAGAAGGGTGATAGTGGCCAGCATGCCGGCCTCGGCGGTGGTGATCCCCCATAGCAGGAGGAGTGACGGGATAACGAAGCTGAATATCTGGACGTCCAGCGCATCGAGCGACCAACCGCCGAAGCAGGCGAACATGGTACGGCGTTCCCGCTGCGTCAGGTCGGAAAACCAGGCGAACATGACGTTGTCTCCCAGGGGCTGTTTCTTATTGGGGGCTGTTTCTTATTTGCAGTCTTCGGCTGCCGGCCTGCTCGGTCCTTTCCCGCGTCACGCCCGGCCGACGGGGCATGACCAGGGCGCGTCACATAGCGCGTCGGGGTGAGAAGGAGGCACCTACGTCGTCACGTAGTCACACTTGAAGCCATCGCCCCAGCGCTTCACGTACCCTTTTGACGGGGACGGGAAATGCGCGAAGCAACACAGCGTATTCGTGTCGCAGTACGTCTCCAGGAACTTCCGCCGTGTTGCGACGCCCTGCGCCGGATCATAGTCGATGCGCATCGACAGGTGCGGATAGCGCGCCTGCAACGGCGTGTGTATCAGGTCGCCGGTGATCACGGCATCCTTGCCGCCACGACCGAGCTGCACGGCATAATGGTCGATGGTATGGCCTGGCGTGGGGATAAGTGACACGAGGTCGTTCAGCGAATGGTCGGAGGTAACCAGGTCGCAGCGCTTTGCCTCCACGATCGGGATCACGCTGTCGACAATCACCGGCAGGGGCCCCTTCGCATTTTCTGCCAGCCAGAAGTCCATCTCGGTTTTTGAGAACAGGTAGCGCGCCTTCGGGAAAGTCGGCACCCAGCGTCCGTTCTCCAGACGCGTGTTCCAGCCGACATGGTCGACGTGCAGATGGGTGCACAGCACAAAGTCGATGTCATTCACTGTCAGGCCGATCGCCTTCAGGCCGCGCATGAACGCGTCGTCCTTCTTCCGATGCCAGAGCGGTCGCGCCGTCCGCTCCTTGTCGTTGCCGATGCAGCTATCGACCAGAATGTTGTGCCGGCCGGTCTGCACCACATAGGACTGGAAGCACAGCACCAGGTTATCGTCGGCATCCAGGCCGGCGGGGGCCAGCCAGGAACGGTTCTCCGCCAGCAATTCGGGCGTCAGGTTGGGCAGGAATTCCAGTGCGGGGGTGAAGCCGCACTCCATCTCGATGATGCGGTGCACCATCAGGTCGCCGACCTTGAACGTCATGCTCATCTTGTCTTCTCCCAATGGGGGCAATTTCCCTGTCCCTCCGGCTGATGTTAGCTAGCAGGCGGCCAGCCGACAAACCGGCAGCCACAGGAGGGTCCAATGACCGATGCCGCCGCGGTGGCAATGAGCCCGGAAACCGTCATCCGGCAGATGAAGCAGAACCATGTCACCGACATCGTGTGGCTGCCGGACAGCGAGACCAATTTCCTGTACCTGCTGATGCAGGCCGATCCCGACCTGCGACTGGTCGGCGTGACGCGAGAGGGACATGCCTGCTCGATCGCCGCCGGCCTGTATGCCGGCGGCCGCAAGCCGATGATCCTGATCCAGAACACCGGAATGATGGAATCCGGCGATTCGATCCGCGGCTGGCTGATGGGCCTCAACGTCCCGGCGGTGCTGATGGTCGGCTACCGTGGCTACACGCGCCATGGCGTCAATACCGACACGGCCGCAACCTACACCGAACGGTTCCTGATGGCGTTCAACATCTCCTACTACCTGGTTGAGAGCGATGCCGACGCCGACCGCATCTCGGTTGCGTTCGCCGAGGCGGAGCGCACGAAAAAACCCGTCGTTGTGCTGGTCGGCGACGAGTTCCACGGCTTCAACCGGTAGGAGGCGACACGATGATGCACACGGCAGACCTGCTGAACCTGTTCGCGCCGCACCGTGGCGACGCGATCGTGATCTCAGGGCGCGGCGGGCGGCACTGGATCGACATCAGCGACACCGTCATGGACATCCCGCTCGGAGATCCTGCCATGGGCGGCCATGCCGGGTTCGGGCTGGGCCTGGCGCTGGCGCAGCCGAACCGGCGGGTGGTGCTGTTCGATTCCGAGGGCGACCTGCTGATGAGCCTGGGCCAGTTGCCGACGATCGCGGAACAGGCGCCGGCGAACTTCTACCATTTCGTGCTGGACAATGAGGTCTACGCGACGACCGGCGGTCAGCCGGTGCCGAATGCCAAACGCGTGGACTATCCGGGCATGGCACACGCCGCCGGCTACCCGACCGCGGTCGGCTTCAGCGAACTGGGGGACGTGGCGACCGCTCTGCCGGGCTTGCTCCACACGCCGGGGCCGGTATTCGCGGCATTCAAGGTCTTGCCGGAGGTCGAGAATACGCCGATCGGCCAACGCGTCCGCTGGCGCAAGCGCGGTGCCGAGGCGGTGGTGCGCGACCTGCGGGCGGCGTTGGCGGGCCGGAGCTAGCGCCGCCGCCCCTCTCAGGGGATCGCGAGTGAGCCGGGACGCCTCGATTACTCAGTAAATCTCAGCATACCGGTGGCAGAGCTCGCTGACCGAGAATTCGTTCGTGTAATCCAGTTCGGCGCGCTTGTGGCGCAGGTACGCGTCCAGGAAGACCGGGCCGAACCAGGCCTGCACAGCCTCGCTGTGCTCCATCTCCTTCAGCGCCGCCCCGAGCGACCGTGGGAGCGCGGTCGCCTTGGCGTCGACCGGCGGCAGCGCGAGGCAGCGGCGTATCCCGTCCGCGCCCGCAAACAAGACCGCGCCGAGCGCCATGTACGGGCTTGCTGCCCCGTCGGCCACGCGGAACTCCAGGTTGAACTGGCGCTGCACTTCGTCGGCGTCGCCCGCCGCGAAGACCGGGCAGACCCGCATTGCCGCCCCACGGTCCTGCTGCACGAGGTCGACCACCGTCGGCGCCCAGCGGTTCGGCGTCAGCCGCAGATAGGAAATCGGCGAGGGTGCCGTGACCGCGCAGATCGCCGGCAAATGGTGCAGCACGCCCGCCGCGAATTGTAGCGCGGCGCGGGTCAGCCCGAACGGGCCGGACGGGTCGTGCGTAGCCGGCACGCCGGCGGCATCGCGCAGGCTCATGTGGATGTGCATGCCATTGCCGACGCCGTCCGCCACCAGCATGGGCGAGAAAATTGCGCGATGGCCCAGCCGGTGTGCGGTGGCGCGCGCCATTTCGCGCGTAATCACCGCCTGGTCGGCGGCATGGAGGGATGCTTGCGGGGCGACCGTCACCTCGAACTGGCGCGGCCCGTATTCCGGCAGGAATGAGTCGGGCGTGACACCCGCGGCTCGCAGCGCGGCAACGAAGGTCTCGCCGAAGCCACCTTGGCGGCGAAACGCGCTCAGACTGTACGAGTCGCCGGGCCGGTCCAGATTGCCAGTGTAGACAAACTCGTGCTCCAGCGTCGCGATCAGCCGCAGGCCGCTCGCCTGCTCCAGGGCCGCATTGCCTCGCCGCAGGAAGTCGCGCGGGCAGCATTCCCAGTGCGAGCCGTTCGTGTTGCGGATATCGCCGAGGAAGAAGTGTTCGGCCGGCGAGCCGTCCTCGAAATCGACCCGGACCTCCGCGGCCGGGTCGGGGACGATCATCAGGTCGCCGGCGGTACCGAACGGCGTGTCGAAGATCGGCCCGAATGCCGACTGCATCATGTTGCTGTGCGTCCAGCCGATGCCCTTGCGCAGGCGAGACGGCAGTTCGACGGCCGGAAAGCCCTTTCCGCGGACATGCCCGGCAATATCGCATGTGCCGACGAAGATCAGGTCTTCACGCAACATGCGCGCCTCCCCCGCAGATGAAGCGCGGAGCGTAGCGCGCGCTGCGCAGCAAGGGGAAGCGGGTTGGTCGCTCGCAGGAGGCAGCGTTGCGGTATAGTGGCGGTCCCTTTCGCACCCGCCCGCCGGCGGGCGGGTCAGGACGGTCGGATGCTGTGTGCAAGCTATACGGATCCACGGCTGGCGGCCGTCTATGACACGCTCAACCCGATCGGTCGGAACCAGGCATTCTAACGTCGACCTCGCCGGCGGCCGACCGCTGGTGGTGCTGGAGATCGGGCGACATGGGTCGAGAGCGAGGCGGCGGGCTTGTCGCCCGGCCGCCGCTTCGACTGCGTGATCATGACCGGCCACGTGTTTCAGGTCTTCCTGGACGACCGGGACGTGCGCGCGGCGCTTGTCACGCTGCGGGCACATCTGGTGCCGGGTGGTCGGCTGGCGTTCGAAACGCGCA
This sequence comes from Acetobacteraceae bacterium, assembly GCA_031291795.1. Taxonomy (GTDB): domain Bacteria; phylum Pseudomonadota; class Alphaproteobacteria; order Acetobacterales; family Acetobacteraceae; genus Rhodopila. The sequence goes on along the minus strand of JARLIJ010000245.1, from coordinate 24,516 downwards.
ATCCGGCTCGACGGGCCTGGGAGACCTGGATCCCAGCGGAAACCCGCCAGTGGCTGTGCGTCCCGGACCTCGGTGAGGTCGAGGTGTATTACGCAATCCAATCAGCGGGCGGCGAACACGTCGCCTTCGAGACGCATTTCCGTTTCGCCACGAACGACACCGTGACGACCGCCACCACGCTGCGCTTCATGAGCAGGGAACGCCTCGCTGCCTTCCTGGTGGAAGCGGGCTTTGGCGAAGCGACCTGGTACGGCAACTGGGACCGCGCCGGTTGGACACCGTGCAGTCCGGAAATCATCGTCGTCGCCCGTTGAGCCCTCGTCCGGTCCGCCGCGGCCGTATCCAAACCGGCATTACGCGCCACCGACAGAAGCGGCGCGCCGTTTTCGCCAGTGGCCGGTTACCGCGCCTGTTGAATGGCCGAAAGAATCCAGTGGCCGCCGCGCGAGCGGACGAAGGTCCAGATTTCGGTGGCGGTGATGTGTTCGTTCGGATCGCCGTCTACGACCCGGCCAGCCGCGTCGCGGGTGACGTCCACCATCGAGAACCGCATCGCGACAGTCGCGTACTCGCGTCCCTGTTCGGTCCAGGCCTGCGCCAGGTCGCCCGACACCAGACGCACATCGGTGACCTGGTTGCGCACGCCGCGGCTCGCCTGATCGGACAACTGCTCGCCGAAATAGCTGACCATCTCGGGCGCGGCCATCGCCTGCAGCCCGCTCATGTCGTGGTTGCTCCAGGCGGCCTGGATGCCCTGCAGCAGCTGCTCGAACTGCTCATAATCCGCCGGGCCGATGGCGATTGGCGGCGCTCCACCACCACCGCCACTCGGTGGCATCGGGCCCGGACCGGGGACCCCGGCGGGCGAGAACATGCTCGGACCACCGGCAAGCGCGGGGCGCCGGGCGCCGGTAAAGAGGCGGAACAGGAAGCGCACAATCATCACCAGCAGGAACATCTGCAGCAGGAAACCGAAGAATCCACCGAACCCCATGCCGCCCCCGAAGAACCCGTGGCCGAACAGCAGGCCGCCGATGCCGGCGCCAATCAGCCCGCCCATCAGGCCGGACATGAACGACGAACGCGGCTGAAATGCCGGCGCCCCGCCCAGTCCCGGGCTGTACGACGGTGCGCTCGGCTGCGTCATGCTGCGCTGCATCGGCACCGCTCCGGAGGGTGCGGTGCGCGTCGAAGGCGGCGCGGAGAACGTCATGCTGCCACGGCTACCCATGGAGCTACCGCCACCGGCGCGCGCTTCGGCAAGGCCGGGCGCAAATGCCAGCGACACTGCGGCGAGGGCCGCGAGCAGGATGGGGGTACGGCGCACGACGTTTCCTTTTGTTGTGAACATGCCGCGAATATGGGGTGTCGCAGGGGCCGCCGATAGGGGGGTCAGGCGCCGGCCATTGTCATCCCGTCGATCCGCACCGTGGGCGAGTCCGTCCCTCGGCGCAGCACGAGATCATTGGCCGGCACCATATGCGCGAACATCTCCAGAAGATGGCCCGCGACGGTGATCTCCGCCACTGGTTCGGCCAGCGCGCCATCCCGGATCATGAACCCCGCCGCCCCGCGGCTGTAGTCGCCGGTCACGCCGTTGACCCCCATGCCGATCATCTCGGTGATGTAGAGGCCGAGCTTGATGTCGGCCATCAGTTCGGTCGGGCTGAGCGCGCCGGCGGCGAGATAGAGATTGGTGGCGGACGGCGACGGCGGTCCGCCGGTGCCACGCGAGGCATGGCCGGTGGACCGCATCCCGAGCTGCCGGGCAGAGCGGCTGTCGAGCAGCCAGGTCGTCAGGACCCCATCTTCGATGAGGGCATGGGCGGCGGTCGGCGTGCCCTCGCCGTCAAATTCGCGGGAGCGCAGCCCGCGCACCCGGCGGGGATCGTCATGCACGAAAACACCAGGCGCGAAGATGCGCTGCCCGAGCTTGTCCTTCAGGAAGCTGGTGCCGCGGGCGATCGAGGCGCCGTTGATCGCGCCGGTCAGATGGCCGAGCAGGCCGCCAGCGACGCGCGGATCGAACACCACGGGCATTTTGGCGGTCTTTGGCCGAGTCGGATTCAGCCGTGCGACCGCCCGCTCCCCGGCGCTGTGTCCGATCGCGGTCGGATCGTCCAGGTCCGCGAGATGCACCGTGCTGTGATAATCGTAGTCGCGCTGCATATCGGTGCCGGTCCCGGCCAGGGCGGTGGCAGATACCGAGTGGCCAGTACGGGCGCGGTGACCTGCGAACCCAGCGGAGGTCACGAGCCAGACCTCACCGCGGCTGAAGCTGGCGTCGGCACCCTCGGAGTTGGTTACACCATGCACGGCGCGGGCAGCCTCCTCGGCGGCGGCGGCGCGGGTGACCAGCGCTTCAGTGTCGGGTTCGGTCGGATCGGTCAGGTCCAGGTTGTCCGGGTCGGGTGGCGCGGCAGTATCGGCCAGACCGGTGTAGGGATCCTCCGGCACCACCTTTGCCATTGCCACGGCGCGTTCGGCGAGCGCGGTGAACCCTGCCGGGTCGACGGAAGTGGCAGACACCACGGCGGCGCGCTGGCCCAGAAACACCCGCAAGCCGAGATCGCGGCCCTCCGATCGCTCGACATGTTCCGTTTTGCCGAGACGTCGCTGAACCCCCAGAGAGGTGCCGGACACCAGCAGCGCGTCGGCGGCGTCGGCCCCGGCAGCACGGGCGCGGGCGATCAGATCGGAGAGCAGGTCGAGCTGGTTCATGGTGCTGATGGGTTCCGTGCGGTCAGGCTTGCGCAGGCGGGGGCGTCCTTGCGGGCGCGGAAGATCGGGGCGGGCGCGGCGGCAGGGCGCAACTCGTGTCGGCCATCGGCGTGGCAACGCGGCAGCGGCCCCTGGCCGCAATATGCGGTTGCGGAGGGGCGACGCCAAGGAGGCCCCCTCTGACATGGGCGCCGCGACCACGCCGCGATAACGATACGGTGACGGAACCGGCGGGTCGGGGAGGCCGTTCAGGCGGACTGTAACGAACCATATAAGAGATACAAATGCGAAAACTGCTGATGATTCCGGTGCTGCTGCTGACCCTGGGTGTGGCTGCGTGCCACCAGGAAGGGCCGGCGGAACGGACCGGCAAGAGCTTGGACAATGCCGGGCAGAAAGTGCAGGACACCTTCGATCCCCCGCAAGGTCCGGCGCAGAGCGCGGGTCGCAAGGTGGATCGCGCATTGGGCAACTGACGGACGATCCTGACGGGAACGCACGCTGGCGGGGGTGGACACGTCAGCGTGCGCCCTGTGCTTTGACGCCCGGCCTTGGCTGGGGCGCCCCCCGGCGTCCCTATCAGACGGCTGACAAGAAATGCACACCGCGTCCCGGGGTTTCACGTCTCCCGCTGCCAGTACCAAGCCGTGGGCCCCGGGGCCAAGGCCCGGGGGATCGTACGTAGAAATCGCCTATGCCTGCAGCTTGCGGCTGCCGCCAGGCTTAAAGGGGAATGGTCGGAGTGAGAGGATTCGAACCTCCGGCCCCTGCGTCCCGAACACAGTGCTCTACCAGGCTGAGCTACACTCCGGCCGAGGGCGGGCATATAGCCTCGCCCGCCGCGGCAGGCAAGGCGGAAGCGGACGTTTCGTTCACAGGCGGCCGGCTGGCCCCGCCGAACCGGCCGGCAGCAAGCGAAGCCGATCCAGCAGCGCCGGGACGCCGTCGATGACCTCGTAGGCGCCGCGGGCCTCCTCGTCGGCGAAACCCTGGGCGATCGCGGCCTCGATTGCAGCCCGCAACGGTGCGGCCGACCCGTCCACATTGCATAGCAGGATTGGCTTGTCGTGCAGGTGCAGCAGGCGCCAGGTGATGATCTCGATTGTCTCATCCAGCGTGCCGAGGCCGCCCGGCAAGGCGACAAAGGCGTCCGCCTGTTCCGCCATATGCTGTTTGCGGGCGTGCATGCTGCCCGTTACCACCATGTCGGTCACGCCGGGATGCGCGACTTCCCACTTCAGCAGGAAGTCCGGGATGACACCAAGGACGGTACCCCCGCCGTCCAGCACGGCATCGGCCAGCACACCCATCATCCCAACCCGTCCGCCGCCGTAGATCAGCCGAATGCCGGCAGCCGCCAGGCCGCTGCCCATCGCGTGGGCCGCAGCCTCATAGGCTGGATTGTTGCCGAGGCGGGCGCCGCAGAAAACCGCTATGGAATTAATCGCCGGCATGATTGTCCTTCCGTTCGCAGAGTCCTCTTTGAGTCCGGACCGCGCCGTCTGCATACTGCAACCACCAACAATGGGCAGCCGCTCGCCGCCTATGCCAGGGGAAGTTTACGGGAATGAAAAAGACAGTTGCGTTACTGACAGTGGCGCTGCTCACGGCGGCCGGCGTGGCCCGCGCGGACGGGCTGGACCCGATCGAGATCCGCCAGACCGGGCTCGATCTCCTGAACGGCGATTTCGCCGGCATCAAGGTTGCGTTGGCGGCCAAGGGCGACCTGAAGACGCTTGAGTTCCCGGCGCAGGCGATCCAGCGGTTTGCCGCGTTGATGCCGTCACTGTTCCCGAAGGGCAGCGAGACCGGCCACAACACCAAGGCGCTGCCGGAGGTATGGTCGGATCAGGCCGGATTCCAGAAGGCTGCCGCCAATCTGGGGGATGCCGCGGGCAAGCTGGTCGTCGCGGTGAAGGTGAATGACGCGGATGCCGCCGCCGCGGCGTTCAAGGGCGTCGGCGAGGCCTGCGGTGCGTGCCACCGGACCTACCGCGCGAAGTAAATCGACGCGCCCCGGCTCATGGTCCACCAGCTCAGGGCCGGTGGGCCATGACGCCGAGGACGTGTCAGTCAGCCTAGCGCCGGCCGCTTGTCTGCCCAGGGCTGCACCTGCTCGAAGGCGGCTGATGCCTGCAGCACGCCCAAATCGTCGAACCGCTTGCCCACGATTTGCAGCCCGACGGGCAGTCCTTCAGCGGTGAAGCCGCAGGGGACGCTGGCCGCGGGGTTCCAGGACATGTTGAACGGGTAGGAGAACTCTGCCCACATCACCCAGTCCCACGCGTGTTGCGGCCAATGGTCGGGCATCAGCTTCTCGGCCGGGAATGCTGCGACCGAGACCGACGGGGTCAGCAGGAAATCCCAGTTCTGGAACCAGCGCTGGATCTCGGCGATGTAGACCATCTTGCGCTCGCGCATGCCCTGGTATTTCGCGATGCTGACGTCCTCGGAGTCCTTGATGCAGGCCACCAGGCCCGGGTCCATCTGCGACTCCCACTTCGCCAGATGCGGTTGCAAGCGGGTCATGTGGGCCGACCAGAAGAAGCGGATCAACTCCGGGCCTTCCTTGGCCCAAGGTGTCGGTACTTCCTCGACGATCGCGCCCAGGTCGGTGAACCGTGCCACCGCGGCCTTCACCAGCGCGGCCACATCCGGGTCGACGCGCGCGACGCCCAGATCGGGGCTGTATGCGATACGCTTGCCCTTGATGCCCTCGTGCAGGCGGGCAAGGTAGTTCGCCGGGCCGGCCTCCAGTGTCGTGTAATCCAGCGGGTGCGGCCCGGCCATCACCTCCAGCATCAGCGCGCTGTCCGCCACGGTGCGGGTCATCGGCCCCATATGCGACGTCAGGTCGCCGACCCCCACCGGATAATACGGCACGCGCCCGAAACTCGGCTTCAGCCCGAACACCCCGCAGAAATGCGCCGGCATACGGATCGAGCCCGCCCCGTCGCTACCCTGGTGCAGCGGCCCGTAGCCGGCCGCCGACGCCGCTCCAGCCCCGGCCGAGGACGCCCCGGCGTTGTAGCCGAACTTCCATGGGTTGCTGGTGATGCCGGTCAGCGGGCTGCGCGACACGCCGGTCCAGCCGAACTCCGAGGTCGTGGTCTTGCCCAGGATGATCGCGCCCTCGTCCCGCAGCCGAGGCACCACCGGGGTGTCCTCCTTCGGCTGGTTGCCGGCGAAGATCTTGCTGCCGCTCTGGGTCGGCATGTCCTTGGTGATCGCCAGGTCCTTGATCGTCGCGGGCACGCCGTGCAGCCGCCCGATTCGCGCGCCGCTCATCAGCGCGGCCTCGGCACGTTTGGCGCCTTCCATAGCCTGGTCGGCCGCCAGGTAGGCGAAAGCGTTGACCTTCGGTTCAGTGGCTGTGATGCGATCCAGCAGGGCGCGCATATATTCGACGGGCGATAGTCTCTTGGTACGGATCAGCTCAGCCAGCTCGATTGCCGGCATGAAGCCGAGGGTTTCGGAATCCATGCGTTCAGTCCCTGCTCAGTAAGTGGCGCGGCCGCCGGAGATGTCGAACACCGCACCGGTGGAAAAACTGCACTCTTCGCTCGCCAGCCACAGCACCAGCGAGGCGATTTCATCGATCTCGCCGAACCGCGCGATCGGGATTTTCGACAGCATCCAGTCAATCTGCTGCGGCGTCATCTGGTCGAAGATCGCGGTCTTCACCGCCGCCGGCGTCACGCAGTTCACCCGGATGGGTGTGGCTGCGAGCTCCTTGCCGAGGGATTTGGTCAATCCGATCACCCCGGCCTTCGACGCGGAATAGGCCGACGCGTTGGGATTGCCCTCTTTCCCGGCAATCGAGGCAATGTTGACGATCCGCCCGTAGCCCTCCCGCTGCATGATCGGCACCACGGCTCGATTGCAGTAGAACACGCCCTTCAGGTTGACATCGATCACCCGGTCCCAGGCCGCAACCGGATACTCCCAGGTGGGATGGTTGGGGCCGGTGATCCCAGCCGACGCGACCAGAATGTCGATTTTGCCGAGTGCCGCCACGGCTGCGTCTGCCGCGTGCTGCACCGCGTCGGCGTCGGTGACGTCCAGCACCGCGGTATGCGGCGCGCTCGAAGCGGCCAGGGCTGCCGCGTCCATGTCCCACAGGCTGAGCCGCGCGCCTTCGGCCGCCAGCCGCTGCGCGATGCCGCGACCGATACCGGATACGCCGCCTGTGACAACCGCCACGCGTCCCTCGAACCGCCCCGCCATGCTGTCTCCGCCGAGTTGTGTTGCGGCGCAGTGTGACCCGATCCCGGCGAAATGGTCCAGGGTGTGTCATGAGACGGCGCCCCGGGGGGCGGGCCGTGAGCCTTCCCGGCGCGAGCCAGCTCGCAAAAACCTCCCCGCTACGTGATTATGTGTAACTTGCGCACGTTAGGATCGTACAACGCAGCGCAATACGAACTCATTTGTGGATCGATTGGGATAGATGGAGCGGTCACCGGAGTGATGGAGGTGGCCGTGTGCTGGCACCGCGACGGCGGGAAGCCCAGCGCGGTACACATCCGACCATGGCCGCATCAAGCCTCGGTTGATCTGGATCAAACGTCCCGCGGCCCGCTTCGGGTAATAGAACCGCTGTTGCAGGAGACCCGGGCGGATGCCCAAGTGCAGGATGAGCAAGGTCAGAGCGGTCATGACGGGCCTGTTAGCCCTTGTCATGCTACTCTTCGTTGCCTCCCCCGCATCGGCGTTTTCTGCTGCCACCGGCATGGCGCCCCATTCGGTGTCCCTGGTCCGAGCCGCAGCGATGCACGGCATGGGATGCGCAGACGGGACGGCTGACCCCAGCAAGGGCGATGCCGACCATCATGGTGTGGCGTCCGGCCTGTGTGTCGCGTGCGTTGGCATCTCGGGACTCCACGCACCGGCATTTGTGCTGTCCACGCCTTGTGCCAGCAGCCCCGTCATCCATTTCCTGCCCCCCCGTGAGCCGCCAGCAGGCGTTGAAGCCACGCCTGCCCTGCCACCCCCCCGATCCTTCGTCTGAGCGAAAGCGCGACGGCAGTCGTTACGCGACTGTCGGAGGTTTGCATTTTCCCGGGAGCGGCCATGGGGCGCTCCTGTGTTCAGGACGGAGTACGGGCTATGCGTAAAATCATCGCGACGGCGGCAGCTGCTTTCATTGTTGTGGCAGCCGGTTCCAGTTGGGCGGCGACGGCAACACATCCTTGCAGGGCGGACCTCGACCGGCTGGCGGCCGACTGGCAGGCAATCTCGTTCCCGGAACTTACCAAGCCTGAGCAGGCACACACCTACGGTGCCGGCGGGCATGATCATACCGGCGGCCAGATCTCCTACATGAAGCAGCAGATCCGGTTGGCGTATGCCGACTGTGCGGCGGGGCGGGAGCAGGCGGTGCGCGATCGGATCGCAGTGGTTCGGTCGGCGCTACGCATGCCGCTCAACCACGCGCCAAGCGGAACCTGATCCTCCGACCCAACGGCGGAGGCGAATTGCGCTTCCGCCGCTGGCTGCCCGTGTCCGCCTCGCCGTCTCTGCATGCTTCGCGCCGTTCGGTCGCCGCCGTCGTTTGCTGCGCCCAACCGCGTGTGAGGCTGTCGGAACCACCCTGATCTCATCAGCCGCAATCCTCGATAGCGGCCGGCCGAATGGACCTTCACGATGCGCTCCACGTCTGTCTGCGGTGTGGCCTTTGCCGCCGCTGCCATCTTCAGTGCCACCCTGCCGGCCGCTTCGGCATTCGCCGCGGCCAGCGACTATCGTTTCGATCTCGTCAGCGTCCGCGCGGCCGGTCCGAACCGGACCGACGTCATGCTTCGGCTGACCCACATTGCGGACGCCAATCCGGTGCCGGGCGCGGTCATATTTCAACCCCGCGCTGTAATGGCCGGGATGGAGGGAATGCCCGCGGAAGCCACGGTCGAACCAGGCCAGCAACCGGGGACCTACCTCCTGCACGTGGCGACGGCCATGGCCGGACCATGGACGCTGCGCATGTCCGCCAAGGTCCAGGGCGAGGCCGAGACCGTGCGATCTGCCGTCGCGTTCGAAGCGGGTCAATGAGATGGGCCCCCTTTCCTGCGGGCAACCGATGCCCGAGGCCTCGGCCCTGCGGAACGCAATCGCGCGCGTGAGCCTCGCACTCGTGCTCAGCCTTTTGGTCGCGCCGACGCTGGCCCTCGCCGACACGACGGCCGGCATTCCAGGGGCGACACTGGAAAGCGTCCTGTCCGTCGTGCGGCGCCTCAGCCCCGACCTCGCTTCCCGCGCGTTGGACACCGAGGCCGCACAAGCCCGGACAATGATGGCCGCCTCGCTGCCCGATCCGCAGATTCAGGTGATGTCGGACGACGCAGACCGAACAACGGGACCCCGGCTGAACCGGATGATCTATAGCTTCCAGCAGGACATTCCGCTCTGGGGACGGCGCAGCCTGCGGCGCGACGCCGCACAAGCCGAGGTCGGGCAGATGCAGGCCCTGGCCCGCAATGCAGATGTTGAGCTGGCCGAACGGGTGAAGATTGCCTTCGCCCGCTACTACGCCGCGTACCAAGCGGTGCATCGGACCGAGGATCTGCACAAGGCGATGCATGGCGTGGCCGACGTCGCGCGTGCACGCTATGCGCAGGGCCGCGGCGAGCAGGCGCAAGTCTTTCGCGCCGAGGTGGATACCACCCGGGTCGCCATGGACATCGTGCGCCTGGAAGCGGAGTTGAAGACGGCGCAAGGCCAGTTGAATGCCCTGCTGCTGCGTCCGGCCAACGCGCCGCTCGCGATGCCTGAACGGCTGCGACCCTTACCGGATGTTCGGGCGCTGGACGTGACCCGGCTGCTCGATCGGGCCCGCCAGGACAATCCTGCGCTGGCGGCCGACACGGCCACGCTCAGCGGGGCCGTGGCGAACCGCAAGCTGGCCGACAAGACATGGTATCCGGACGTGACGCTGGGCGTCGGGGCGATCGATCGGCCCGGCTGGGGGCCGCGCGGCTACCAAGCCTGGGTCGGGGTAAAGATCCCGCTGCAATGGGGCTTGCATGAAGGGGAAATCCGCCAGGCAGCTGCCCAGGCCGGCGCTGCCCAGGCCCGGATCGATGCACGCGAACAACAGATCCACGGCGATCTGGCGGAGGCGGTGGCCGGGTACGAGGGCAGCCGCCGCACCGCCGACCTGATCCGGAAGCAAATGTTGCCGCAGACTGAGGCGCTCGTCCGCTCCGGTGCCGCCGGATACGCGGTCGACAAGGTGGACCTGGAGAGTGTGCTGCGCAGCGAACACGACCTGTCCGATGTTCGCCTGCAACTGCTCGCCGCCGAATTCGACAGCCAGCGAGAACTGGCCGCGATCGAGCGCCTGATCGGGGGTGACCTGTGAAAGCCTGCCATCTGCTCTGGCTGTTTACGGTTCCAGCACTTGCGGCGGCTGGTACGCTCGGGGTACGCCGGCTGGACGCCCGCATGGTGCCCGCGACCACCCTGGTGTCGGAGGCGAGCGCGCAACCCGTGCCTGGGCGACGGCCGCTGTATTACCAGGACCCGTCCGGTGTCGCCTTCTCGCCGACGCCCAAAAAGGACGCGCAGGGACGCAACTACGTGCCGATCTATGAGGATACGGAACCAGCGGCACCCCCGGCCGCGGCCCCGGCACCGATCGCGCAGCCCCCGGCCGTCCCGGGCGGACACGGGAAGGTCCTCTACTACCGCAACCCAATGGGCCTGCCGGACACGTCACCGGTGCCCAAGAAGGACGCGATGGGGATGGCTTACGTTCCTGTCTACGAAGATGAAGCGCGCGAACCTGCAGGGACCGTAATGGTCAGCCCGGAGCGGGTGCAGATGCTGGGCGTGCGCACCGAGGCAGCCAGCGAGCGAGTGATGACCCGCACCATCCGCGCGGTCGGCTCGGTCGCGGTGGACGAGCGACGCATCGCCGTCGTCGCGCCCCGGTTCGAGGGCTGGATCGAGCGCCTGCTGGTCAACGAGACTGGCCAGACCGTGCGCCGTGGCCAGCCGTTGTTCGAAGTCTACAGCCCCGAGCTAGCGGCGACCGCACAGGAAGCGTCCATCGCCCGCCGGGCGGAGGCGGACATGGCGCAAGCGGACCCGACAGTGCGCGGCGCAACCGCGGGCATCGCCGCGGCCGCAGGCGCCAGATTGCGGAATTTCGGCGTTACTTCGGGTCGTGCCTTCACGGTGGCCTCGCCGATGGATGGCGTAGTGCTGGAGAAGACCGCCGTCCAGGGCATGCGCTTCGCACCGGGCGATGCGCTATACCGCATCGCCGACCTGTCGGAGGTCTGGCTACTCGCCGACGTGTTCGAACGCGACCTCGGTTTGGTGCGTCCGGGCCAGGACGCGCGCATCGCCCTGACCGCCTATCCCGGCCGTTCATTCACCGGCACGGTAACCTTTGTCTACCCGACGCTGAACGCCACCACGCGCACCGGACGGGCACGCATCGAAATCTCCAATCCCGACCGGCTGTTGAAGCCGGACATGTACGCGACGGTCGACATCGCGGCCAACGCTGCCGCCGCGCCGGTTGTTGCCGTGCCAGAGTCCGCCGTGCTCGACAGCGGCACACGCCAGGTCGTGCTCGTGGAGCGGTCCGCCGGGCGTTACGAACCACACGCGGTCGCAACGGGCGCGCGGGCCGACGGCTTCATCGAGATCCACAGCGGCGTCACCACGGGCGAGAGAGTCGTCGTCGGTGCCAACTTCCTGATCGACGCCGAGAGCAACCTGCGCGCAGCCCTCCAGTCCTTCACCGGGACCTCCACCGAGCAGGAGCCTGCGCGATGATCGCCCGCATCATCCGCTGGTCGATGGCCAACCGCTTCCTGGTGCTGCTGGGCACGCTGTTCGTCATCGGTGCCGGCCTCTGGGCCGTGCGCAACACGCCGCTCGATGCCATCCCCGATCTGTCGGACGTGCAGGTCATCGTCTACACCGACTATCCCGGCCAGGCACCGCAGGTGGTTGAGGACCAGGTCACCTACCCCCTGACCACGGCCCTGCTGACCGTCCCGCGATCAAAAACGGTGCGTGGGTTTTCGTTCTTCGGATCATCGTTCGTCTACGTTGTGTTCGAGGACGGCACGGACCTCTACTGGGCACGCAGCCGGGTCCTGGAATACCTCAGTCAGGCCGCCCAACGCCTGCCCGTCGGCGTCACCCCCTCGCTCGGTCCCGACGCAACGGGTGTAGGTTGGGTCTACCAATATGTCGTGATCGGCGCACAACGAACGCTCGCAGATTTGCGCTCCATCCAGGACTGGTTCCTGCGCTATCAGTTGTCGCGTGCCGATGGCGTCGCCGAGGTCGCCAGCCTTGGCGGCTTCGTTCAGCAATACCAGGTCGTGGTCGATCCGCAGAAGCTGCAGGCCTACGGCATCCCGCTGTCCAAGGTTACGGAATCGATCCGCGCCAGCAACCGCGACGTGGGCGGTCGCTCGATCGAGATGTCCGAAACCGAATACCTCGTGCGCGGCCGCGGCTACCTGCGCGGGATCGACGACATCGAGCAAATCGTCCTCGGCATGCAGAACGGCATCCCCCTGCGACTCGCCGACGTCGCCCGCGTCGAACTCGGCCCGGAGGAGCGACGTGGCATCTCCGAACTGAATGGCGAAGGGGAGGTCGTCAGCGGGATTGCCCTGCAACGCGAGGGCCAGAACGCGCTGGCTGTCATCCAAAGCGTGAAGCAGCGACTGGCGGAAATCGCCGGCAGCCTACCACAGGGCGTGCAGGTATCCGCCGTCTACGATCGCTCCGACCTGATCCTGCGCGCGATCGCCACGTTGAAGCACACTCTCCTGGAGGAGAGCATCATCGTGGCACTGGTTTGCGTGGTGTTCCTGCTGCATGTCCGCAGCGCCCTGGTCGCCATCGTCATGCTGCCGGTGGGCGTGCTGATCGCCATGACGCTGCTGCATCTGCTCGGCCTGACTTCGAACATCATGAGCCTTGGTGGCGTCGCAATCGCGCTCGGCGCCATGGTGGACGCCGCCATCGTCATGATCGAGAACGCGCACAAGCGTTTGGAACACGCACCGCCCGGCGCATCCCGCGTAAAAGTGCTGACGGACGCAGCGATTGAGGTCGGGCCAGCGCTATTCTTCAGCCTCGCCGTCATCACCGTGTCCTTCCTGCCGGTATTCACGCTGGAGGACCAGGAAGGCCGGATGTTCCGTCCGCTCGCCTTCACGAAGACCTTCGCGATGGGGGGCGGCGCGCTGCTGTCGGTGACACTCGTTCCGGTCCTTATGCTGATGTTCATCCGCGGCCACATCCTGCCCGAGCGGCGAAATCCTGTGAACAGGGCTTTGATCTGGCTCTACAGGCCGGTCATCTCGCTGGTGTTGCGGGCGAAACTACCAACCATCCTGCTCGCCCTCCTCATGCTCGGCGCGACTGCCTGGCCGCTCGCCCGGCTTGGCAGCGAGTTCATGCCGACCCTGAACGAGGGCACGCTGCTCTACATGCCGGTCACGCTGCCTGGCCTGTCGGTCACCAAGGCGGCGGAACTGCTGCAGACGCAGGATCGTATCATTCGGAATTTCCCGGAGGTCGAGAGTGTGTACGGAAAGTCTGGCCGCGCCTCCACAGCGACCGATCCGGCGCCGATCGAGATGTTCGAGACCGTTATCAACCTGAAGCCGGAGACAGAATGGCCAGCGGGAGTGACCGTCGACTCGCTGATTGCCCAGATGGATGCGGCCCTGCGCATGCCGGGCGTCAGCAACGCGTGGACCATGCCAATCAAGGCACGCATCGACATGCTCTCTACCGGCATTCGCACGCCGATCGGCGTCAAGGTGTATGGTCCGGATCTCGCGGGCATCGACCGGCTGTCGCGGGAGGTCGAGGCCGCCGTGCGAACCGTCCCAGGCACGACCAGTGCTTTTGCGGAGCGGGTCGAGGGCGGCTACTACCTGGAGCTTGAGCCGGATCGCCGTTCGCTGGCCCGCTACGGCCTGACCGTCGGCGACGTGCAGGAAGCCATCGCCACCGCGCTCGGGGGCGAACCGGTCACGACGACCGTCGAGGGTCGCGCCCGCTACACGGTGAATGTGCGTTACCCGAGGGGGCTGCGCAGCGACCCCCAGGCGATCGCGTCGCAGGTGCTGGTGCAGTCGGCGATGGGCCCGGCGGTGCCGCTTGGGCAACTGGCCTCGGTGGCCGTGACGCGCGGACCACCGAGCATCCGCACCGAGAACGCGCAGTTGGTGAACTACGTGTATGTGGACATGCATGGACGCGACATCGGGGGTTATGTCTCTGATGCGCAACGGTCTGTCGCGAGCCAGGTGAAGATGCCGCCGGGCTATCACCTGGAATGGAGCGGCCAGTTTGAATACATGCAACGTGCTGAGGCCAAGTTGGCAGTCGTCGTGCCTGTTACGCTGTTGTTGATCTTCGTCCTGCTTTACATGAACTTCGGGCGGCTGACCGAGACGTTCATCGTGATGTTGTCGGTGCCGTTCGCACTGGTCGGCGGCATCTGGCTGATGTTCTGGATGCATTTCAACATGAGCGTTGCCGTGACGGTGGGTTTCATAGCCCTGGCAGGCGTCGCGGCGGAGACCGGCGTCATCATGCTAATATATCTCGACCATGCGCTGACAGCAGAACGGGAACGCTGTCGGACGGAGAGGCGTGTGTTCGGCCAGGCAGACCTGCGGCGGGCCATCATGGAGGGTGCTGTCGAGCGTGTGCGGCCAAAGATGATGACGGTGACGGCGATCATGGCTGGCTTGCTGCCGATTCTGTGGAGCACCGGCACCGGCTCTGAACTGATGCAGCGCATCGCCGTGCCGATGGTTGGCGGGATGGTGTCCTCCACGATTCTGACGCTGATCGTGATCCCGGCGCTCTTCGGTATGGTGAAAGGCCACGCACTGCCGAAGGCGGCGGTGGAGCCCGGTCAGCGCAACACACTCCGGCCTGCTTAACAAAAGTTATCCTCCGGGCGAGGGTCACGTTATTCGTTTCTGATGCAATCCGGGTGCTGGCCGCGACTGTCGCAAGCCAGCACCAAAATTGCTGACAGACATCTGCCGGGCTGCAGAAAGATCGTGTGCCATACTGTAAAAATGCACGACTTCGTGTAGAGGAATTTGCCGCGGCAGCCACAGATCAGCCATGCTGCGCGCTGGCTCTGGGGTCGTCCCGACGATGCCCCATATCGCGGCTTCGCCATGGTGCGGTGCAGCACACGCGCCGTCCACCGCAAGGGACCGCTGTATGTGGATTGTCCGGATTGCCCTCGATCGCCCCTATACCTTCGTGGTGCTGGCGCTGCTCATCCTGATCGTCAGCCCCCTAGTCATCCTCGCAACGCCCACCGACATCTTTCCGAATATTAACATTCCGGTCATCGCAGTCGGATGGACCTATACCGGCCTCGCCCCTGAGGAAATGGAAGGTCGCATCACCACCGTCTATGAACGCTCGCTAACGACGCTGGTTGACAATATCCAACATATTGAATCGACCACCTACAACGGCATGGCGATCGTCAAGATCTTCCTGCAGCCGGATGCCAGCCTCGATACCGCCAACGCGCAGGTCACCGCCGCCTCGCAGCAGATGCTGCGCCAGTTGCCGGCCGGAACACAGCCGCCGCTGGTGCTCAACTTCAGTGCCTCCAGCGTGCCGATCCTACAGCTCGGCCTGTCCGGGCCAGGACTGTCGGAGCAGCAGCTCAACGACATCGGGCTGAATTTCCTGCGGACGCAATTGGTCACCGTACCCGGCTCCGTCATCCCGTATCCATATGGCGGTAAGCAACGGCAGGTGATGATCAACCTCAACCCGGCCCTGCTGCAGTCGAAGGGGCTGTCTCCGTCCGACGTGCTGAACTCGGCGGCGATGCAGTACCTCGTGCTGCCGTCTGGCACGGCGAAGATCTCGCAGTTCGAATACGACGTGCGGATGAACGCGACCCCACGCACCGTGCAGCAGCTCAATGACCTGCCGATCAAGACCGTGGGCAACGCCACCATCTATCTGCGCGATGTCGCCACGGTCAGCGACGGGTTCGCGCCACAGACCAACGTCGTGCGGCAGGATGGCCGGCGCGGCGTGCTGGTCAGCATCCTCAAGGCCGGCAACGCCTCCACCATCAACGTGGTCAACAGCATCCGGTCCATGCTGACCCGCGTGGAGCAAACCTTGCCGCCGCAACTGCACATCCAGCCGATTGCCGACCAATCCGTCTTCGTCAAGGCGGCGGTCGTGGGCGTGATCCGCGAGGCGGTGATCGCCGCGTGCCTGACCGCTCTGATGATTCTGCTGTTCCTGGGCAGCTGGCGCAGCACGCTGATCATCGCCGTCTCCATTCCGCTGTCGATCCTGGTATCCGTGATGGCGCTCAGTGCACTCGGCCAGACCATCAATATCATGACGCTGGGCGGTCTGGCGCTCGCGGTCGGCATCCTGGTGGACGACGCAACCGTTACGATTGAAAACATGGAGCGCTACCTGGAGGAGCGCCGGGGACTGCGCGATGCCATCCTGAACGGTGCGTCGGAGATCGCGGTCCCAGCCCTAGTCTCCACGCTTTGCATCTGCATCGTCTTCGTGCCGATGTTCATGCTGGGCGGCGTCGCGCGCTACCTGTTCGTGCCGCTGGCGGAAGCGGTGGTGTTCGCCATGCTCGCATCCTACGTGCTGTCGCGCACGCTCGTGCCGACCATGGCAATGTATTTGTTGCGGGCGAAACCGCATGGATCGGTGCGCACACGCAATCCCCTCGTCCTGTTCCAGCAGGGCTTCGAGCGTCGGTTCGAACGCGCCCGCCGTGCCTATCGCGGCACGCTGACCGCGGCCGTCCGTCGGCGCAAGTTGTTCATCCCGGTTTTCCTGCTGTGCTGCGTGCCAACCTTCCTGTTGGTCCCATGGCTGGGACAGGACTTCTTCCCGGCCACCGACAGCGGCCAGTTCATCCTGCATATGCGGGCCAAGACCGGCACGCGCGTCGAGGAAACCGCGCGCCTGGCCGACCTGGTCGAAGCGCAGATCCGCCGTGACATCCCGCCCGGCGACATGGACACGATCCTCGACAACATCGGCCTGCCTTATAGTGGCATCAACCTGGCCCACACGGCTTCGGGCGTGATCGGCGCCGCCGACGCCGACATCATGGTGTCGCTCAAGCCCGACCACCAGCCGACCGAAGGCTACCTCAAGGCAATCCGTGTGGACCTGGCGCGCAGGTTCCCCGGCGTCACCTTCTATTCCCTGCCGGCCGACATGATCACGCAGATTCTGAATTTCGGCCTTCCGGCCCCGATCGACATCCAGATCGACGGCGCCGATATCAACGGCAACCACGCCGTCGCCGACCGCATCCTCAACCAGGTGCGCAGCGTGCCGGGCATCGTCGATGCGCGGATCCAGCAGGATTTCGACTATCCGGACCTGGAGATCGACGTCGACCGCACCAAGGCGCAACAGGACGGCCTGACCGAACGGGATGTAGCGGACAGCGTGCTGGATACGTTGAGCGGAAGTTTCCAGACCGCACCGATGTTTTTCCTGAACGACCAGAACGGCGTCAACTACAACCTCGCCGCCCAGGCGCCGCAATACGACATCCAGTCGTTGCGCGACCTGCAGAACATCCCGGTCACCAGCCCGACGCAGCGGGTGCCTGCGATTTTGGCGGATGTCGCCACCATCAAGCGCTCGCAGGAGATGGCGGCCGTCGACCACTACAACATCCGCCGCGTGGTGGACGTCTACGCCAACGTACAAGGCCGCGACCTCGGCGCCGCGGGGCGGGACGTCCAGCATATCGTCGATACCAACCGCCATCTGCTGCCGCGCGGCAGCTTCGTCACCGTCCGAGGCCAGCTTGAGACGATGCGCGGCGCCTATGTCGACCTGCTCGTCGGCCTCGGCTTCTCGATCCTGCTGGTCTATTTTCTCATCGTGGTGAACTTCCAGTCCTGGCTTGACCCGTTCATCATCATCACCGCCCTGCCGGCCGCGCTGGCCGGGATCGTGCTGTGCCTGTTCTTCACCGGAACGACCCTCAGTGTGCCGGCCCTGATGGGCGCCATCATGTGCATGGGCGTCGCCACCGCCAACAGCATCCTGATGGTGTCGTTCGCGCGGGAACGGCTGTCCGCCCACGGCGATGCGATCCGCGCCGCGATCGAGGCTGGCTTCACCCGCTTCCGCCCCGTGCTGATGACCTCGTTCGCAATGATCATCGGCATGGTCCCGATGGCCCTCGGCCTCGGCGAGGGCGGTGAGCAGAATGCCCCGCTCGGGCGCGCCGTGATCGGCGGCCTGCTGCTGGCAACCGTCGCCACGCTGATCTTCGTCCCGACCGTTTTCTCCCTGTTGCACGGCAGGCATGCCGCCGCCGCGCCTTCGACGGGACCGGACCATCCCACCCACGCGGCATGAGGAGCAGACCGATGATTCCACAGGAACCAAAAGCGTCCGACGTCGCCGAGAAACTGGCCGATGGCGAGAGCCTGCCGCAGCGATCACGCCACACCGCGCGCATCCTGACACTGGCCGCGATCGCAGCTCTGCTCGGGGCCGGGGTCTATGACGGCATCCACCGCCGCGCCGTGGCCGCCGCCAGCCTGGCCACCGCCACCACCCAGACCGCGATTCCCATCGTCGATGTGGTCCATCCGCACAACGATGCGACCGACCAGGAACTGGTGCTGCCCGGCCAGACCATGGCCTTCACCGACACGCCAATCTACGCACGCACCAGCGGCTATCTGAAACACTGGTATTTCGACATCGGCGCGCATGTCCGGCAGGGCCAATTACTCGCCCAGATCGAGACGCCCGAGCTCGACGCGCAGTTGAACCAGGCGCGCGCCGACCTGGAGACCGCGCAGGCCAATGCCCGCCTCGCCGGCATCACCGCGCAGCGCACGGCAGGCCTGCTGCGCACCCAGTCCATCTCGACCCAGGAACGCGACAATGCCGCCGGCGCCTACACTGCCGACCAGGCGATCGTCGCCTCGCGTCAGGCGGAGGTCGCCCGCTTGCAGGAGCTGCAATCCTACGAGAACGTCTATGCTCCGTTCGATGGAGAAATCACCACGCGCAACACCGATGTCGGCGACCTAATCAACGCAGGGGCGGGCGCGCCGACTACGGAACTGTTCCACATGGCAGCGACCCGGACGTTGCGCATCTTCGCCGCAGTCCCCGAAATCGATTCGCCCGCGGTGCATGTCGGCGCGGCGCCGACGGTGACGCTCGACGAATATCCCGGCCAGATGTTCCAGGGCCACCTGATGCGCAGCAGTGGCGCGATCAACCCGGTTTCGCGCACCTTGCTCGTGGAGGTGGACGTCGACAACGCCGACGGAAAATTGCTGCCGGGCGCTTATGCGTTCGTCCATTTCACTCTGCCCGGCCGCACCGATTCGGTGACTGTTCCGTCCAACGCGCTGCTGTTCCGCAGCGAAGGGTTGCGCGTCGGCGTGGTGCGGAACGGCAAGGTGGACCTGGTCCCCATCACCATCGGCCGTGACTACGGCGACCGGGTGGAGGTGCTGTCCGGCGTCGACGCCAGCGACCAGATCATCGTCAATCCCTCCGACTCGCTGATGGGCGGGGCCGACGTGCGACTGGCGAACGAGAAGTCGGCCGGGACCGCCTGATGCCCGTGTGCCGCGTGATCCGAAAGATGCGCCGCAGCCTCAATGGTGCGCTCGCCCTGCTGCTGGCGGGGTGCACCGTCGGGCCGACCTACCAGACGCCATCGACGGCGATGACCGACACGTTCAAGGAAGCGACGCCCGCGGATTACCGCACTGCCGGCACGTGGCGTCCGGCGCGGCCCGACGATGCGCTGAATCGCGGGAAGTGGTGGGAAATCTATGGCGACCAGGAGCTCGACAGCCTGGAAGATCAGCTGACCGGGGCAAACCAGAACCTGAAGATCGCGGAAGCGCGTTTCCGCGAAGCGCGGGCCATGATCGGCTACCAGCGTGCCAGCGAATTCCCCACAATCTCGGTCGGCGTCAACACCACCTCGCTGCAGAATTCCAACCACCAGCCGTATTTCCTGATCCCCAACCCGCCGCCCGAAGGCGAGCTGCAATTGCCGTTCGACCTGTCGTACGAGATCGATCTGTGGGGCCGCATCCGGCGCACCGTCTCCGCGGCGCGGGAGGAAGCGCAGGCCACGGCCGGCGACCTCGCGACCGTCAGCCTCAGCCTGCATGCGGAACTGGCGCTGGATTATATCGAGCTGCGCAGCGCCGACGCGCAGCGACGCCTGCTGAACGACACCGTGACGGACTACACCAATGCGCTGCGCCTGACGCAGAACCGCCTGGCCGGCGGCGACGCACCGGAATCGGACGTGGCACAGGCGCAGACCCAGCTCGACATGACGCGCGTGCAGGCCACCGATATCGGCGTGATGCGCGCGCAATACGAACACGCGATCGCCACGCTGGTCGGCGAGCCGCCGGCCGCGTTCAGCCTGTCGCCGGCACCGCTGGACCTGCAGCCGCCGGTGGTGCCGCCGGGCGTCCCGTCGGAGTTGCTGCAACGGCGTCCCGACATCGCCGCGACGGAACGCCGGGTCGCCGAGGCCAACGACCAGATCGGTATCGCGCAGGCGGCGTATTACCCCTCGCTGAACCTCAACGCGGTGTCGGGCTTCGAGGGCACCAGCGGGGCGACCTGGTTCGGCTGGCCCAGCCTGTTCTGGGCGGTGGGGACCTCAATGACGCAGGAACTGTTCGACGGCGGGCGACTGCACGCCCAGTCGCAGATCGCGCGGGCTTCATACGATGCTGCCGTCGCATCCTACCGGCAGACCACGCTGACCGCGTTCCAGCAGGTGGAGGACAACCTGGCCGCCCTGCGCATCCTCGGCGACGAGGCCCAGCAACAGCACGAGGCGGTGGCATCGGCGGACAACGCGCTGCGGATCTTCACCAACCGCTATCTCGGGGGCGAGGACGCCTACCTACAGGTAATCACGGCCCAGACCGCCGCGCTGGCGAACCAGCGCAATGACGTCGACATCCAGCGCCGCCGCATGGAGGCCTGTGTCCTACTGGTCAAGGCGCTTGGCGGCGGCTGGAACTCCGCTGACCTGCCGCAACTGACCCAGCGCGGCATCCCGCCCGGCAGCATCGTGCCCCTGGGTCAGTAAGCTGCCCCCGGCTGGGGGTGAAGCCGCCGGTCGGCCTTCGACCATCCCGGCATGGCAAAAAAGCGACGCACCCGCTCGAACGTTTTCCGCGGCACCCCAACCTCCTCTAAAGCAGGCTTACAAACACGCATGGCAGGTCTATGACGCAGCGCGAAATGGCCATTCTTTCGTTTGGAGACCCGCCGTGAGTCACGCCGCCGAACGGACGCCGATGCGCGCCGGCTCAAGCCTGCCGCTGAAGATGCTGGCAGGACTGGTATTGGGCCTCGCGGTCGGCATGATGTGGCCTTCGATCGGCAAAACCTTGCAGCCGATCGGCACCGCCTTCATCCAGGCCATCCAGATGATCGTCATCCCGCTGATCTTCTCGGCGGTGACCCTTGGCGTGTACCGGATGGGTGAGAACGGGCGCCAGCTTGGCCGCGTCGCCATCGTCGCCTTCGGCTGGTTCTATCTGGCGACGCTGTTCGCCGTCCTGATCGGTCTCGGATTGAACGGGCTGTTCCATCCCGGCGTCGGCGCCAACCTGGTGCCCACCGGCAGCGTGCCGCCTAACCTGGCCCTGTCCGTCGACTGGACGAAATACGTCCTCGACCTGATCCCGACCAACATCGTTGCGGCCATGGCGGCGCAGCGCGTGCTGCCTACCTTGCTGTTCGCCGTTCTGTTCGGCCTCGGACTGGCCCGCATCGGGGAGACGGCACGCTCGATCGTCTCGCTGCTCGAGGCCGTCATGGCCACGATGTTCCGGGTGACCGGCTGGATCATCGCCACCGCCCCCTTCGCGATCTTCGCCATCATGGCCTGGCTGTTCGCAACCCAGGGCCTGGCCACCATCGCCGCGCTCGCCCGCCTGATCGGGCTGATGTACCTTGGCCTATTCGCCATGGTCGCCTGCTTCTGGGTGGTGCTTGCGCTGCTGCGCGAAAACCCGCTGGCAATCAGCCGCCAGGTGCTGGAGCCGGTGCTGCTGGGCTTCACCACCCGCTCTTCCGAGGTCACGCTGCCGGTCCACATGGAGACGCTGGAGCGGATGGGCGTCCCGAACAAGGTGGTCTCGCTCGTCCTGCCCCTGGGCTACAGCTTCAACCTGGACGGCAGCACGCTTTACATCACCCTGGCGGTGACGTTCCTGGCCGAGGCGTACCACCTCCAACTGACATGGGCCTCGGAATTCACAATCCTCGTCACCGCAATGATCGCGAGCAAGGGCATCGCCAACATCCCGTCCGGCGGATTGGTTGCCCTCGCAACGGTCTTGACTGCGATCGGCCTGCCGGTGGAGGCGATTGCAGTCGTCGCCGGCGTCGACGTGTTCATGGACATGGGACGGACAGCGGTGAACGTGTTTGGCAATACCGTGGCCGTGAAGCTGGTTCAGCGGTTTGGCGGCCTTGGGCTGGCAGAACCCGATATGCCGGCCGTGGTCGCGGCGGGGACGGCCACGCCGCTCTGACCACGGGCACGTGCCTGCGCCCGCTGCCGATTCTCCCCGTCCCCTTTAGGGGGACGCCCGCTACCGACCGTGCCGTTGGCCCCCTACCCCCGCCCTGAAGGGCAGGGGCAGCGGGAACGCCCACACGGTCAAACGAAACGGCCGCATCCCTCACACGTCGAGGTTGGCCACCTTCAGCGCATTGGTGACGATGAAGTCTCGGCGCGGCTCGACGACGTCGCCCATCAGCGTGCTGAACACCTGCGCGGCGTCCTCGCTATCACCGACCTTGACCTGCAGCATGGACCGCACGGACGGATCCAGTGTGGTGTCCCAGAGCTGGTCCGGATTCATCTCACCCAGCCCTTTGAAGCGCTGGATGGTCAGCCCGCGCCGACCCTGGGCAATGACCCGATCATAGCCGGTGGCCGGACCAGCCAGCTTCACCTCCTGCGACTCCAGCTTCAGCGTTGCCGGTTCGGCGAAGCGGCCGAACAGCATGTCGGCGCGGTCGGCCAGCCAACGGCCCTCCGCGCTGCGCAGGGCGGAGGGTTCCAAGGAATGCCGCTCCACCACGCCGCGCACGGTGCGCGACAGGGTCAGGCCGGCATCGGCGCTCACCACCCAGCCCTGTTCGGTCGGCAGCGACACCGCGTTCAGCCGCGTGGCCAGCGCCGGAGCGGCGGCGATCGCACGGTCGACGTCCTGGCTCAGCGCGCCGACGATCGCCGCCTGCTCCAGCAGTGCGATCGGGATCGCCGAGGACAGCCGCTTGAGGTTGTTCGAGGCCTCCCGCAGCAGGTTGACCTCGCGGCGCAGCTCGGCGCCTTCGAAGACCCTCCCATCGGCATAGCTGAGCTTCGACGATGCCAAGGCCTTGTCGAGCAGGAAGCCCTCCAGCGCCGGGTCGTCCTTTAGATAGCGCTCCTCATTGCCGCGTTTGGCGCGATAGAGCGGTGGCTGGGCGATATACAGGTGCCCGCGCTCGATCAGCTCGCGCATCTGGCGGAAGAAGAAGGTCAGCAGCAGCGTGCGGATATGCGAGCCGTCCACGTCGGCGTCGGTCATAATCACGATGCGGTGGTAGCGCAGCTTGCTGGCGTCGAATCCGCCTTGCTCGACCGGTCCCTGCCCGATGCCGGTGCCCAGTGCGGTGATCAGCGTGCCGATTTCCTGGCTGCCGAGCATGCGGTCGAAGCGGGCGCGCTCGACGTTGAGGATCTTGCCCTTGAGTGGCAGGATCGCCTGGAACTTGCGGTCGCGGCCCTGTTTGGCGGAGCCGCCGGCGCTGTCCCCCTCGACCAGGAAGATTTCGCACTTGGCGGGATCGCGTTCCTGGCAGTCGGCCAGCTTGCCCGGCAGGGTGGAGACATCCAGCACGCCCTTGCGCCGCGTCAGTTCGCGCGCCTTGCGGGCGGCTTCACGGGCCGAGGCGGCATCCATCACCTTCTGGATGATGGATTTCGCTTCCCTTGGGTGGGTCTCGAACCAATGCGCCACGGCGTCCGCCACCGCGGCCTGCACCACCGGCATGACCTCGGAACTGACCAGCTTGTCCTTGGTCTGCGAGGAGAATTTCGGGTCCGGCACCTTCACCGACAGCACGGCGGTCATGCCTTCGCGCATATCCTCGCCGACCAGGGCAAGGCTGTCCTTCTTGCCCATGCCCTCGGCGTATTTCGTCACCACCCGGGTCAGGGCGGCGCGGAAACCGGCCAGATGGGTGCCGCCGTCGCGCTGGGGGATGTTGTTGGTGAAGCACAGCATCGTCTCATGGAAGCTGTCGTTCCAGGAGAGCGCAAACTCCACCCGGATGCCAGCCTGTTCCGCCGGGGTGCGCAGGCTGATCGGCGGTGCGACCACCGGGGTCTTCGAGCGGTCCAGCCATTCCACGAATGCGATCAGGCCGCCCTCGTAGCGCATGACGCTCTCAACGGCCGGCACGTGGCGCTCATCGCGCAGCACGATCGTCATGCCGGAATTCAGGAAGGCCAGTTCCCGCAACCGCCGCTCCAGCAGCGTGAAGTCGAACTCGGTCTTGGTGAACGTCCCGGCGCTCGGCTTGAACGTGACCTGGGTGCCGCTGTGCTGCCCGGTCTGGCCGATCACGGCGAGCGGTGCGTCGGCGTCGCCATGGTGGAAGCGGATCATGTGCTCCACGCCGTGCCGCCAGATGCGGACTTCCATCCACTCCGACAGGGCGTTGACCACCGCCGCACCGACG
>JARLIJ010000244.1 GCA_031291795.1 Acetobacteraceae bacterium | reverse complement strand
GGACGCAAGATCAAGTACATCGTGGAGGACAACCAGTACCAGGTGCCGCGTTCGGTGCAGGCGGCAAACAAGCTGATCAACCGGGACGGGGTGTTCGTCATGGTCGCCAATGGCGGCACGCCGATGAACAATGCCGTCATGCCGGACCAGCTCGCCAAGGGCGTGGCGAACGTGTTCCCGCTGACCTCGGCACGCTCGATGTACGAGCCGCTCAACCACCTGAAATTCGGCCTGGGCTCGTCGTATTACGACCAGATCCGGGCGGGCGTGAAATACTTCGTGGAGGTGCGGGGCAAGCAGCGCGTGTGCACGATGGCGCAGGACACCGATTTCGGGCGGGACGTGACCTCGGGGGTGGCAGACCAGCTCAAGGCCGAGAACCTGACGCTGGCCGGCGAGACGCTGCACAAGCCGACCGACACGGATTTCAGCGCCTCGGTCGCGCGCATGCATGACGCGAACTGCGACCTGGTGGTGGTTGGCGGGATCGTGCGGGATTCGGTGCAGATCATCTCGGCGATCGCCAAGAGCGGCTGGAAGGTCGACATGGTCGGCCAGGCCGCGAGCTACGATGCGGCGGTGGCGGACGTGCCGGGAGGTGCGACCGAGGGCTTCTACTCGATGGCGCCGATGCTGTTCATCGACCCGGCGCACGTGTCGGGCGAGGCGAAGGACTTCGTGGACGCCTACCGGAAGGCCTACGGCAAGGACCCGAACTTCGCGGCGCAGATCGGCTACACCGGGGCGCAGATCGTGGCGAAGGCGATCGAGAACGCCGGCAAGACGCTGACGGCGGACTCGTTCGTGGGCGGGCTGGAGGCGATCAAGGACTACCACGACGCGTTCGGCTCGCCGGCGATCAGCTTCAGTCCGACCAAACACCAGGGGTCGAACCAGTCATTCCTGTGCGTGGTGAAGAACGGCCACTGGCAGGCGGTGGAGGAGACGCCGCTGGGGTACTAAGGCCGCGGTGGTGCGCTGCTCCCCCTCCCTCAAGGGGAGGGGGAGATTTGCGGCCTACCCCAGGTACCGCGCCGTCAGGTGGGCCTCGAAATCCTTCGGGTCCAGTGGCTTACCAGTGGCTGCCCGCAGCAGGTCGCTGAAACCGAGCAGGCTGCCCTGGCTGTGCACGTGCGTGCGGAGCCAGCCCAGCAGCGGTGACAGGTCGCCTTGGGCCAGCCCCGCATCCAGCGTCGGGACCGCCTTGCGGGCCGCGGCCATCAGTTGTGCGGCGGCCATCGCGCCCAGTGTGTAGCTGGGGAAATACCCGATCGCACCGTCGTACCAATGGATGTCCTGCAGACAGCCTTGCGCGTCGTTCGGCGGCACGATCCCCAGCAGGTCGCGGAACCCGTCGTTCCAGGCGCCCGGCAGGTCCGCCACGGCGAGGTCGCCCGCGATCAGCGCCTGCTCCAGCCGGAAGCGCAGGATGACATGGGCGGGATAGGTCATCTCGTCGGCGTCGACCCGGATGAACCCGCGCTCCACCCGGCGCCACAGCCGTCCCAGGTTTTCCGGGGCATACGGCGCGGCGTCGCCGTCGAAGGTCCGGTACAGCTCGCCGCCGAGCCAGCTGAGGAAGGCGTCGGAGCGGCAGGCCTGCATCTCGACGATCAGGGACTGGCTTTCATGGGCGGCCATCCCCGCGGCCTCACCGACCGGCTGGCGCGCCCAGGCCTCGGGCAGGCCGCGCTCGTACAGCGCGTGGCCGGTCTCATGCACCACGGCGAGCACGGCCTGGGTGAAGTCGGCCTCGGTGTAGCGGGTGGTGATGCGGACGTCGGTCGCCGTGCCGCCCGAGAACGGGTGCGCCGACCGGTCCAGCCGGGCATGCGCGAAGTCCAGGCCGAGCCGGGCGGAGAGCGAGCGGCAGAAGGCCTCCTGTGCGTCGACCGGGAATGGGCCGACGGGCCGCAGCGGGGCCGGGAGGGCCGCCTGGCGGGCTTCGACCTCGGGCAAAGCGCGGCGCAGGAAGGCCTCGTAATCGGCGAACACCGGGGCCACGTCGGCGGCGCGGACGCCGCGCTGGTAGCCGTCCATCAGCGCGTCGTACGGCGTCAGACCGAGGACCGGCGCCAGCGCGTCGGCGGTTTCCCGGACCAGGCGGACGACTTCCTCCAGATAGGGGCGGACACGGGGGAAGTCGGACTCCCGCCGGGCCTCCCGCCAGATTTTCTCGCAGGTGGAGCTGGCACGGGCCATGGCCTCCACCAGCGTGGCCGGCAGGGCGGTGGCACGGACATAGGCGTGGCGCATCAGCCGCAGATTGGCGTCGCGCCACGGATCGGCGGGCAGGCCCTGCTCCGCCTCGGCCAGGTCATCGCCGGCCTCGGGGGCCACCAGCTGGCCATGCGCCAGGCCCGCCAGCACCGCCAACTGGTCACCGCGGGCCGCCCCGCCGCCGGGCGGCATCATCGCCGCGGCATCCCAGCCCAGCATCGAGCCGCATTCGCCGATGGTCGCGATCCGGCGGAACCGGTCGGCGAGGCGCTCATAAGCGGCCGATGGCGCGGCGTTCGGCGGGGAGGCGTTCATCAGCGCACAGCCTTTCGTGCCCAAAGGACAAAGATCACCACCAGCGCGGCGGCCAGCCCGTACCAAGTGATGGCGTAGGACAGATGGTTGTTCGGCGGCCGCGGCAAATGCTGCGCCGGGGCCGGCCAGCTTTCCGGCGGCGCGTCGCCAAGCGCGACCAGCGTGAACGGCGCGACGTCCGGCAGCCCCATCGCACGGCCGATCGCCGCCGGATCGAGCGTGTAGAACAGCCGCCCTGCCACGTCATCCGTCGCGCTGAACCAGGCCTGATGGTCGGCCGGACGGACATAGCCAACAACGGCGACCGTCCCCTCCGGCTGCGCCAGCGGGCCGTGCCGGGTCGTCGGCACCCAACCGCGATCGACCAGCACCGGGGGCGCGTCCTCCCGCTCCAGCGGCACGATCAGTTCGCCACCCATCGTGGGGCCGGCACGGGTGTCGCGAACCTCGGCGCCGTACAGCGCGGTCAGGTCGTTGCGCAGCGTGCCGGTGGCCTCAACCTTGATCCAGGGTCCGGGATCGGCGGGCAACGGCACCGGCGGGCCGGCCTCCGCACGCGCAATGTCGGCCATGATGCCGCGCTTCCAGTGCAGCCGTTCCACCTGCCAGGTGCCGAGGCCGATCAGCACGGCCAGCATGACCAGGGTCATCAGGGCGGGAACGATCAGGCGGCGGCGGTTTGGCCGGTTCACAATCCCATCTCGGAGGAGCGGAAGCGATACTGCAGCGCCACCAGCGCTGCCTTGGCCGGCCGCATCAGACCGATGGCAAGCGGAATACTCACGACGGGCCACAGGATAGCATGCACCCAGAGCGGTGGGGAGAAGCGGAATTCCACCCAAAAGGCGAGACTGATCACGATCGCGCCCAGCACCAGGATGGCGCCGACCACCGCGCCGTCGCCGGCATCGGCGCGGGCCAGGTCGAGGCCGCAGACCTCGCAGACCGGCCGCACTTCCAGCAGGTTATGGAACAACCGGCCCTTGCCGCACCGCGGGCAGCGGCAGGCAAAGGCGGCGTAGGCGAGGGAAACAGCCGGCCAGGGCGGGGAGCCGTCGGTCACTCGACGGCGATCTGGCCCGCACCGTACCAGTAGATGCAGGTGAACAGGAACAGCCACACGACATCGACGAAATGCCAGTACCAGGCGGCCGCCTCGAACCCGAAATGCCGCTCGGGGGTGAACTGGTTGTCCTTGGCACGGAACCAGCAGACGATCAGGAAGCAGGTCCCGACGATCACGTGGAAGCCGTGGAACCCGGTCGCCAGGAAGAAGGTCGAGGAATAGACGCCGCCGCCGGAGAACGCGAACGGGGCGTGCGAATACTCGATCGCCTGGCAGGTGGTGAAGGTCAGGCCCAGCAGGATGGTCAGGCCGAGACCGCGCAACAGGCCCTTCCGGTCGCCGATCAGCAGCGAATGATGCGCCCAGGTCACCGTGGTGCCGGACAGCAGCAGGATCATGGTGTTGAGGAATGGCAGGTGGAACGGATCGAACGTCATGACGTTCGTCGGCGGCCAGACGGTCTGGCCGTTGCCCTGGGTCTCGGGGAAGATCAGGAAGTTGAAGTAGGCCCAGAAGAAGCCGACGAAGAACATGACCTCGCTGGCGATGAACAGCATCATGCCGTAGCGCAGCCCGAGGCGGACGATCGGGCCATGGGCGCCGGGGGTGCGGGATTCCCGAAGCACATCGCGCCACCAGAAGAACATGGTGGCCAGCACGACCAGGAGACCGACGGCGAGCACGATATAGGTCCCGTAATGCGCGGCCAGGATGATGCCGAACACCGTCAGGAACCCACCCAGCGATCCCAGGATCGGCCAGGGGCTCGGGTCCACCAGGTGGTAGGGCTGCTTCAGGCCGGAACCGGCTGGCACCGTGGCGCCGTGTGCGTCGCTGCTCATCACGTATCCATGACTGTCTTGCCGGGGGACCCGCCCCGACACGGCTGGCGCATCATCGCGAAACCATAGTCGTTTTCAGGAAAGTAGGGGCGCTCCCCATTGTGGTCCCGGGCGCCGCTGTCGTTCCGGGCGCCAATGCCCCGGCGGGCGCATGTGTCGGCCCGGGGATCCGCGGCCTGGGCGCGGCCCTCAATTGGTCTGGGCATCGGGCTTGCTCTCGAGCGCCTTCAGCTCACTGGCGGACATCGGCCCGATATGCGGGCCGGCTTTGTCCAGCGCCCCGCTCTGCGCCGCATCGTCGAGCGAGCGGAAGAACGTGTAGGACAGTGTGATCACCTGCACGTCGGCCGTGCTCGGGTCCTGCGCGATCGCCGGGTCCACCCAGAAGCTGACGGGGAATTCCATCTTCTGCCCGGCCGCCAGCGTCTGCCGGTTGAAGCAGAAGCAGGCGGTCTTGTGGAAATACTTGGCGGCCTTCTCCGGCGTGACGTTGTACAGCGCCATGCCGGTGACCGGCGTCTGGGTGAGGTTGCGGGCGTGGTAGAACGCCACCTGCTCGTCGCCCAGCTTCAGCGTCATCTCATTGGAATCGGGCGAGAATTGCCACGGCAGGGCCGGATTGGTGTCGGCGTTGAAGCGGACCCGGACGGTCTGGTCGACCGCACCCGGCGAGGCCTCGGGCCCGATCTTCGGCGTGCCGGCGTAGCCGGTGACCGAACAGAACAGGCGGTAGAGGGGGATCGCGGCGAACGACATGCCGACCATGCCGAACGCCACGGTGACGAAGGCGGCGGCGAACACGGCGTTGCGGCGGTTGGGAGTCATGCTCAGGACTTCGTCATCTTGACGATGGAGATGGCGTAGAACAGCGCCGCCAGGGCGAACAGCACCAGCATCACTGCCCAGTTGCGGCCGCGCCGGCGGCGGCGCAGGTCGTCGGCCTCGCTGGGTGAGGGACGCGGCGGTTCCGCTTGCATCATGGCTTGGCTCATCCTGCCAACCGGTCGATCGCGAGCGCAGCAAACAGCGCGAACAGGTACAAGATAGAGTATTTGAACGCCGCCCGCGCCGGAGCGTCGTTGGTCAGGCTGACGCCGGTCGGGTCCTGCCGGTCCATGGCCACCCGCCAGACCGCGACCAGGAACCCGGCGCCGAGAATGCCGGCCGAGGCGGCGTAGATCAGGCCCGAGAACCCCAGGAACCACGGCGTCAGCGACAGCGGCACCAGCAGCAGCGAGTAGAGCACGATCTGCTTGCGGGTTTCGCGGGCGCCGGCCACCACCGGCAGCATGGGAACGCCGGCGCGACGGTAATCCTCGTTCGCCCAGAGCGCCAGGGACCAGAAATGCGGCGGCGTCCAGATAAACACGATGGCAAACAGGATCAGCGGGATCAGATCGACGGACCCGGTCACGGCCGCCCAGCCGATCACCGGCGGGAACGCCCCGGCCGCACCGCCGATGACGATGTTCTGCGATGTCCGGCGCTTCAGCCACATCGTGTAGACGAAGACGTAGAACCCGATCGACAGCGCCAGCACGCAGGCCGCGGGGATGTTCACCGCCAGGCCCATCACCAGGACTGCGCCGGCGGCCAGCGTGATGCCATAGCCCAGGGCGGCGCCGGGCTCGATCCGGCCGGCCGGGATGGGGCGGTTGCGGGTCCGGCGCATGACGGCGTCGATGTCGCGGTCGTACCACATGTTGATGGCACCGCAGGCGCCGGCTGCTACCGCTATGCAGAGGATGGCCGTGAAGGCCAGCACCGGGTGCAGGTGGCCGGGCGCCACCAGCAGTCCGATCAGGCCGGTGAACACCACCAGGGTCATGACGCGCGGCTTCAGCAGCGCGATCCAGTCCCGGACGTCGGTTTCCTGCGGCAGGCTGGCCGCAGGGGAGGCAGGTACGGAGGCAGGCAGCGACAGGGCGGTATCCCCAGCCCTGTCGCGGTCGATGATCGGTGCTGTCAGGTCGCTCACGATATCACTGGATCCGCGGCAGTTCCGCGTAGGTATGGAACGCGGGCGGCGAGGTTTGGGTCCACTCCAGCGTCGTGGCGCCGG
>JARLIJ010000243.1 GCA_031291795.1 Acetobacteraceae bacterium | reverse complement strand
GTCGATGACCTCCGACCTGATCGGGCCCGACCTGGCCAAGATGTGGCCGCTGATCCCACACGGCCAGTCCGACACCGCCTGCATCGACAACGCCTTGGAGATCCTCGTCGCCGGCGGCTACTCGCTGGCGCATGCGATGATGATGCTGATCCCGGAGGCCTGGGCCGGCAACCCGCTGATGGATGCCGACCGGCGCGCCTTCTACGAATACTATGCCGCCCTGATGGAACCGTGGGACGGCCCCGCGGCGATCGCCTTCACCGACGGACGGCAGATCGGCGCCACGCTTGACCGCAATGGGTTGCGCCCGGCGCGCTACGTCATCACCGACGACGACCATGTCATCATGGCCTCCGAGGCAGGCGTATTGCCGGTGCCGGAGGAGCGGATCGTCCGCAAATGGCGCCTCCAGCCGGGCAAGATGCTGCTGATCGACCTCGATGAGGGCCGTATCATCGATGATGCAGAGATCAAACGCACGCTGTCAGGCCAGCATCCGTATGCCGAGTGGCTGAAGCAGACCCAGTTCAAGCTGGAGGAACTGCCCGACAGTCCCGACCGCGACGGCCTGCCACGGCCGAATGATGTCGCCACGCTGCTCGATTGCCAGCAGGCGTTTGGCTACACCCAGGAAGACCTGCAGTTCTTTCTTGAGCCGATGGCGATCCACGGCGACGACCCGGTCGGCTCGATGGGGACCGATACGCCGCTCGCGGTGCTCTCCGACAAGCCCAAGCTGCTGTACAACTACTTCAAGCAGAACTTTGCCCAGGTAACGAACCCGCCGATCGACCCGATCCGCGAGGAACTGGTGATGTCGCTGGTCTCGATGATCGGCCCACGCCCGAACCTGCTGGGTCACCACGCCGGCAACCACTATCGGCTGGAGGTGACCCAGCCAATCCTGACCAATGCCGATCTGGAGAAGATCCGCGGGATCGACGGACTGGCCGGGGGCGCGTTCCGTACCAGCACGATCGACGCCACCTGGCCGGCCGCCGAGGGGACCGCAGGTCTGGCGCGGGCAGTCGATCGGATTTGCCGGGAAGCGACCGACGCGGTGCTGGCCGACCACAACATCCTGATCCTGTCGGACCGCGCCATCGGGCCGGACCGCATCCCGATCCCAGCCCTGCTCGCCACCGCCGCCACCCATAACCACCTGATCCGCCAGGGCCTGCGGACCAGCACCGGCCTCGTCGTGGAAACCGGCGAAGCGCGCGAGGTGCACCATTTCTGCGTGCTGGCCGGCTACGGCGCGGAGGCGGTGAACCCCTACCTGGCGTTCGAGACGCTGGAGCAGATCCGCACACAAAACGGGCTGGGGCAGACCGCCTGCGAGGTGCAGAAGAACTATCGCAAGGCGGTCGGCAAGGGCATCCTGAAGGTGATGTCCAAGATGGGCATCTCCACCTACCAATCCTATTGCGGCGCCCAGATCTTCGATGCGGTCGGCCTGTCGTCCGAGTTCGTCGAGAAGTGCTTCACCGGCACCGCCACAACAATCGAAGGCGTCGGCTTCGACGGGATTGCGCAGGAAGCCGTGGCGCGCCATCGCAATGCCTACGGCGACAACCCGATCTACGCCGAGATGCTGGACGTCGGCGGCGATTACGCATTCCGCCTGCGCGGCGAAGCGCATGCGTGGACCCCGGAATCGGTCGCCCGGCTGCAGCACGCCGTGCGCGGCAACCTGCCGGGTGAATTCGCGGCGTTTTCCCGCGCAATCGATGAGCAGGGCGAACGGCTGCTGACCCTCCGCGGCCTGATGCGCTTCCGCTTCGCCGAAAACTCGGTGCCGCTGGCTGAGGTCGAGCCCGCGTCCGAGATCGTCAAGCGGTTTGCCACCGGAGCGATGAGCTTCGGCTCGATCTCGCGGGAGGCGCATACCACGCTGGCGATCGCGATGAACCGGATCGGCGGCAAGTCCAACACCGGCGAAGGCGGCGAAGAGTCCGACCGCTACAAGCCGCTGGCGAATGGGGATTCCGAGCGGTCGGCGATCAAGCAAGTGGCGTCGGGACGGTTCGGGGTGACGGCGGAGTTCCTGGTCAACGCCGACGACATCCAGATCAAGATGGCGCAGGGCGCCAAGCCCGGCGAAGGCGGCCAGTTGCCCGGCCACAAGGTCGACAAGAACATCGCCCGCGTGCGGCACTCGACGCCGGGCGTGGCGCTGATCTCGCCGCCGCCGCACCACGATATCTATTCGATCGAGGACCTGGCACAGCTCATCCACGACCTGAAGAACGCCAATCCGCGTGCCCGCATCTCGGTCAAGCTGGTGTCCGAGGTCGGTGTCGGCACGGTGGCCGCGGGCGTGGCGAAGGCGCGCGCCGACCATGTGACGATCGCCGGCTTTGACGGCGGCACCGGCGCCAGTCCGTTGACATCGTTGACCCATGCCGGCTCGCCCTGGGAAATCGGCCTGGCCGAGACCCAGCAGACGCTGGTGTTGAACGGCCTGCGCGGGCGCATTGCCGTGCAGGTCGATGGCGGCCTGCGCACCGGCCGCGACGTCGTTGTCGGCGCGCTGCTCGGAGCCGACGAGTTCGGCTTCGCCACCGCGCCGCTGATCGCCGCCGGCTGCGTCATGATGCGCAAATGCCACCTGAACACCTGCCCGGTGGGCGTGGCCACCCAGGACCCGGTGCTGCGCCGCCGCTTCACCGGCACGCCGGAACACGTCATCAACTACTTCTTCTTCGTCGCCGAGGAAGTCCGCGCGCTGATGGCGCAGCTTGGTTTTCGCCGGTTCGAGGACATGATCGGCCAGGTCGGGCGGCTCGACATGCACCACGCGGTCGAGCACTGGAAGGCCAAGGGCGTCGACCTCTCGCGCATCCTGTACGCCCCCGAACCGAATCCGGGCATCGCCGTGTTCAACTGCGAGAGCCAGGACCATCACCTCGGCCAGGCACTGGACCACACGCTGATCGCGCAGGCTGCCCCGGCGCTGGAGGCCGGCGTGCCGGTGGCCATCGAGGTCGAGATCCGCAATGTGCATCGCACCGTGGGCGCCATGCTCTCGGGCGAGATCGCACGGCGCTACGGCCATGCCGGGCTGCCGGAGGACACCGTCGCCGTCACGCTCACCGGCACGGCGGGCCAGAGTTTCGGCGCGTTCCTGGCGCACGGCGTGAGCCTCAGCCTGACCGGGGACGCCAACGACTATGTCGGCAAGGGGCTGTCCGGCGGCCGAGTGGTGGTGCGCCAGCCGGACGGCACGCGCCGGGTGCCGACCGAGAACATCATCGTGGGCAATACCGTGCTGTACGGCGCGGTCGCGGGGGAGGCGTATTTCGAGGGCGTCGCCGGCGAACGCTTCGCCGTGCGGAATTCAGGCGCCGTCACGGTGGTGGAAGGCTGTGGCGACCATGGCTGCGAATACATGACGGGCGGCGTGGTGGTCGTGCTGGGCGAGACCGGACGCAACTTTGCCGCCGGCATGTCGGGCGGCATCGCGTACGTTTACGACGAGCACGCAAGGTTCAAGCGGCTGTGCAACCTGGCGCAGGTCGACCTGGAGCCGCTGGGACCGCCCGAGATCGGGCTGGTGGATGCGCCCGGCCGGCCGCGCCATCGCTCGGTCAGCGTGGATGACAACGGCATGGGCGATCCGCTGCGCTACGACGCCGAACGGCTGCGCATCGTGGTGGAGCGGCATCTGCTGTTCACCGGCAGCCGGCGGGCCCGGGAACTGCTGGACGATTGGGACAACACGCTGGCGCGGTTCGTCAAAGTGATGCCGCGCGACTACCGCCGTGCGCTGGTGGACCTGCGCGCCGAACAGGCCGCCGCCAGCGTGGCCGCGGAGTAGCCGGCCACACATGCGACTGCTCCCCCTCCCCCCAAACCCCTCCCTCAAAGGGGTGGGGGTGGTTAACGAAGACACCTGGAGTCGACCATGGGCAAGCCGACCGGCGTTCTGGAGATCGAGCGTCACGACCGGTGCTTCGACAAGCCCGAAGCGGGCCTGC
>JARLIJ010000242.1 GCA_031291795.1 Acetobacteraceae bacterium | reverse complement strand
CTGTCCGCCGGAGGTTCCTATCCGCACGGCCTGCAGCCCGGCGGCCTCGGCGGCGCGGATCAGCGTGGCGCTGTCCGGCACGGCCAGGACGTAGCGGGCCTGGTCCTCGCCGAACCAGAACGCATGGCCGGGGATCTCCCGCGGGTGGGAGGACAGGCGGGCACCGACATTGCCGGCCATCGCCATTTCCGCCACCGCAACCAGCACGCCGCCATCCGACACGTCATGGCAGGCACGCACATGGCCCGCCAGGATCTGGGCGCGCACGAAATCGCCGTTGGCGCGTTCGGCCGGCAGGTCGACCGGCGGGGGTGCGCCGTCTTCCCGCCCCGCGATCTCCCGCAGCCAGAGGGACTGTCCGAGCCAGCCCTTGGTGGCGCCGACCAGGACCAGGTCGAGCCAGGGGGAGAGCGCCAGGCCAACCGCCTGGGACACGTCGTCCAGCACGCCCACGCCGCCGATCGCCGGGGTCGGCAGGATGCCGCGGCCTTCCGTCTCATTATAAAGAGACACATTGCCGGACACTACCGGGAAGTCCAGCGCCTCACAGGCGGCCGCCATGCCACGGATGGCAGCGGCGAATTGCCCCATGATCTCAGGCTTTTCAGGATTGCCGAAGTTCATGCAGTCGGTGATCGCCAGCGGCCTGGCGCCCACCGCGGTCAGGTTGCGCCAGGCTTCGGCCACTGCCTGGGCGCCACCGGCCTCGGGGTCGGCGGCGCAATAGCGCGGCGTGCAGTCGGTGGTCAGCGCCAGGGCCCGCTTCAGGCCCTCCAGCTTGACCACGGCGGCATCGGCCGCGCCGGGGCGTTTCACCGTCTGACCGCCGACCGTGGCGTCGTACTGGTCCCAGATCCAGGCGCGGGAGCACAAATCGGGACAGCCCACCAGCGTTTCCAGCGCTCGGGCCAGGCCCACGCGGTTCTCAATCCGCGCAGGGTTCAGCTTCTCGCCCTTGGGGGTCTCGACGGTCGGGCGGGTGTATTGCGGCGCCTGGTCTGCGAGCGGGGCGAGTGGAATGTCGGCCTCGACAACCCCCTGATATCGCACGGTGATGCGGCCGGTATCGGTGATATGGCCGACCACCGAGAAGTCCAGGTCCCATTTCTCGAAGATCGCCCGCGCAAGATCCTCGCGATCTGGGCGGAGCACGATCAGCATGCGCTCCTGGCTTTCGGAGAGCATGAACTCATAGGCGGTCATGCCGGTCTCGCGCGCCGGCACCTGGTCGAGGTCGAGGTCGATCCCAACGCCGCCCTTGCCGGCCATCTCCACCGCGGAGCTGGTCAGGCCGGCGGCCCCCATGTCCTGAATCGCGACGATGGCGTCGGTCGCCATCAGCTCCAGGCAGGCTTCGACCAGCAGCTTTTCGGTGAACGGGTCGCCGACCTGGACGGTGGGACGCTTGTCCTCGGAATCGGCGGCGAACTCGGCCGAGGCCATGGTGGCGCCATGGATGCCGTCGCGCCCGGTCTTGGAGCCGACATAGACCACCGGATTGCCTATACCTGCGGCCGCGGACAGGAAGATCCGGTCGATCGGCGCGATGCCCACGGTCATGGCGTTGACCAGCGGGTTGCCATCATAGGCGGCGTGGAAGTTGACCTCGCCGCCCACCGTCGGCACGCCGATGCAATTGCCGTAGCCGCCGATGCCGCGCACCACGCCGTCGACCACCCGCTTGGTCCGCGGGTTCTCCGGCCGGCCGAAGCGCAGGGCGTTGAGGTTGGCGATCGGGCGCGCGCCCATCGTGAACACATCCCGCAGGATGCCGCCAACGCCGGTCGCAGCACCTTGATAAGGCTCGATAAAGCTGGGGTGGTTGTGGCTCTCCATCTTGAAGATGGCAGCCAGGCCGTCGCCGATATCGATGACGCCGGCATTCTCGCCGGGCCCATGGATGACCCAGGGCCGCTTGGTGGGAAGCTGTTTCAGCCAGACGCGCGAGGATTTGTAGGAGCAATGCTCCGACCACATGGCACTGAACACACCGAGTTCGGTCAGGGTCGGGGTCCGCCCCATGATCTCCAGCACACGCCCATATTCTTCAGCGCTGAGGCCGAATTCGCGGGCGAGGTCCTGGTTGACTTCTTTCTGCATCATGCGGCAGCGATCGCGTCGAACAGCGGTTTGCCATCGGTCCCGCCCATCAGCGGATCCACCAGGTCCTCCGGATGCGGCATCAGGCCCAGGACCCGCAGATTGGGGCTGAACAGCCCGGCGATCGACCGGGCGCTGCCGTTGCGGTTGGCGGCGGCGGTGACGTCACCCTCGGGCGTGGCGTAGCGGAACGCCACCAGGTTCTCGCCCTCCAGCCGGTCGAGCGTGGCGTCGTCGGCGAAGTAGTTGCCGTCGCCATGCGCCATGACTGCGCGGAAGGTTTGGCCTCGCTGGTAGCGGGCGGTGAAGACGGTGTCGGCGCGTTCGACGCGCATGTGGCAATCCATTGAAAGGAAACGCAAAGAGGCGTTCCGCAGGAGGGCGCCGGGAAGCAGCCCGGCCTCGACGAGGATCTGGAAGCCGTTGCAGACCCCCAGGACGTAACCGCCGCGGGCGGCGTGCTCATGGACCGCGCGCATGACCGGGGAGTGGGCGGCCATGGCGCCGCAGCGCAGGTAGTCCCCGAAGCTGAAGCCGCCGGGGATCACGACCAGATCCAGGCCGGCGAGGTCGGTTTCCTTGTGCCAGACCATGCGAGGCGGTGCGCCGGCGGACTGGGCCAGCGCGATCGCCATGTCGCGCTCCCGGTTGATGCCGGGGAAGACGACGATGCCGGCCTTCATGGCGTGGGCTCCCAAGGACGGCTGCAGAATTTCTCCCCCTCCCCTTGAGGGAGGGGGAGTTGTGCCCTCCCGTTACCCATGGACAGACACCCGGAAGCTCTCGATCACCCTGTTCGCCTAT
>JARLIJ010000241.1 GCA_031291795.1 Acetobacteraceae bacterium | reverse complement strand
CATATCGATGCCCGACTTCGACATTGATTTCTGCCAGGAAGGACGGGACAAGGTCATCGACTATGTCCGCAACGAATACGGCGGCGACCGGGTGGCGCAGATCATCACTTTCGGAAAGCTGCAGGCGCGGGCCGCGGTGCGCGACGTGGGCCGTGTGCTGGGCCTGCCGTTCGGCCAGGTCAACAAGGTCGCGGAGCTGATCCCGAACAACCCGGCCAAGCCGGTGACGCTGCAGCAGGCGGTGGACGGCGAGCCTCGGTTGCAGGCGATGCGCGACGACGATGAGGCGGTGGCGCGGCTGCTGGAGATCGCGCTGCAGGTCGAGGGGCTGTATCGCCACGCCTCCACCCATGCCGCCGGTGTGGTGATCGGCGACCGGCCGCTGGTCGAGCTGGTGCCGCTGTACCGCGATCCGAAATCGGACTTCCTGGTCACGCAATACTCGATGAAATACGTCGAGCAGGCGGGGCTGGTGAAATTCGACTTCCTGGGACTGACCACGCTGACGATCCTGCGCCGCGCGGAGAATTTTCTCACCGGCCTCGGGATCGCCGTCGATCTGCACCACCTGCCGCTGGACGACAAGCGTACCTACGACATGCTGGCGAAGGGCGATGCCGGCGGGGTGTTCCAGATGGAAGGCCAGGGGATGCGCGACACCCTGCGCCAGATGCGGCCCGACCGGTTCGAGGACCTGATCGCCGCCGTCGCGCTGTACCGCCCCGGCCCGATGGCCAACATCCCCGATTACTGCCGGCGCAAGCACGGCGAGCAATGGCACGCGCCGCATCCCGAGATCCACGACATCCTGGCCGAGACCTACGGCATCATGGTCTACCAGGAGCAGGTGATGCAGATCGCCCAGAAGATGGCGGGCTACAGCCTGGGCGGTGCCGACCTGTTGCGCCGCGCCATGGGCAAGAAGATCGCCGCCGAGATGGAGGCGCAGCGCGAGATCTTCACCAAGGGCGCGATCGAGCGCGGCATCGATCCGGCGAAGGCCACCGAGGTGTTCGACCTCATGGCCAAGTTTGCCGATTACGGCTTCAACAAATCGCATGCCGCGGCCTATGCCCTGGTCGCCTACCAGACCGCCTGGCTGAAGGCGAACCATCCGGAAGTCTTCATCGCCGCCTGCATGAGCCTGGCGATCAACAACACCGACCGGCTGGCCGCCCTGAAGCAGGAGGCCGAACGGTCCGGAATTCGCATCCTGCCGCCGGACATCAACCTCTCGGGCGCCGATTTTTCTGTCGAGCCGCTGGAGGCAAGCCCCCGGGCGCTTGACCCGGGGGACGGCAAGCTCGCCATCCGCTACGCCCTGGCAGCGGTGAAGAAGGTCGGATTCTCGGCGATGGAGGCGGTGGTGGCCGCGCGCGGGGACATCGCGTTCGCGGACCTCGCCGATTTCGCCGGGCGGGTCGATCCGCGCCAGCTCAACCGCATGCAACTGGAGAACCTGGTCCGGGCCGGTGCCTTCGATCGTATGGACGACAACCGCGCCAAGCTGTTCGCCGCGGCCGACACCGTCCTGCGGCGGGCCCACGCGCAGATGGAGGAGAAGGCCAGCGGCCAGATCGCCCTGTTCGGCGGTGTGGCGAACCGGCCCGAACCGCTGCATTTGCTGGACGTGCCGGACTGGACGTCGCTCGATCGCCTGGCGTTCGAGGCCGAGGCGGTCGGCTTCCACCTCACCGCCCATCCGCTGGATGCCTATGCCGGGGCGCTGCGCCGCCTGGGCGTCGTCTCCAGCGCGCAGATCGAGGCCCGCGCCCAGGCCGGCGTGACGCGTGTCAAACTGGCCGGCAGTGTTGTGGCGATCAAGGAGCGCATCACCCGCACCGGCAGCCGCATGGCCTGGGTGCGGATCACCGATGCCGCCGGCTCCTGCGAGGTGACGCTGTTCAGCGAAGTCCTCGGCCGCGCCCGCCCGTATATCGCCAATGGCGCGAACGTGCTGATAACGGCGGAGTTGAAGGTCGAGGGCGAGGCGCTGCGGATCACCGCCCATGACGTGATGCCGCTGGACGATGCCGCCGCCAACGCGGGCGCCGCAATCCGCGTCTGGCTGCGGGAGACCGAGGCCGTTCCCCACATCCGCGACCTGCTGGGGCGTGAGGCCGGCGGGCGCGGCCGGGTGATCCTGGTGCCGTGGGTGGGATCGGCGCAGAGCGTGGAGATCGCGCTGCCGGGCAGCTTCAACGTCACGCCCAGGCTGGCACAGGCGCTGAAATCGCTGCACGGCGTGGAGCAGGTGGAAGAGCTGTAGGGCCTATTCGTCGTTCAGCACGCAGTGGCCGATGCTGATTCCAAGCGGCACGGACGCGAGGATCCAGGCGGCCAGTCCAAGGGCCACCTGCGATGGCAGGACCTGGATTGCTCCGGTCACGACGAACGGCGTCGCGGTGCCAAGCAACAGAGCGAGCAAGGTCATACGGTCCACGACGCGAGGCATGTTCGGTCGCCCTCCCCGGAGCAGAGCCACTTCCCCCAAGCGGTCAAGGCCTTTGATGCATGTCCCATGCCACGTAAGAAATGTGAAACGCGCGAACGACTTGCGAGCCCCCCCCTCACGAGCCCGCATGACTGTGTCAACTTCGCCGACATCTGGGACGGCGCGCGTCATGGGCTGCCATGCGGGCGCGGCGTCGCGGCGCGCCGTCAGCTGCCCAGGACCTCCTCGGCCGGTTGGCCAAGCGGAGCAGAGCCATGGCGG
Organism: Acetobacteraceae bacterium; assembly: GCA_031291795.1. Lineage (GTDB taxonomy): Bacteria > Pseudomonadota > Alphaproteobacteria > Acetobacterales > Acetobacteraceae > Rhodopila. Next base: position 301 of record JARLIJ010000241.1, on the reverse strand, counting down.
GCAAGCAGGCAGTCCTTCACGCGCAACAACAGGTCCGAGAAATCCTGCTCCGATACCCCGTCGCTGCGCATGAGCATGCGCGTCAGCGGATCCTGCAGCAGACCGGTCAACGTGAGGGTGCCTGAATCCGTCATGCACATCACTGTCATATCCCCGTGTTTCGCTATGGCGTTCTAGCCAGCTGACTTTCGGAGGATGGCAATGAATTGTGTCTTAACATTGCCCCCGGCACGGCAAATTTTGGTGAGGCAATGCAACCAATGTGATCAGGGGGTGATAGCGCCGTCACGTGACCGGATCT
>JARLIJ010000240.1 GCA_031291795.1 Acetobacteraceae bacterium | reverse complement strand
GTAGGCGACCCGGATCAGCCGCGTCACCGGCAGGCCGAGATGCGTCATCACCCGGCGGATCTCGCGGTTGCGGCCCTCCTTCAGGCTGACGGTGAGCCAGGCGTTCTCGCCCTTGCGGCTGTCGATGGCGGCCTCGATCGGCCCGTAGCGCACACCCTCGACGGTGACGCCGCGCGCCAGAGCCGCCAGGGCGGCAGCGTCGGGCGTCCCATGCACCCGCACGCGGTAGCGGCGGATCCAGCCGGTGGCGGGCAGCTCCAGCCGGCGCGCCAGGCCACCGTCATTTGTCAGCAGCAGCAACCCCTCGCTGGTCAGGTCGAGCCGGCCGACGCTGATCACCCGCGGCAATTGCTCGCGCAGCTTGTCGAACACCGTGGGGCGGCCTTCCGGGTCGCGATGCGTGGTCACCAGCCCGGCGGGCTTGTGGTAGCGCCACAGCCGCGTGCGGTCCGGCGGATCGACCAGCGTGCCGTTGACCACGACCAGGTCGCCGGGCGTGACGAAGGTCGCCGGATGGGTGACAGGCACGTTGTTGAGCGACACCCGGCCCTCGGCCAGCAGCCGCTCGACGTCCCGCCGGCTGGCCACCCCCGCCCGCGCGATCCACTTGGCGATCCGCTCGCCCCGCTCGAGGGCCGCCCCCTTTGGTGTCCCCTCTGGCATCCCATTTGGGGCACCCGGCATCTCTGCGGGCGCCTCGGCGGGCGTCATGCGGCGAGCTGCCGGGCGAAGCGGTGCTGGCGCCATTGCAGCAGGCGCCAGGCGAGACGGGTTGCGACCCCGGACAGCCGGCCGCGCGGCGGCAGGCCGATGGCCTTGAGGATCATGCCGGTGCCGCGCTCGATATGGCGGTAGCGGTAGAAGCGGATGGCTGGACCCATATAGGCCGCGGTGCAGCGCTGGTGGTGGTAGGGGACCGAGGCGGGCTGATTGCCGCAGTACCAGGCATAGGCCAGTTCATCGTCCTCCGACTCGCCGATGCGGCCGAGCGCGATGCGGACGCGGCGCCATACCCCGATGTGCTCGCGGGCGAGGTAACGCCGCATGTGGTCGTAGAACAGCTTGAAATGCCGGTATTCGTCGGCCGCGATCAGCTTGCAGACCTGCTTCAGCACCGGCTCGTCGGTCGCTTCGCCGAGTGCGGTGTAATAGCTGGAGGTGCCGGTCTCTACCATGCAGCGTGCAATCAGCTCCCCGGTGCGGGACCCCCGGATCGAGGCTTCGGCATCCAGCGGCAGCTTGTAGCCGTCGCGGTAGCGCTGGAACGCCAGGGTGTAGTCCCAGGACGGGTCGGCCAGCGTCGCCCATTTGGCGAGGGCGTCGCCGTGCTGCACTTCCTCCTCGGCCCAGTAATCGGCGGCCTCACGGAAAGCGGGATCGTCGCCGAACACCCGGGAGAGATACGTGGCGTAGTCGCGCCCGTTGCGCTCCACCATCGCGGCCGCTTTGACCAGTGGAATCAGGTCCGGGTCGACCTTGGTGGGGTCGAACCGATCCCAGGCCACTTCGTCGATCCGCCAGTGCTTCATCGCGGGGTTCGCTTCATCGTCGGGTCCGCGCCTGCTCCAATGGTGTCGAACCCGGCCAGCGGCGGGCCGCGTCCGAGCGTAGCGGTATATAGAGTTGTGCCATTCAAGGGGGAAGCTGGCACCGACCGTGCGGATTCGGAAGGGTCTCGGCAGGAAAGCCTGTGTGAAACGTGGCATTGGCGCCACGGTATGGCGGGCAGGAGTCGGCTTTGGACGGACCCGCGGCTGAAGCATACCAGCCCCCCAACCTCACGGACGCATGAACCTGCCCTGCGGCGGTTCGGCCCGCTGCATGCTTTTGGTCCCCCCTGGGCGTCCTGGACGCATCCGGCCGTGCTGTTTTCTTCGGTTGTTTCATCGGAGCGGCTGGCTCCTGCCGACGGCCATTCCGGCGCGGCAACACGGAATATCCCGTTTTCGCATCGATCCTCGCGCGCATTGAGTTGGATCAATGGAAGGGCGGTCCGAATGTGACCAAGTGTTGCCGTGCTCCAAGAAGGCACCAGCGATCTGATGATGCCGCGCTGCACGCGCTGCCTGGAGGGCCATGCCCGCCGCGGCATCCCCAGACACCTCGCGACCCGTGCTCGATCGAACTGCCCGATGGCGTGCCGCCTCCCAGCCACACAGCCTGGCCCTTGGCGGCCCGCTCACCGCGCAACAAAAAACCAAGGATCTCACAGGCATGCAACAATCAAGACGGACCCTGTTAACCACCGCCGGAGCCGTGATGGCCGTCGCCGGCAGCCGTGCCGCCCTGGCCGACTGGGCGCCAGCCGATCGGTTTCCCGACAAGGCGGTCGAGGTGCTCGATCCCAGCTTCGAGCGCTATCGGCTGGCGCTGTCGGCCGTGGAGCGGATCGCTACCGGCCTGCGGTGGGCCGAGGGGCCGACCTGGTTCGGCGACACACGGCAGCTGATATTCAGCGACGTGTCCAACAACCGCATGATGCGGTGGGATGAGGAAACCGGCCAGCTCTACACGTTCCGCAAGCCCTCCAACTTCTCGAACGGCAATACCCGCGACCGGCAGGGCCGCCTGGTGACCTGCGAGCACATGACCCAGCGGGTCACCCGCACCGAACACGACGGCACGATCACGGTGATGGCCGACCGCGGGCCCGAGGGCAAGCCATTCAATTCGCCCAACGATATCGTCTGCAAGTCCGACGGCTCGATCTGGTTCACCGACCCGGCGTTCGGCCCGAACATGCTGGAAGCCATGCAGCCGCCTACGACACCCGGCCGGGTCTACCGGATCGACCCGGAGACGAAGAAGGTCACCATCATCGACGGGGATATCCGCGGGCCGAACGGCCTGTGCTTCTCGCCCGACGAAAGCAAGCTGTACGTCATCGAGGCGCGCGCCACGCCGAACCGGCTGATCGTGGTCTATGACGTGGCACCCAACGGGACCAGCGCGACCAACCGCCGGGTGTTCTACGATTGCGGCAACGGGGCCGCGGACGGCTTCCGGGCTGATGTCGACGGCAACCTGTGGTGCGGCTGGGGCATGGGCGAGGCCGAGGACGGCGTCATCGTCCTGTCGCCGCAAGCCAAGATGATCGGCCGTATCCGCCTGCCGGAGCGCTGCCCCAACCTGGTGTTCGGCGGGGAGAAGCGTAACCGGCTGCTGATGTGCGCGAGCAAGTCGATCTATGCGCTGTACGTCAACACGCAGGGCGCGGTGGTCGGCGCCTGAACCGACTTGAGCAGCGACCGTCCCCGGGCTTCGGTCCGGGGACAGCATGGCACTTTCAACGATGCCTTGGGGTAGCAAATGTTGCCCCCCGGACAAGCCCAGGGGTGGGGTGAGCGAACGCTCTAGAGCGGTTTCACGGTGGCTGGAAAACCCATGCCGTCATGGCCGGGACAAGCCCGGCCATGACGATCTCTGACAATGGCAGGTTTCCAGTCAGCCGGAAGCAGACCTAGCCTGCCGCCTCAACCATCGCCCGCGCCGACTGCACGCGATCCAGCGCGGCATCTTCCGTGGCGCCATCACGCTTGTCGGCGGCTTCGTAGGCCGCCTCGGCCTCGGCCAGACGCTGTTCGGCGTCCGTCCGGTTCAGTTCGCCAACCGGCACCACCTGGGTGGCGAGCACGGTGCAGCGCTCCGGCGTGACCTCGGCAAACCCGCCGGCGACATAGATCTGGTCGGTGATCCGGTCGCCCTCGTACAGCGCGATCGTGCCACCGCGCAGCGTGACGATCATCGGCGTGTGGCCCTCCAGCACACCCATGTCGCCTTCCGCGGCCGGGATCACCACCATATCCACCGGACGGGACAGCAGCAGCCGATCCGGGCTGACGATCTCCAGGTTGGTCGGCATCGGTTCAGGTCCCCAAGGTCAGCAGGCGTCGACGGTCAGGCGTTGGGACGGTCAGGCGTTGGCCTTCAGCGTCTCAGCCTTGGCCACCGCTTCCTCGATCGTGCCCACCATGTAGAAGGCGGCTTCCGGCAGGTGGTCGTATTCGCCGGCGCAGATCGCCTTGAAGCTGCGCACCGTGTCGGCCACCGGCACCAGCTTGCCGGGGAAGCCGGTGAACACTTCCGCCACATGGAACGGCTGCGACAGGAAGCGCTGGATCTTGCGCGCTCGGGCCACGACCAGCTTGTCCTCTTCCGACAGCTCGTCCATGCCCAGAATGGCGATGATGTCCTGCAGCGACTTGTAGGTCTGCAGGATGCGCTGGGTCTCGCGCGCCACGTTGTAGTGCTCTTCCCCCACGATCCGCGGGTCGAGCGAGCGCGACGTCGAGTCCAGCGGGTCCACCGCCGGATAGATGCCCAGTTCGGCGATCTGCCGCGACAGCACGGTGGTGGCGTCCAAGTGGGCGAAGGACGTGGCAGGCGCCGGATCGGTCAGATCGTCGGCCGGCACGTAGATCGCCTGCACCGAGGTGATCGAGCCCTTATTGGTCGAGGTGATCCGCTCCTGCAGCGCGCCCATGTCGGTGGCCAGCGTCGGCTGGT
>JARLIJ010000043.1 GCA_031291795.1 Acetobacteraceae bacterium | reverse complement strand
GCCAGGCTGTAGTCGATCGCCGGGCCGGTGGCGCCGGCCGGCGGCTGCGGCCAGGACGACAGGAACCACAGCAGCACCATGATCGCGAAGATGATCGTGCCGGCGCGCACCAGGAAGATCCGCCCGCGCTCCAGCAGCCCCAGCAGCACGTCGCGCGGGTTGGGCCAGCGATAGGCGGGCAGTTCCATCAGCAGCGGCTCGCGCGCGCCGCGCAGCGTGGTGCGCTTGAGCACGAAGGCCACGGCCAGCGCGGCCAGGATGCCGGCGGCATACAGCCCGAACATCACCAGGCCTTGCAGCCCGACGAAGCCGTCCGCCACCATCAGGTTGGGGATGAAGGCGGCGATGATCAGCGTGTAGACCGGCAGCCGCGCGGAGCAGGTCATCAGCGGCGCGATCATGATCGTCACCAGCCGGTCGGCGCGGTTTTCGATGGTGCGGGCGGCCATGATGCCTGGGATGGCGCAGGCGAAGCTGGACAGCAGCGGGATGAAGGCGCGGCCGTGCAGGCCGACGCCGCCCATCATGCGGTCCAGCAGGAAGGCGGCGCGCGCCATGTAGCCGGACGCTTCCAGGATCTGGATGAACAGGAACAGGATCAGGATCTGCGGCAGGAAGATCACCACGCTGCCGACGCCGGCGATGATGCCGTCGGAGACGAGGCTTTTCAGCGGGCCCTCCGGCATGGCGCTGCCGACGAAGCTCTGCAGCAGGGTCATGCCGTGGTCGATCAGGTCCATCGGCGCGGCAGCCCAGGCGAACACCGCCTGGAACATCAGGAACAGCACCGCCAGCAGGGCCAGGGTGCCGGCCAGCGGATGCAGCAGCACCCGGTCGAGCCGGCGGGTCCAGGCGGGCGGCCGGCCGGCATCGCGCATCGCGCCGGCCAGCACGCGGTCGATCTCGCGGCGGAAGCTGCGCAGGTCGGAGGGGCCGGGTTCGGTCCACTCGCAGGCGCCGATATTGCGGTCCACGCCGGGGGTGAGGGTGTCGATCTCGGCCAGCAGCCCGGCGATGCCGGCGCGTTTGATCGCGACGGTGGGCACCACCGGCATGCCGAGTTCGGCCGACAGCACCGCGGGGTCGATGTGGCAGCCGCGCTGTTCGGCCACGTCCATCATGTTCAGCGCCAGGATGATGGGGCGGCCGAGCCGCTTGAGCTCCATGGCGAGGCTGAGGTTGAGGCGGAGGTTGGTGGCGTCGGCGACGAACACCACGACGTCGGGCGGTGCCTCATGCGCGAAGCGGCCGAGGACCACGTCGCGCGTCACCGCCTGGTCGGGGCTGCGGGCGAGCAGGGAGTAGGTGCCCGGCAGGTCGATCACCTGGACGCGCTGGCCGGAGGGGCTGACGAACTGGCCGACCTTCCGCTCCACGGTGACGCCGGGGTAGTTCGCGACTTTCTGGTGGCTGCCGGTCAGCGCGTTGAACAGCGCCGTCTTGCCGCAATTCGGATTGCCGACCAGCGCGATGCGCGGCGAACCGAGGAGTGCCACGGAAGCGGACATGAGCAGGTCGTCCTTCGGGGGTTTTCTGGTGGGGTTTCCGGGGGCCGGTCAGCGCCTGGGGGCGAGCGGCGTGACCCGGACCGCGCGTGCCTCGTTGCGGCGCAGCGCCAGGACGTGTTCGTCGACGCGCACGGCGATCGGGTCGGCGCCGGGGAAGCCTTCGTGCATGATTTCGAGCTGGGCGCCTTCCAGGACGCCCATCTCGATCAGCCGGCGTTCGAGTTCGCCGGGAGGGAGGGGGGTGACGACCCCGGCTTCGTCGAGCGCGATCACCACGGCGCGCTGACCCTTGCGCAGGTCGGCGAGGCTGAGGTCGGCCAGGGGGAGTTCGGCCAGGGAGAGCTCGGAAGGCGTCGTCAGGGCATCGGGCATCGGGTTGGGTTCCGGATCGGGCGGTTGGGTCTGCGGCGCGCCGCCCGTCCTCTGGAGGGCAGAGTATCGATAACCGTTCGCATTTGCAATCTGAGAGCGACAGGAGGGCAGGGCTATCGCATTTGCGCCTGCCGACGGCATGGATACCTAGCGGTGGAAGAATTTCGCGGCATGAAGAAGCAAGTAAGAATCTAACACAGATTTAGATGATGAAGCACACGGATTACGCGGAAAGCTAAGCAGGAAGGCGTTCTGTTGTTACATTTTTGCTTCTTTCTGTGCAATCTGTGCCCTTCATCATCTAAATCTGTGTTAGAGTCTTGCTTTTTCTTTCGACCCCATCTGGCACCGCCAAGCCAGGACTGTCCCAAATCGCCATATGCGATAGCCCGGGACAGGAGGGCTGGCATTCTGTGCAGCCCTGGGGCGCTTGGGGCACTGGTCGGGATGGGTCGCTGCCGGGTCCACGGTCCAGGGTCGTCGCGTTCGGCCCTGGGCAACGGGTGGATGCACGGACGCACAGCCAACGGGTCTCGGGCGTGCAGGTTCGGATACGCATGCTCGTAGCCGGTGGGACGGCCGAGGCGCTTCTCGCGGGCGGGGTTCGTGCGGTCGGTCAGCCGCGGCCAGCCGCAAAGACCGTTCCGGGTGTGAGCAGGTACCGCCGGTTCGCTCCCCAGGCCGACGCATCATGTGTTTGCTGGCGCGTATCGGTCGGGCGTGCGCCGCTGGACCGGCCCGCATTGCGGCCTGCGCGTGCGCCCTACGCCGCCACCAGCCGCCGCCGCGCCGCCCAATGCCAGCACACCACGCCCACCGCCAGCGCCACCGGCGGCACCACGGTCAGGTTCAGCGCATCCCAGCCGAACGCCGTGTGCACCGCGCCCGACGCGAACGCCGTGCCGGCCACGCCGCCGAACACGATGAAGTCGTGGGTCGCCTGCACCCGTACCCGCTCCACCGACTCGTGCGACGAGGCCAGCAGCGTCGTGCCGCCCACGAACATGAAGTTCCAGCCGATCCCCAGCAGCGCCAGCGCCACCATGAAGGTCCCGAACAGCGGCACGAACGCCAGGTTCACCACCACGCAGGCCGCGGTCAACGCCGCGCCGGCCAGGATGATCCGGTACACCCCGAAGCGCTGGATCAGCCGCCCGGTGACGAAGCCCGGCAGGAACATCGCCACGGAATGCGCGCGGATCACGTCCGCACTGTCGCCCACGCCGAAGCCGCACAGCAGCATCTGCAGCGGGGTGGACGCCATCACCAGGTTCATCGTGCCATAGCCGACCAGCGAGGCCACCACCGCGGTCAGGAAGGTCGGGCGCGCGATGATCGCGCTGAACGGCACCGGCACGCTGACCCGGGGCGGGGCCGGCGGCAGCTTGATGAACGCCAGCAGGATCGCCGTGGCGATCGGCAGCACCGGCAGATACAGATACGTCGCGAGGAACCGGTAGCCGCCGATTAGCCCGTTGGTCTGCTTGACCATCTCCGGCCCGACGATCGCGGCCAGCACGCCGCCGGCCAGCACCAGGGAGACCGCGCGCGCCCGCGCGTCGTGGGAGGCGACCTCGGCGGCGGCGAAGCGCAGATGCTGGGAGATGCCGAAGCCCATGCCGGCGGGGATCGCGCCCAGGCAGTACAGCAGGAAATCGCCCCGCCAGACGCCGGTCGCAAACGTCGCCGAGCCGCACAGCGACAGCGCGCAGCCCAGCCAGAAGCCCGGCTTGCGGCCGAGGCGGGCGAACACGATGCCCGCCGGGATGGAGGCGCTCATGACGGCCAGCATCTGGATGGCCATCGGCAGGGTGGTGAGGGTGGAACCGCCGGTGAGCTGGTGGCCGATCAGCGAGGCCATGATGACCTGGCCCGACATGACGGCGTTCATCATCGCCTGGCAGGCAAACAGCAGCCACACGTTCCGGTTCATGCACGCTTTCCCTTGGACGCCCCAACAGCACTCAGACCCGGCATCATCGGACCCGGCACCATCAGACCCCGCAGCAGTCAGAAATGGCTCCAGCCGCCCCGTTCGAGAGCAAGGGGTTCTCCGCTGGCGTCGCGCACCATGACAAGCGGCTCGCCTTGATGGAAGCTGCCGATGCGCGTGACAGCCATGCCGGCGGCTGACGCGGCCCGCTGCAGGGCGGCCTCGTGCGCCGGCGGGACGGCTAGCAGCAGCTCGTAGTCGTCGCCCCCGGCGAGGCAGGTTTTCAGCCAGTCCGGACCGGCGGCGCGGGCGGCGTCGGACAGCGGGACGCGGGCGGCCTCGATGGTGGCGCCGAGGCCGGAGGCGCGGCAGATATGGCCGAGGTCCTGGACCAGCCCGTCCGACACGTCCATCCCGGCCGAGGCCACGCCGCAGATCGCCAGCCCCACCCGCGGCTGCGGCAGCCGGTAGCGCTCCAGCAAATAGCCGCTCGGGTCGGCCAGCCGTCCGGTCGCCACGGCCAGGCCCAGCGCGCCGTCGCCGATCGTGCCGGTGACCCAGATGCCGTCGCCCGCCTGGGCACCGAAGCGGTGCACCGCGGTGCCGGGCGCGACATGGCCGATCGCGGTCAGCGACAGCGAGATCGGCCCGGGGGTCGAGGTGGTGTCGCCGCCCAGCAGCGTGATGCCGTACTGCACCTGGTCGGCGGCGAGGCCGGCGGCGAAGGCGGCGTACCAGGACTCCGGCGTGGCCTTCGGGGTGGACACGGTCATCAGGTAGCCCAGCGGCACGGCGCCCTTGGCGGCGAGGTCCGACAGGTTCACGCGCAGCAGCTTGCGGCCCACCAGGTCGGGCGGGTCGTCCGGCAGGAAATGCACGCCGGCGACCATGGCGTCGACTGTCAGCACGAGTTCCCGGCCAGGCGGCGGCGCGAGCAGGGCGGCGTCGTCACGCAGGTCGAGCGCCCCCGGGCCGGCGAGCGGGCGGAAATGGCGGGCGATCAAGGCGAATTCGGCGGGCAGGTCGGACACGCGGGTTGGCCTCTCCAGGGTCTTGGCCGTCCTACCATACGCCGACCTCATCCATGCTGACGCGCAGGCGCCCGGCGGCGAACCGCACCCGCAGGCGGCGATGCGCCACCAAATAGCGCAGCCCGACCAGTGCTGCGGCAATGCCCGCGGCGGCGGCGGTACCGAGCGCCCAGCGCGGACCGAACCGATCGGCGACCCAGCCGACGATCGGCGCGCCGATGGGCATGCCGCCCAGGGCGATCGCCAACAGGATCGCCAGCACCCGCCCACGCATCGCCGGGTCGGTCGACAATTGCACCAGGCTGTTGGCCGAGGTGGTGGCGGTCTGCGCAGACACGCCCACGATGGCCAACGCCACGCCGAACAGCCAGATGTCGGGCATGACCGCGGCCAGCGCACAGCTCAGCCCGAACAGCGCGATGCCGGCGAGGAGTGTTGCCACCTGCGGTCTCGACCGCCTGGCTGCCAGCAGCGCGCCCGCCACCGACCCGATCGCCATGACGGACGACAGAAACCCATACTCGCCCGCGCCGGCCCGAAACACCGTCACCGACATCGTGGAGATGAAGATCGGGAAGTTGAACCCGAACGTACCCATCAGGAACAGCATCAGCAGCACGGCCTTCAGGTCGGGCCGTCCCCACACATAGCGGAACCCCTCGGCCAGGCTGCCACGGCGCCGCGCCGCGCGATGGGTCGCATGCATGGCGTCGGTCCGCAGCAGGCCCAGCGAGCCCAGCACGGCGAGGAACGAGGCGGCGTTGAGCAGGAACACCCAGCCGGTGCCCAATGCTGCGATGAGCAGGCCGGCGACCGCCGGGCCGATCGTGCGCGCGGCGTTGAACGAGGTGGAGTTCAGCGCCACGGCGTTCGACAGATCCGCCTCGCCGACCAGTTCGGCGACGAAGGTCTGGCGCGCCGGCATGTCGAAGGCCGCGGCACAACCGAGCAGGAAGGCGAACAGGTAGACGTGCCAGAGGGCGACGAGGCCGGTGACGGTGAGCAGGCCGAGGCACAGTGCCAGCAGGCCCATCGCCGCCTGGGTGGCGATCAGGAGCTTGCGCCGGTCGAGATGGTCGGCGGCAAAGCCGGTCCAGGGCAGCAGCAGGATCTGCGGCGCGAATTGCAGCGCCACGACGACGCCCATCGCGCGCGCGTTGCGGTGGGTCAGTTCGGTGAGCACCAGCCAGTCCTGCGCCGTGCGCTGCATCCAGGTGCCGATGTTGGAGCAGAGCGCGCCGGCGGCCCAGACGCGGTAGTTGTAGTTGTCGAGCGCGCGGAAGATGCCTCTCACGGGGTGGTCCGCGCGGTTGGCTGCGGCGCGTTGCCGCCGTGGAAGCGTCCGAACAGGCGCGCCGACAGGACGCCGACGAGCAGGCTGCCCAGCCCCAGGGTCGCGACATCGCCGGTGGCGTGCAGGTCGAAGTGCCCGACCCGGCAGGTCAGGACATAGCCCACAGCCAGGTTGAAGAACCCCCAGAGCACGTTGACGGTGGAAGACGACAGCCCTTGTCCGGACGGTTGCGCGAACGGGCTTTGAAACGGCCGCCCCGTGAGGCCGCTGACGAGATGCGGAATGGCGTTGGTCAGGGCGGCACCACCGAAGAAATACGAGAGAGCGTGGGTCCATTCCATGTCGGCAGTCCTTTGCTTGCGCGGATCGGTGGCGTTGCGCTTCCGGGCGGCGGCCAGTTGCCAGCCGGAAGTTGCCAGCGGGCGTGGCGTGGCAGCTCGGCCGGGAGCGCCGAACCGGGAGGCTGGTTACGGATCGGCCAGGCGCTCGAGCAGCGCGACGGCGCGCACGAGTTCTTCCTGCTCTGCTGGCGAAAACTTCGTCCGGATGGCCTGCAACAGCCAATCCTGCCGGGCCGCGCGGCCGGCTTCGATCCAGTCCTTGCAGGCGGCGCTGAGGGACAGGATGGTCTGCCGGCCATCGTCGGGGTCCGGCGCGCCGGTCACCATCTCGGCGGCTTGCAGAGCGGCAATGGTGGCCCCCATGGATTGTGGGCGTACGCCCTCGGCGCGCGCCAGGGTGGTCACCGTTGCCGGGCCATCGCGATCCAGCCGGCGGAGGACGGAGATCTGCGCCCAGGTCAGGTCGCCGGGGATTGCCTGCCCGCGCAGCCGCCGCTTGAGCTTGCCGAAGAGCGCGTGAAGTGCCTCCGCGAGAGCGGATGCCGGGTCGGGATCAGCCGGTTGCTCGTTCATGGTGGGAAGATAGGAAGGCGAACTGCAAAGTCAACCTTCGTATATGGCGGGGCGCAGCATCCCGGATCCGTGCCGATCCGGCGGCTGGCATCCTTGCACAGAGGTTTTGACGGGTTTCGCGCGCCTGGGCTGCCCAAACCTGATGCCGGTGGGTTCAGGGTCCTTCAGGTGGACGGCTTAGGGTGGGGAGCAGAGTGGCGGCTTCCGGGCGAAAGGTGTCTGAATCGGACGTTCCTCCGAGGTGGACGCCGCAGCTTGCCCCGAGCAAATTCAGGGGAACGGCAGCACAAATTGGCCCGGAGGTAAGGTCAGGATGTTCGACATCGACGAAACCATCGACGCCTTTCGCCGAGGCGCGCTCGATATCGATTGCAAGCGCATGGTGCTGGCTCAGCACAAAGAGGGCGGCGAGTGCTACGAAGGCCCGGGCTACATCCGTCAGGCGGACGGTGGCGCATTAATCTTCAAAATCTACGTCGCCACACACAACGCTAAGCCGTTCGGCCATTTAGAGGCGATGTTCGGCGGGGGCGCTGGAAAGCTCTATGGGGACGAGGCGTTCTACGATCTCGAAGCAACCGGACACGACGGAACGCGCTGGACTGCAACACGGATGTTGCCCGTGCCGCATTGGGATGCTACCGATATGACTGTCCTGGCGCATGGAAACATGCAGTCGATGACCGCGCATCTCGACATGCCCCAGCGCCATCACTATCTCCGCCTCCATTTTTTCGAAGAATATCAAGTTCCGCTTCTCCAGATGAGCGAGACAGAGGAGCATGGAAATCACTACCGTGTCAGGGATCGCGCCGAATTCGAGACCTGCGGGGCGAAGTTTGAAGTGCAGCAGCGCGAAGGCAGCGGCTACACCGTTGTGGAATTGACCTCCGAGACGCCGCTTCCTGTAGCGTTCGATCTCCGAATTCAGGAGGCGCTCCAATACCTGACAGCCAAGTCGGCGTTTTGGCGTGCTAGATTGCAGAGCCATGATGAGGAATTACATCTCGAACTCTCGTCACCATGGCGGAAAACGGCGCACACGCAGTTCAGCCCACCAATTTCACCCGGCTCATCCCATTTTCACGAACATGGTTGGCACTTATTCGGGGTGTATCTCGCGTATGTCACACAGAAGACGCAGGGTACGCATTGGAACCCCGTCGCCTATCACCTCTACAACGCCTGCGAGACGACAGCGAATTCCGTGGACGCCTGGGCGGTCGGCATCTCTGTCGCGGTGGAGGCTGTAACCGGTTTGATCGCCATTGCCAGTGACGGCAACAAGGCAAACGAGCTAGCTCTCTATCAGAAGCGTGCTCTTGCGTGGCTAGACGAGCAGAAGGACCTGTCAGCAAAAATCGTGAGACGAGTCCAAGGGCAGATCAACGCGATGAGTAACAAGCGCCCAAAAGACACCCTACATGAGCTGGCCGCTGCGGGACGAGTGGAAAAGAACTACGTAGATGCGTGGGACTATCTCCGCAATAGGCACGTTCATCCAAAGTTACAGGACCTCGAGAAGCCGACACTGGTTGATATGCAGAATCTGCTTGATCACATCCATAAGGTGGAAGTTCTTCTAAGACAGCTTACGTTCCACCTGATTGGTTATGAGGGGCCTTTTACGGATTACGGCGCACATGACTTTCCGTCTAAGAAATACCCGTTGGTTGTTTAGATTTGGCTCGGCATAGGTGAGCAGCTAATCATATGAACGAAGGGGAGAAAAATCGCCTGATAATCCACCCGGGGAAACTGCGGTCATGCTGCTCACGAAATATGCCCGCTATGGCGCGTAGCGGTCGCCCGCGATCAGTCCGGTGTGTCCGCTATCGAGTTCTGACGCCGCACCGTCGAGCGTCTGCCGCGGCTCGAATGCAGCCGTCATTCAACCGGTCGAACCTCTGCGCAAAGGTACTAGCCGAGGTCGATCGCGAACCGCGTCAGGTCCGCCAGCGCGCAGTGCCGCAGCGCGCCTTCCTCGGTCGAGCGCAGCACGACCTTGGGGGCGGCGTCGGCCTCCAGCGCCTCCTGCCAGCGCGGCGCGCACAGGCACCAGCGGTCGCCGGGCTTCAGGCCGGCGAAGCCGAATTCCGGCCGCGGCGTCGACAGGTCGTTGCCCTGTTCCTTGCTGAACGCCAGGAATTCGGCGGTCAGCACGACGCAGACGGTGTGGCTGCCGATATCCTCGGGGCTGGTGTCGCAGCAGCCATTGCGGAAGAACCCGGTCATCGGTTCCGTCGAGCAAATCCCCAGCGGCCCGCCCAACACGTTGCGGGATGGCCGGCGGCCGGGGCGCCGGCCCGTCTCATCGAACGGCATCGCAGTCTCCGCGCTTGCTTCGCCGGCATTTAAGCCGGATGCGGTGGACGACGCCATGGTGACGGCAGTCGGGCAAACGTCAGGCCGCGGCTGCCGAGACCGTCTCCGCTGCCTGGACATGGTGCAGGAAGGCGGCCAGCGCGCGCGTCATCCGCACGTCGCGACGGCGGACGAACAGGGTGTCGACCATTGCCTCGGCCTCCGGCAGCGGATGGACCGCCACGCGGCCTTCCCGCTGTGCCGCCGCAACCACGCCCCGCGGCAGCAACGTCACGCCCATGCCCGCGCCGATGCAGCCCAGGATGGCGTCCAGCGAGCCGAATTCCTGGCACCGCACATCCAGAATGCCGCGCGTCGCCAAAACCGTCTCCAGCCGCTGGCGGTAGGAGCAGCCGACCCGCAGCACCAAGGTCCGCAACCCCGCAACCTGGCGCAGGTCGGGCAGCCGGCGCAGGGCAAAGGCGGTCACCAGCACCAGTTCCTCGCGGAACACGACGGTCTGCAGCAGGTCGGGATGATCGACCGGGCCGGCGACGAACGCGCCCTCCAGCCGCCGCGCCAGGACGTCGGCGATCGACTCGGCCGTGGTGCCGGTGCGCAGGGTCAGGTCGACCGCCGGGCAGGCCTGGCTGAACGCCGCCAGCACCGGCGGCAGGCGCAGGCCGGCCGTGGTCTCGAGCGAGCCGATTACCAGCGGTCCGCGCGGCGTCCCGTCATCCAGCACCGCCCGCCGCGCGCGTGCCAGCACATCGGCCACCTCGGCCGCATAGGGCAGCAGGCGCGTGCCCGCCTCGGTCAGCGTGACGCCACGGCTGTGGCGGTCGAACAGCGTGCAGCCCAGGTCATGCTCCAACGCCTGGATGCGCGCCGTGACATTCGACTGTACGGTGTTCAGTTCCGCCGCGGCCCGCCCGATACCGCCCAGCCGCGCCACCGCCTCGAACATGCGCAGGTCGGACGCGTCCATCGCGGGGCCTGCCGGCCGGCAATCAGTTGCCGAACTCGTGCGGGCGCAGCAGCCGCGCCAGCCGGTCCAGCACCGCATTCGCCATGCCCGGCTCCGCGCCGTCGAAGAAGCCGCGCGCGACGTCGAGATACTCGTTGATCACCACCTTCGCCGGCGGCCCGTCGCTCAT
>JARLIJ010000239.1 GCA_031291795.1 Acetobacteraceae bacterium | reverse complement strand
GCCGTGCTGCCCGGCTGCTGGCTGGGCATCCGGCTGCGTCCCTTCTTCGGGCTGTAATACCAACCGCCGCTGAGACCGACTCATGGGCTGTCTCTGCCACGTCGTCATGGCCGGGCTCGTCCCGGCCATCTGTCGCGGCACTCTGCCTCACGGATGGCCGGCACAGAGGCCGGCCATGACGGTGGGACGGTCAGTGCCAACGGCCGTTGGTATCAGATGCGTGCATTGCCGTTGAGGTTCGACCCGGGCTCCGCAGCTTGCCGTGCTGCGCGCCTCAGCTCGCGAGGGCCCGCGTCGAGTGCGGGTATGCAGGCGAGCAGCGCCGGCGCGGGTTTCCGGTCACCGGGAACGCGCGCTATCCCCGCGCGAAGGAGGCCAGCTCCCCCTCGGCCCAGGCGATCGCCGCGTCCACGCTCATGCCGCCCGGCCCCACGCGCTGGATCATCTGCGGCATCGTCGCGTTGTTGTAGATCTGCACCGCGATCTCCGGCGGCGCCGGATAGCCGGCGACGATCGTTTGCGCGTGGTGGTGCGGCTTCACCGGGTAGTTGAACCACAGGCCGGCGGGTGGTCCCTCCCGCTCCCACACGTCGAAATCGGTCATGCTCTGGAACGGCGGGATGTCGTAGCCGTGCGTTGCGTTCGCCATCGCCTGCACCTGCTCGCGCTGCGACAGGTGCTCCAGCAGGTCTTTCGCGGCACTCTTGTTCGACGCGAACGACCAGACCCCCCAATAAATCGGCACGTACGGCACGAAGCGCCCCGCCGGACCGGCCGGGTTCGGGAAGCCCCAGATGGCTTCGGCGACGTGCG
Organism: Acetobacteraceae bacterium; assembly: GCA_031291795.1. Taxonomy (GTDB): domain Bacteria; phylum Pseudomonadota; class Alphaproteobacteria; order Acetobacterales; family Acetobacteraceae; genus Rhodopila. Next base: position 13,350 of record JARLIJ010000239.1, on the reverse strand, counting down.
GCGCGTCCTTCTTCGCTACCGACCAGGCGGACGGCGCGTCGAAGATCAGCGCGCTCCGCCCGGAGATCAGCGCGCGGTTGTTGCCTGCCCCGTCCCAGCCGAACACCCCCGGGTCGATATGCGGCACGAGCGTCTGGGCATACGCCAGCACCGCTCGCACGGCATCGGACCGTACCGTCACCTGCCCGTCCGAACCCACGAGCTGGGCCCCGAACCCGGCGAACAGCGAGCCGCACCAATCCACCGCGTCGCCGGCGTTGGACAACGTCAGCCCCAGCGGCATGCCAGCCGCCCGGCAGGCCGGCGCTGCGGCCAGCATCGCGTCATACGTCCACCCATCCGAGGCCGCGGTATGCTCCGCCCGCGCCGGGTACATCGCCTGCACGTCGATCCCGCAGCGGTCGCGGAACACATCCAGCCGCGCGCAACTCGCCATGTGCTTGCTCATCGGGCTGCACGGGATGGCGCGCCATACGCCGTCGATCCTGGCCAGGTACGCGTTGACGGGGGACACCGGCCCGTACGTGGCCGTCAGCCGGCCCATCACGTCGTCCATCGGCTCCATCCGGTCGGCATATTGATGGACCATCCAGGTCGGGAACGCGCGAATATCATGGCCGGTGCGGGACTGCGCTTCGGTCGCCAGTGTCAGCAGGTTCTTGCCGCCGGTGCTGGTCACGAACTCCAGCGCCACATCCACCTTGTTGCGGTCGGCCCATTCCTGCACGAGGCGACGCATGCAGTCGTTGCCCTCGATCACCCAGTGGTCGGTCAGCCCGACCACCAGCTTGCCCGCAGCGCCGGCGGTGCGGATATGCACCAACGGCAGCGCGGCCGTGGCGGCAGCGGTGCTCAGGGCGCGACGGCGTGACAGCCTGGATGCGGCCATTCTCGTTTCCCCGTTCTTCGTGTTTATCGCACGCGAACAGTGGAACCCGATCGCCCCGGCGGCAAGCCGGACCCGCTAGCCTCGCCGGACCCCCCAGAACAGCGGGTTGGAACCGCGCACGAAGCCGGACAGGTCCGACCGGAAGGCGGTCGGCTGCGACCACTGGCCCAGCGGGATGTAGGGGACCGCATCGAACGCGGCCTGCTGCGCCTGTTCCGCCGCAGCCTTCTGCGCCGCCAGGTCGTCGGCGGCGAACCACGCCTCCCGCGCCGTCTCCAGGGCCGGCGCGGTCGGCCAGCCGTACCAGGCCCGCGCCCCGTTCCCGCGCAACTGCCCGTTCGCCGGATTGGCCGCGGCCAGCCCCGGCTGCCGCGTATTGAAACAGCTCCAGCCGCCCTCCCCGGGCGGTTTCTTGCTGGTCCGCCGGGTCAGCAACGTGCCCCAGTCCACTGCGACCAGGTCCACCGCCACGCCGATATCCTGCAGGACGCTCGCCGTGACCTCCGCCATCGCATGCATCTGCGGCTGGTCCGACGGCGACATCAGCAGCGCCTTCTGGCCGGCATAGCCCGACTCCGCCACCAGCCTGCGGGCCAGCGCGCGGTCCCGCGGGCCGGTCAGCGCCGCCATCCCGGCGGCATTCGCCATCGGGGAGCCGGCGGTGAAGTACCCCACCGGCAGCGCGGCGTAGCCGACCTGGTCGCCCAGGACGGCAGCCACGTATTCGTGCTGATCGATCACCGGCAGCAACGCGCGCCGGAGCTTCGGGTTATCGAACGGCGGCTGGAGGTGGTTGAGTTCGATCACGCCGATCAGCCCGAACGGGTCGAGTTGCTGCACCGTGACCCCGGTGCTGCGCTTGAGTGCCGGCACCAGATCGAACAAGGGCTGGTCGATCCAGTCCACTTCGCCTGCCTGCAAGGCGGCCATGGCCGTTCCGGGATCAGGCTGGACCGACCACTCCACCCGGTCAAAATGCACGATCTTGCCGCCCGCCAGGAAGTCCGGCGGTTCAGGCCGGGGCGTATACTGCTGGAATCGCTCGTAAACCGAGCGGACCCCGGACATCCATTGATCCGCGCGAAAACGGTATGGGCCGCTGCCGACGAACTCCTTGATCGCCTCCGAAGCCGGCGTGCGGGCGATGCGCTCCGGCATGATGAAGCAGTTTTGGGCACCGAACGCGTAGAGCATGTGCGGGAATGGAGCCGTCAGCCGGATCCGGAAGCGCGCATCGTCCAGCGCGACCATCTCCGCGGTCAATCCTGCCAGGCGCTGGCCGAACGTGTCGCGTTCCGCCCAGCGGCGGATCGAGGCGATGGCGTCCTGCGCCCGCACTTTATCGCCGTCGTGGAACAGCAGGCCGTCGCGCAAGGTGAAGGTCCAGGTCAGCCGGTCCGCCGAGACCTCGTGCCCCGAACACATCTGCGGATGAGGAGTCAGGCCGATATCAACGCCATATAACGTGTCCCACACCATGAAGGCATGGGTCGCGACGACGATGGCGGAGGTCCAGACCGGATCGGGCGAGGCATAGGCTGCCTGCGGCACGAAGCGCAGCACGCTCGCGGACGCCGCCCGGGCAATTGCCGGACACGCCAGCCCTGCGGCCAGGCCACTCAGGACCGCGCGGCGTGTCGGCATCAAGCGGGTATCCAAGGCGGACATTACGTTCTTCAAGATCCCATCACCTCGGTTTGCCATGACCTGCATCGGTATCCCCTGGTCACGCGCCGGCCCGGCGGATGCAAGGCGGAGGCCAGCGGCACGGACGCGGGTGCCTGGAGATTTCATGGGGCGCGTGACACCATCGGCCCCGAACAAAGGGGAGAAGAACCATGCGCCTTGGGATCGTCACCATCCCACGCCAACCGACGACCGGTACCGTGCTGACGCAGCAGGTCATTGCACTGGCGCAGGCGGTCGAGCGGTTCGGCTTCCACGGCCTGTGGGTCACCGATGCCTTCGCCCGCGGCCGTGCCACCCTTGACCCGCTCATCCTGCTCGGGTTGCTCGCCGGCCACACCAGCCACATCGAGCTCGGGACCTGCGTCGTGCAGGTCCCGCTGCGCCATCCGGTCGAGCACGCCCACCGCGTCCAGACCCTCAACCTGCTCTCTGGCGGCCGGCTGCGATTCGGCGTCGGCACAGGCTCGACGCAGGCCGACTTCGACGCTGTGCAGGCCGACTACGGCAGCCGCTTCAAGACCCTTCCGGCCTATCTGGAGGTCATGCGCCGCACCTGGCTGGGCGAAGGCGTCTATGGCAACCCGATCACCCTCTGGTCCGGCACGGAAGGCGGCCCCCCCGTCCTGCTGGGCGCCTGGCGCAGCGAACGCTGGATCAACCTGTGCGCCAAGACGCTACAGGGCTGGATCGCATCCGGCATCCATACGAAATGGGAGGACCTGGAAATCGGCCTGAAGATGTACCGCGATGCCGGCGGCACCCGTGCGGTGCTCGCCAACATCTTCACGGATCTGCGTCCGAACCCGGTCCCGCCGCCGCTGCCGCACCCGTTGAACATCTCGCTGCTCTGCCCGCCGGACGAAGCCCGCGCGCGCCTGAGGCGGCTGGCGGACCTTGGCGTCGACGACGCGCTGCTGGTCGTGCCCGACGACGATCCCGATCAGCTCGAGACGATCCGGGGGCTGATCTAGAATCTTTCCCAGGCTACCTCGGCGTAGCCCAACCCGCGGGCCTTCTCCTCGACCCAGGTTTTCACGTCGGCCGCGGTCGTGCCGATATGAAAGTCGAGGATTTCCCGTTCGTCCGTCTCCTGCGAGTTGATCACGCCACTGCATTCGGCACGGTACAGTCCGCCAACTTCACTCCGCCGTGCATGGAACTTCTCGTTGACCGCTTGTGACCTATCGAGCATCGCACGCTCCTTCTGCTACCCGTCGCTGCAAGAGCCGGCGCGCCTCCGCGTTGCATTCGGACGCTATCCGCGCATGCCGATCACCACCGGCCGGCGGGTAACATCGATTCGTGCCTCGATCCATTCGACGAACTTCGCGGTCGGGTAGCTGATCAGGAAGTAGATAGCTGCCACCATCGCGAAGATCTCGAAATGCTTGTAGGTGGCCGAGGCCAGCAACTGCCCGCTGAACATCAGGTCGCGCATCGTGATCACCGACACCAGCGCGGAGTCCTTGAAGATCGAGACGAAGAAGTTTCCGATCGAAGGCACGATGATGCGAACCGCCTGCGGCAGGATGATGCGGCGCAGCATCAGCCGGCGCGACATGCCGACGGAGGCGCCTGCTTCCCACTGGCCCTTGGGGATTGCCTGGATGCCGGAGCGGAACACCTCCGCCATGTAGGCCGTGTAGTTCAGCGCGAGACCCAGCACGCCGGAGACGAACGGCGAGAGCACGATCCCGCCGTACGGCAGCACGTAGTAGATGAAGAACAGTTGCAGCAACAACGGCGTGCCGCGAATGAACTGAATGTAGACCGCGGAAACCGCCCGCAGCGGCCACAGGCGGGAAATTCGCGCGATGCCGGTGAGCAAGCCGCAAACCATCGCAAGGGCGAACGCCAGCAACGAAACCGCGATCGTGAGCAGTGCGCCGTGCAACAGCGACGGCAGGAACTGGATCATGTCGTCGAGCGAGAACATCCGGTCTCCTGGTTCGGCCCGCACGCCAACCCGCATGCGGCGCCGATGTCACAAAATGCCTAGTTGTTGTAGCCGGTGAGCCCCCAGGCCGTGAGGATGTCCTTCATCTTGTCATTGTACTGCATCCATTGCACCGCCGAGGAGAACGCTGTCACCCACTGAATGTCACCCTGGCGGAAGGCGTAACTGCTGTAACCGGCGGGGTTCTTGAAGGTGCGCGGCTCGTAGTCCTCGACGATTTCGATCTTCCATTCCGGATGCTGCTTCATCAGTGCGGCAACCACCGGCTGGTCGTACAACGCCGCATCGGTACGCCCGATCGCGAGTTCCGGAACGATCTGCGCCCAGTCCTTGTAGCCCTGGAAATTCACGCCCGGGATCGCCTGGATCCATTCGGCATAGTTGGTGCCCAGCATCGAGCCGATGGTGTGGCCCTTGAGGTCGGCGAGCTGATGCAGCTTGTTCGGATTGCCCTTCGGCACCACCAGCGCCTCGGCGTAGTAATAGGTCGGGAAGCAAAAATTCACGACCTTGGACCGGTTCTTGGTGTAGTGGATCGAATCGCCAACGATGTCGAACCGTCCATCGAGCAGGCCGGGAACCAGCCCGTCGAATGTCACGGTCTGCACGTCGATCTTCGGAATCTTCAGCATCTTGGCGATGTACTTGATGATTTCTCCGTCCAGCCCGGTCCATTCGCCGGTCTTCGGGTCCAGGAACGAATACGGCCAGTCATTGGACGTGCCAACCACGAGGCCCTTCTGTTGGATCTTCGCCAGCGAATCATCGTCCGAGTTGATCTTGATCAGCGAGAAATCCGCAAAGCTCGGATCGACCGGCGGTGGCGCGGCAGGCGCTGCGGAAGCAGGGCGCACGGTCGAGGCCAGCAGTGCTGCCGCACCGCCAATGGCACCCGACCGGATCAGTCCGCGGCGACCAACCGGCCCATCGAGGGTCGGTTCTTGTGTTCCAGGCATCTTGCGTTCGGCCATTGCTATGAGCCTCCTCTCGTGTGGGTTATGGGACGGGTGGGTTATGGGACGGGCGACGGCTCTTCCGGGCCGCCGTTCCGGTTCAGGATCGAGTGCAGGAACTGACGCGTGCGCGGGCTGCGCGGCGCAGTGAACAAGACCTCGGGTGGCCCCTGCTCGACGATGGCGCCATCGGCCATGAAGACCACCCGGTCCGCCACATCGCGCGCGAAGTCCATTTCATGCGTAACCACCACCATGGTCATGCCCTCGCGCGCGAGCTGGCGCATGACACGCAGCACCTCGCCCACCAGTTCCGGATCGAGCGCCGAGGTCGCCTCATCGAACAGCATCACTTTCGGGTTCATCGCGAGTGCCCGCGCGATCGCGACACGCTGCTGCTGGCCGCCGCTCAATTGATGCGGATAGGCCTGGGCTTTCTCGACCAGGCCAACCTTGCCCAGCACCACCATGGCGCGCTCGCGGGCTTTAGCGATGGGCTCCCGCAGTACGTGCACCGGCGCCTCGATGACGTTGCCGAGGACTGTCAGATGGGGGAACAGATTGAAGGACTGGAAGACCATGCCGATCTGGGCGCGGATCGCCTCGATACGCGAATCGGGATCGACCACGACGCGGCCATTCTGCTTGTAACGATAGACCGGCTTGCCCTCGAAATGGATAGTGCCATCGTCGATGTTCTCCAGATGGTTGATACACCGCAGCATCGTCGACTTGCCTGCGCCGGATGGGCCGATGATGCAGACCACCTCACCTTTCTGCACCGAGAGCGACACGTCGGTCAGAACTTCAAGGCGTCCGAAGGACTTCCATATCCGCTCAAGCTGGACGATCGGCTGGGCATCGCTACCCGACACCACAGCCACTTCGGCCGCATCGTTCATTCAAATCCCCCTGCAGCGCAGGTCATCCTGCGGCGTGTCCTTGGCCTCGATTGACGTGAAGCAAAGAGCGTACCACCTGTTCACGCAGGCTGGCACCCAACTGTTCGGCAGGCGCCCGGATCTTCTGCATTAAATTCTGGCAGCGCCCTCTGGTGGCGCCCCATAACACGGCATTCGGCCTTGCGACGAATGGCCCCTATACTTCTGCATCACGCCGCGGTCGAGGAGACGAAGATGCACATTGCGATCACCGGGGGGTCCGGCCGGCTCGGGCACTACGTTCGGCTTGCGCTGGCCGACCACGAACTGCGCGTGCTCGATCACACGCCACCCACCAGTTCCGTCCCTGACTTCCGGCACGTCGACATCCGCGATCTTGACGGGCTGACCGCTGCCTTGCAGGGCATCGAGGCCGTGGTGCACCTGGGCGCCATCGATCGATCCGTGGCAACCGACGACGCGCTGACGATGCAGGTCAATGCGATGGGCACCTGGGCCGTGTTCGAGGCCAGCCGCCGTGCCGGTGTGCGCCGCGTGGTGCACTGCTCCAGCAGTTCGGTCACCGGCATCGACGCATCAAACCCGACCATGCCGCCGCACTACCTGCCGATCGACGAGGCGCACGAGGCCCGTCCCACCGACGCCTACGGACTGAGCAAGCTATGCAGCGAACGGATTGCAGAAGCGTACGCGCGGCGCGGGATGGAGGTGTTGGTGTTGCGCCCCTGCTTCGTTGCGTTCCCCGACCTGGTGGACTTCATGGCCGGGCGCCCTGGACCCGCGGGTCGAGAGGAACCGATGCCGTTCCTGCGCGCCTATGTCGGACCGGAGGATTGCGCCCACGGCTTCGCCCTGGCGATAGCGGTTGATTATACCGGGTACGGGACGTTCTTCCTGGCAGCCGACGATGCGTTCTCGGACCAGCCGACCGTCACGCGACTGGAGGACTTCTATGGAGCCTACATCCCGGTGCGCGACACAACGTTCTATGAGGCACATCCCTGCGCTTCGCCTGTCAGCAACGCGCAGGCCCGGGTGCGTCTGGGGTGGGTACCGACGACACGCTGGACAGGCGGCGGTCTCGTGGGTGCGTAACCGCGCCTGCGCCCGATCGACACAAGCACAAGGCTACCTGACGGCGTTGGCCGGATCCAATGCGGCCTCCCGCACGAACCGCATTTCCATGTAGATGCCCAGCAGTCCAGGGGACACGGCAAATTCCGTGTGTTGCGTTCCCCGCCAAACCACCAGCCTACGCTCGCCCTGGGTCAGATGGGTGATGAGGCGCCGCAGCTCTCTCTCCGCGAGAATGTTCTGTCCCGCGTACGTTTCTACGACATCGCCCGGAAGAACGCCGATTTTTTCGGCCTGCGAACCCGGGATTATCCTGGTTATGACGATACGTCGCTCCACAGGATGGCCGTCCGCGTCCATGCAGCCCGACAGGCTCTCAGCGGACGCCGTGCTGTCAGCCAGGCAGTGTGCCAACAAGTGGCCATCCGGGCCGTACAACGCCTGCTCCGTGCGGGATCGGGCATAGCCACGGGACGACGCCTGGAACAGACCGCCGTCCGGCCCATAGAAGACCGTCTCATTCGATGACGCATGGTCGGCATAGTGCGTCTCCATGCGATGATAGCCCCCTTCCTGCGCGATCGGTTCGCCGTCGGCACCGAAGAACGCCTCCTCGATCTTGCGGCCCTGATTATCGTATTGCGCCCGCAGTACGGCGTAACCTGCATTCGGCTCCACAAGCAGCTTGCCATCCAGGCCGTAGAACGCCTGCTGGGTGAGGTGGCCACGTCCGTCGTAATGCCGGATAGTACGCTGGTAGCCATCCGAAGCGACAACCGGACGCCCATCCGGCCCGAAATAGGCTTCTTCGATGACTTCCCCATGGTCGTCGTATTGGGTCTTTCGGATAGCGAAACCCCCGGGCAATGCGATCAGGTTGTCATCCGCACCGTGGAAGGCACGCTCGACGATCCGTCCCCGTTCGTTGTAGCGCACGGCAATGCGATGATAACCCTCCTTCATAATAGCGGGCTGACCGTCCGCACCGAAATAGGACAGCTCGGTCAATTTCCCATGGTCGTCATAGGTGCTGCGCCGGATGGCGTAACCATCCGCCCGCACCAACAGTTTGCCTGCCTGGTCAGCATAGGCCACCTCGATCTCATGACCGACCGTATCGTATCGTGTACGGACAAACGCGGCCCCCTCGCCACCGGGCGTGGGCACGTTGTTCGCGTCATAGTATGATCGCTCAGTTTCCCGGCCGGCGTTGTCATATTGGAAGCGGGCGGATGCAATCCCGCCAGGTCCCGCGGCCGGATGGTCGTCTGTCCCAAAATTCGATGTTTCCAGGATATTGCCGTGATCGTCGTATTTCGTTCGGACGATGGCAACGCCGTTGACGTCAGCCACGCGGTGACCTGCCGGATCGATGCAGGTCCACTCTACGACCTTCCGCATCTGGGTGCCGATTATCTCACGATGGCCTGAACACCCGTCGATGCTGGCCGGCAATCCCGCGGCGTCGGAATAAAGCACCTCCGTGACATCGCCATCATAGCGAAAACGTTGATCGGCAACTCCGTCGGATAGCGCGACGGGGCTTTCGTCAATACCGAAATAGCTGATCCGGGTCGTCCGCCACTGGTCGTCGAAGGTCTTTCGCATGATAGCGTATCCCTCGGCCTCCTTGCTGGTGTCGGTCAACTGCCCCTCGGCATCGTAGTACGTCGTCTCGAAAGCATTGTCGTGGTCGTCGTACTTCCTCACACGCTTTGCAAAGTCCAACGGGCCGAGCATGGCATGGCCATCTTCATCGAAATAGGATAGCTCCGTCTCGCTCCCGCGGCCGTTATGCTTCATGACCCGCCGATGATAATGGTCGGTGCTGCGCACCGGGGCCCCATCCACACCGAAGAAGGCTACGGATTCGACGTCTCCGAGCGAATCGTAAGTGGCCTTCGCCATGTGGTAGCCCTCATTTACGGTAGTCGGGTTGCCCTCGCGATCGAAGTATGCGCTCTCCGTCCGATTGCCGCGGTCGTCGAATTTCGAAACTGTGCTGTGTTCGCCGCTCTCGTCCAGAGCCGGCTTGCCGTCCTTGTCAAAGCAGGACACGGATACCTCATGGCCATCCGTGTCGTATGTGTATCGGGATTCATAGCACCCGTCGATCGCGGCTATCGGCTGGAGATCAAGACCGAAGGCCTTGGCGCTCAGCTTGAAGCCACGCGCGTCATAGGTCCTGCGATACTCGTGCACACCGGAGCTGTTGGTTGTCTTGTGTCCTTCGGCGTCAAAAAAGGCCCAGTCAGCCCTTGTATTATACGGCCCTGAACTGCGAATCTCGATCCGCTGGTAACCAGCCGTCGAGGCGGTCGGCTTGCCATCCTTGCCGTAATATTCCACCCGCAGGAGGTTCCCTTTGTCGTCGCGCGTGTCCCGTGCCAAATGGACGCCGTCGTTGTCCAAGGCCGGCGAACCATTCTTGTCGAAGAACGCGTACGACGTCACATTGCCATACTGGTCGAATTCCGTCCTCTCTTCATGCCAGCCCTCTTTCATCAATGCAGGCCGGCCGGCTGCATCGAACGCCTCCTGCCTCGTTCCGTTTCCTGCCCTGTCGTAGGTAAGGTGCATGGCCGCATTCCCGTCCGTGTCGTCCATGTCCTTGCCGAACTGGTCGATCGAAACCATGGTGGTCGGAAGGCCGGCGCCATTGTACTCGAACCGGCGCCCGTAGGCGTGGTTCGGGCCGGATTGCGGGTGGCCGTCCCGGTCGAAGTAGCGCAGCTGCCTTTCGTTACCCTCATCCGAGAAATCGAAACGAATGACCGACGCTGGGGAATTCTTGAAGTTGGCAAGGGTTCCGTTCGGGCCAACGTAATATGCGGCCCGCTGGCTTCGGTCGGTGCCAGGCAGATATTCGTAGCCCCAGCGCTGGTTCCCGTTTTGATCGTACGCATTCTCGTACACCAGTTGGCCGGTCGTGGCATCCCTGACGAACACCCAACGGCACTCGTGCGTGGGCGAGAACTCCTGGTCGGTCTCGCTCAGTTCGGGCTTCACCTCATTGTTAGGCGTGCACTTGCCATCGGCGTCCACCGCCTCGATCTCGTTGGTGGTGTAGGCATAGCCCCACCATGAGTGCGGGTCGGGGTGGAAGTCGCGCTGCACGTACTTCAGCGATTGCGCACGGTGACGCACTTGATCGGGCGTCAATTCGCCGACACCGACCCACTCGCCCCAGCGGTTCACATAGGAACTATAATACGAAACATGTTCGGCAAAATGCAGCCAGTACACCGCCCCGAGCGCACCGGCGAACAGCAATGCGGTGAACACCGACAATGCGGTAACGCGGCGAAGATGCCGGACCTGCTTCTGGCGCTGCGCCAGCTGCACAGCCTCCTGAACGTCCCGAGCCTCTGCACTCGCCTCCAGGAACTCCATGGCGGCCTCGAAATTCCCGCCGTAGCGGCGCGCCCATAGATCGGTCGGGCGCTCCCGGATCCGCCAGTCGAGCGCCATCTCAAGGTTCGGCGTGCCCCACAGTGCCATCCGGCCTTGCTTCCAAAGGGCTGCATTGCGCTCCAGAAACCGGTAATTGTCCGCCGACTGAGCCTCCTCGTCGGCCCAGGCGCGCAACTTGTCCCACTGGCGGATCAACGCCTCGTGGGTGATGTCGAGGATCGTGTGGTCGTCGAGCGGCATCGGCCAGGACGGCACCACGAAGCTGCAGCCCGGCGCCCGAAAGACATTCACCACCTTGGTCAGTTCCGGCCGCGTCACGCCGGCGAGGGCGGCAATCTCTTCCACCGCGGTCGGGCGCCTTATATCCCGCGATCCTGGGGCCCGTTCGGACAAGCGGCGGAACAGCGTCCGTGCGATTGATTGCTGTTGCTCGTCGAGCCGATCGAATGCCTCGTTGGCGTGATTGGACAATGCACGCCGCAGCCCGCCCACGGCATCATAGTCTTCCAGCGTCAAATGGCGCGGCGGGCCGTCGGCGATCCCTTCGCCGTCATCCTCGATGTCGGGGTTGTCCAGGGCATCAGATGGCGGCGTCCGCCACGTCCACATCCGCATCAGCAGATGCTGCATCAGCGGCAACTGGTCCGGGTCATTGCCCATCTCATTCAGCAGCCGGTTGACCAGATCGGCCGCGACGTCCCCGCCGAACACACGGGCCGGCCCGACGATTGCCACGCGCCGCTGTTCGCGACTGAGCCTGGGCGTGAGGTACTGGCTCTGGTTCAGCGCCTCCGGCAATCCCGCGAACGCCGCGCAATCGCCAAAGAAGTCGGAGCGCATCGTCAGCACGATATAGACCGGCACGTCGCGCTGACGGGCAGATTGCAGCAGCAGGGCGACGAACGCGTCCGCCTCGTCGACTCCGCCTTCGCGCCGGAACCGGAAAATTTCCTCGAACTGGTCGACCAGGACCAGAAGGTTGCTGCCGGGTGCCAGCGGCGTTTCCTGCAGCGCTTCGAGCAGGCCCAGCGGACCGCGGCGCAGGGTGGCACCCAACATGCCGATGGCAGTGTTGGTGTCCGGCGCATCCGCGGCCAGGCCGGTCTGCACGACCAGCGCAGTTGCCAACTCGTTCATCGGCCGGCCGCCCGGGCGCATGACGGCGAACTGCCAGCGCGATCCGGCGCTGACCAGGAATCCGGACTCAAGGGCGGCGATCATTCCCGCGCGCACCAGCGACGACTTGCCGCAGCCCGACGGCCCCACCACAGCGAGGAACCGGGTCGAGTGCAGGCGCCGCAGCAACTCGTCCACCTGGGCCTCGCGGCCGAAGAAGAGATCCGCCTCCTCGGCGTCGAACGGACGCAGGCCCGGATAGGGCGACGAGAACCCCATCACGTCGCATGTTCCCGCAAGGTCGCAAGGAAGGTTGCGATCGCCGCCTCATTCACGCCGTTCTGGCAGTCTAACAGTTTCATGTTGGGCAGCCGCACCGGCAGCCGATCCTTCGGCCCTGGCGGAGCCTGCAACAACGCGAGTCCGCGTGGCGGCTGGTCACGCCCGACCAGGGCCTTGTGGCACTCCCGCAGATGGTTGCGCACCCAGTTCGCGGTCGTCGCCCCGTAGATCACCATCAGGGCGTCGCAATGCGACAGGTTGTATTCCAGGTCGCGGCGATAATCGCCGGGATCCTGGGTCTCCAGCGGAAGAATATAGCCCGCGCCGTACCGATCGAGGATATCGCACAGGTTCTCGGCCAGCGACCGGTCGGCGGAATCCATGTCGACGAAGATAAAGGCATCGGTGTGCGGTGGCGGTGCGGGCGGATTGCGTATCTCGTCCAGCCGGCGCTGGATGGAATGCTTGAAGTCCTCGATGGGTTCGGCGCTGACGGTGGGCCGCTCCAGCAGCGCGCGATGGCCTGCGTCCTCGACACCGTGCGTGTCGAGCGACGGGCTGTGCCATTGCAGCACCGGCTTGCCGGCGTCGAGCGCGAGCTGGAGCTGGCAGCGCAGATAGCCCTCCGGCAGGTCCGGCGGCTGCTTGCCGGCAACCCCGCTCAGCAACTGCACGAACATGTCCGCTTCGGCGATGTCCGCGGCGGCAACCTTGCGAAAGGCACTGGGTTCCATCGAATACCAGCCCGTCGGCAAGACACGGATCCCGGCTTGCTCCAGGAAGCGCCGCACGTCGTTGCGGGCGACATCCAGATCGTCCGTGACCTGGGCAAGCACGACCGTACCGGCTGTGGCGGCCGCCGGTCCGTTCGAAGGGGTGAGCCCAGGCCGGTCGATCGGAAGCCGCGTCCCGCTCGGGCCGGGCACATCCGGATGGGTGACCCGGATGCGCTTCAGTTCATCGACGATGGCCTGCGCCATGTCCTTAACGGCACCATAATAATCATGATCGTTGGGCTGCGGGTGAGGCCAGCCGAAAAGACGCGGCGCGCCACCCTTCGGCGCTTGGGCCCAG
>JARLIJ010000238.1 GCA_031291795.1 Acetobacteraceae bacterium | reverse complement strand
GGCGCTATTCGGACCATGCCGAAGTCTGCGTCGCGCCCTCTCCCCCGATGAACACCAATGGATCGGTTCCAAGGGCCGGTGCCCTTGGCGGGGTTTGGGGCAGCGCCCCAATCTTTGCTTGCTTCGAGCGATTGCCCTGGCAGGCCGGGGCATCCACGATGCCTGCCTCCGGCTCGGCCGCAGACGTCGCGCAAATCGGACATGGCAGGGTCATCACTTATTAGCATCAGAATAGTTCTGATCCAATCTATTTGGATTGCGTAAGTTCATCCGGTCACAACGCATGGAACAAACGCCCCCTTTTCACGTCCGACAGGTCTTCGGCGCCCGCCTCGGCCGTACCAATCGACAGTGGCGACGCGTCCTCGACGTGCGCCTGCAGGCATTCGGTCTCACTGAAGCGACCTGGATGCCCCTCGTGTACCTCGCACGGTGCGTGGCGCCAGTCCGCCAGAAGGATCTGGCGGACTCGATCGGCGTCGAGGGCTCCACCCTGGTCCGCCTGATCGACGCCCTCGATCGTGCCGGCCTCGTCGAACGCCAGACCGACGGCGACCGCCGCGTCCGCTTCCTCCACCTCACGCCGCGCGCCCAGGCCCTCGTCAAGCAGGTGAACGCCGTCACCGAGGAAATCCGCGGGCAGGTGCTGGCTGGCATCGCCGATGAGGAGCTGGAGGCCGCCCTCAGCGTCATCGATCGCATCGACGCAGCCCTCCGCCGCCTGCGCGAGTCCGAGAAGGCGGAGGACTGACATGAGCGAACAAATTGCGCAGCCGTTTGTCGTGGACGGCATCCGCACGCGCCCGAAATCGGCCAGGGTGCAGCGGCTTATCGGCCTCGCCGCGCTGCTCGTGGTCCTGCTGGCGGGCCTCGTGGCCGGCGGCTTCTGGCTGCGTCAGCGCCTGGCGCATGTCGGCGAGAACGACGCCCAGGTCCAGGGCGAGGTCACAACCATCGCCAGCCGGGTCGATGGCTGGCTGATGACCCGGCCCGTGATGGAAGGCGACCACATCGCCAAAGGGCAGGTGCTCGGAGAGCTCGACACCCGCGACGCGAAGCTGCGGCTCGCAGCCCTGGTCGGCAACGTCGCGGCGCACGACGCACAGATCCGCCAGACCACGGTCCAGCGCGATACGACGCAGGAGACCAGCGACGCCACGATCGCCGATGCCCACGCCCAGGTTGCCGCGGCCGCGGCGGCCGTCGCGGTGGCCTCGCACCAGGCCGACCTCGCCCGCTCCGACTTCGCCCGCGCCGATCCGCTGGTCGGCCGCGGCGACATATCCCGGCAGAACTGGGAACATGCGCGCAGCACGCAGTTGCAGAACGAGGCGACCCTGCGCCAGGTGATGGCGCAATACACCAGCCGCCAGGCCGCACTCGCCCAGGCCACGGCCCAGCTCGGCCAGGTGCGCATCCTCACCGCGCAGATCGAGGTGCTGCGCGCCGAACGCGACGCGCTCGCCGCCCAGGCCGACCAGGTGCGCCAGGAGATCGCAGACCGCACCTTGCGCGCGCCGTTCGACGGCATCGTCGACCAGACCTTCATCCATCCCGGCGAGTACGTGCAGGCCGGCCAATGGCTGATGATGCTGCACGACCCCACCAACGTGTGGGTGAAAGCCAACATCCGGGAAACCGAGGTCGGCCGCGTGCATGTCGGCCAGAAGGTCGCCGTGCGGGTGGACGCCTATCCGAACCTCGCCCTGCAAGGCCACGTCATGCGGGTCGGCAATGCCGCGACCAACCAGTTCGCCCTGCTGCCCAGCCCCAACCCGTCCGGCAACTTCACCAAGATCACCCAGCGCGTGCCGGTGCGCATCGCGCTGGATGCGCCGCCGCAACCGCTGCAGCCGGGGCTGATGGCCGAGGTCTCCATCGATGTCGCCCCTTGAAGCCTACGCCGTCCGGTTCGGCGCCAGCTACAAGTGGCTCGCGACCCTGGCGGTGATGCTGAGCTGCATCGCCACCACCGCCGCCTCCACCATGGTGAACGTGGCGCTGCCCGACATTAGCGGCGCGTTCGGCCTGGGCGATGACCAGGTGCAGTGGCTTTCCACCGGCTTCCTCGCGGCGATGACGGCCACCATGCTGCTCAGCGCCTGGACCCTCGGCCGGTTCGGCTACCGCATGGCGTTCCTCGGCGCGCAGGCGATCTTCATTGCGAGTTCCGTGGCCGGCGCGATGGCCAGCAGCGGCGGCGCGGTGATCCTGGCGCGCGTGTTCCAGGGCACCGCCTGCGGGCTGATCCAGCCGCTCGCCATGGTGGTGCTGTCGCAGGTGTTCCCGCGCGAACGGCGCGGCCAGGCGATGGGCATCTACACCCTCGGCATCGTGCTGTCCCCGGCGCTCGGCCCCTCGCTCGGCGGCTACCTGGTGGACCAGTTCAGTTGGCGCGACGTGTTCCTGGCGATCGTCCCGCTCTGCCTCCTCGCCATGGCGGTGACCGCGATCTTCCTGCCCGGCCGGGACACCCGAGCAGGCACGAAGCGGCCGCCGTTCGATGGTGTCGGCTTCACCTCGCTCGCCGC
>JARLIJ010000042.1 GCA_031291795.1 Acetobacteraceae bacterium | reverse complement strand
CTTTCTTTCCGGCGATCAGGAGAGCCGAAATGACCTATGATGAAGAGCCCGCCTACCAGAACGACGGTGATTTCCACGAGCGCCTGATCGCTGACGTTCTCGCAGCGTATCCCGACAAGAGCCGCAAGCGGCGCCAGAAGCATCTGTCGACCGCGAAGGCCGTCGATGCGCCGGCCGAGGCGGAAAAAGCTCCCGCGCTGACCGAGTGCGACGTCAAGTCGAACATCAAGTCCATTCCCGGCGTCATGACCGTGCGCGGTTGCGCTTACGCCGGATCGAAAGGCGTGGTCTGGGGTCCCGTGAAGGACATGGTGCACATCAGCCACGGTCCGGTCGGCTGTGGGCAATATTCCTGGTCGCAGCGGCGGAACTACTACATCGGCAAGACCGGTGTGGACACCTTCGTCACGATGCAGTTCACCTCGGACTTCCAGGAAAAGGACATCGTCTTCGGTGGCGACAAGAAGCTGGAGAAGGTCATCGACGAGATCGGAGAACTTTTCCCGTTGGCCAAGGGCATTTCCATCCAGTCCGAATGCCCGATCGGCCTGATCGGCGACGATATAGAGGCGGTGTCGCGCAAGAAGCACAAGGAAACCGGCAGGACCATCGTCCCCGTCCGTTGCGAGGGCTTCCGCGGCGTCTCCCAGTCGCTCGGCCATCACATCGCCAACGATGCAATCCGGGACTGGGTGTTCGACAAGCGCGAAGTCGAGCACGAGGCGGGCCCGTACGACGTCAATGTCATCGGTGACTACAACATCGGCGGTGACGCCTGGTCCAGCCGCATCCTCCTGGAGGAGATGGGCCTGAAGGTCGTCGGAAACTGGTCGGGTGATGCAACGCTCGCCGAAATAGAGCGTGCCCCGAAGGCGAAGCTGAACCTCATCCATTGCTACCGGTCGATGAACTACATCTGCCGCCATATGGAAGAGAAGTACGGGATGCCCTGGCTGGAGTACAACTTCTTCGGCCCCTCGCAGATTGCTGTTGGCCTGCGGAAGATCGCTGCGTTCTTCGACGAAACAATCCAGGAGAATGCGGAGAAGGTCATCGCGAAGTACCAGCCGCTGGTCGATGCCGTGATCGCGAAATACAAGCCGCGCCTGAAGGGCAAGAAGGTCATGCTGTATGTCGGCGGCTTGCGTCCCCGGCACGTGGTCAACGCCTACGAAGACCTGGGAATGGAAATCGCGGGCACCGGCTATGAGTTTGGTCACGGCGACGACTATCAACGCACCGGTCATTACGTGAAGGAAGGCACGCTGATCTACGACGATGTGACCTCCTACGAGCTGGAAAAGTTCGTCGAGGGCATTCGTCCCGATCTCGTCGGCTCCGGCATCAAGGAGAAGTATCCGGTGCAGAAGATGGGGATCCCGTTTCGGCAGATGCATTCGTGGGACTACTCGGGCCCGTACCATGGCTATGACGGGTTCGCGATCTTCGCCCGCGACATGGATCTTGCCATCAACAATCCGGTGTGGGGCTTGTTCAAGGCGCCGTGGAAGAAGGCGGCCTGAGCCGCAAGAGAAAGGATCAGACCGATGCCACAGAGTGCAGATAAAGTCCTCGACCACGCCCCGTTGTTCCGTCAGCCAGAGTACCGGGAAATGCTCGCGCGCAAGGGACGGGAAGAGGGCATGCCATCCAGCGAAGAGACCCAGAAGGTCGCCGACTGGACGAAGTCATGGGATTATCGTGAGAAAAACCTCGCCCGCAAGTCGCTGACCGTCAACCCAGCCAAAGCCTGCCAGCCGCTGGGTGCCGTATTCGTTGCGGCTGGATTCGAAAAGACGCTCAGCTTCGTGCATGGCAGCCAAGGATGCGTCGCCTATTACCGCAGCCATCTGTCGCGGCACTTCAAAGAGCCGTCCTCGATCGTATCATCCTCGATGACCGAGGATGCTGCAGTATTTGGTGGCTTGCAGAACATGATCGATGGTCTGGCAAACACCTACGCGCTGTACAGTCCGAAGATGATCGCGGTCTCCACAACCTGCATGGCGGAAGTAATCGGCGACGACCTGCAGGCGTTCATCTCGACTGCGAAGCAGAAGGGATCGGTGCCGGCAGACTTCGACGTGCCGTTCGCCCATACTCCGGCTTTCGTCGGCAGCCATGTGACCGGCTACGACAACATGCTGAAAGGCATTCTGGACAATTTCTGGAAGGGTAAGACGGCAACGCCGGGGACGGCGATCAACATCATCCCCGGGTTCGATGGGTTCGCAGTCGGCAACAACCGGGAGCTGAAGCGCATCCTGAATGAGATGGGTGTCGAATATACCATCCTGTCCGATGTCGCCGACCAGTTCGATACACCATCGGACGGCGAGTTCCGCATGTATGACGGGGGCACTTCCCTGGCGGCGACGGCCGCTGCGATCAACGCCAAAGCAACGCTGTCACTGCAGGAATACTGCACGCAAAAGACCCTGGAGTACGCCGGGACGTTCGGCCAAAAGACTGCGAGCCTGCACTATCCTCTGGGCGTCGCCGGTACCGATGAGCTGCTGCAGACCATCTCGGAGCTCAGCGGCAAGCCGATCCCGGACTCGCTGGAGAAGGAACGCGGCCGTCTGATCGACGCGATGGCCGATAGCCAGGGCTGGCTGCACGGCAAGACCTACGCAATCTACGGCGATCCTGACTTCGTCTATGGCATGGCCCGCTTCATCATGGAGACCGGCGGCGAGCCGCGCCACTGCCTGGCGACCAACGGCAGCAAGGCGTGGGCCGAACAGATGCAGGCGTTGTTTGGTTCGTCGCCGTTCGGGCCCGAATGCCAGGTGTGGCCAGGCAAGGACCTTTGGCACATGCGTTCGCTGCTTGCGACCGAACCAGTGGACCTGCTGATCGGCAATTCCTACGGCAAGTATCTCGAGCGCGACTGCAACGTACCGCTGATCCGCTTGTCGTTCCCGATCTTCGACCGGCATCACCATCATCGCTTCCCGGTCTGGGGCTACCAGGGCGGACTGCGCGTGCTGGTGACACTGCTCGACAAGATCCTCGACAAACTTGACGACGATACGATCGAGCCCGGTGTGACCGACTATTCTTACGACCTAACACGCTGAACCGCGAACGGCGGGTGGCAAGAACTGCCCGCCGGCCGCATCCTCTGCCCGGAGAGTTCGCATGAGCGACGCATCGAAGGCCCGCATCGCCGACGTGTTCAATGAGCCAGGCTGCGATAAAAACCAGGCGAAGAATACGAAGGAACGCAAGAAGGGGTGCTCGAAGCCGCTCACGCCGGGCGCGGCTGCCGGCGGGTGCGCGTTCGACGGTGCGAAGATCGCGCTGCAACCTCTGACGGACGTCGTGCACCTGGTACATGGCCCGCTCGCATGTGAAGGGAATGGTTGGGACAATCGTCACGCATCCAGCTCCGGCCCGACGCTCTATCGTACCGGTTTTACCACCGACATGACCGAGATGGACATCGTCATGGGCAACGGGGAGAAGCGGCTGTATCGCGCCATCAAGGAAGCGGTTGCCCGGCATAACCCGCCCGCGGTGTTTGTCTATGCCACGTGCGTACCCGCCGTCATCGGCGACGACATAGAAGCCGTCTGCAAGCATGCGACTGCGAAGCTCGGGACGCCGTGCATACCGATCAACGCGCCGGGCTTTGTCGGCTCCAAGAACCTGGGCAACAAGCTCGCCGGTGAAGCGCTGATCGACCACGTCATCGGCACGATAGAGCCCGAGATCGTCACCGACACGGACATCAACATCCTGGGCGAGTACAACCTGTCCGGCGAACTCTGGCAGGTGCGCCCGCTGCTGGACCATCTCGGCATCCGCGTGCAGTCATGCGTGACGGGCGATGCGCGCTACCGTGAGGTTGCTTCATCGCATCGCGTCCGCGTCAACATGATGGTCTGCTCCACTGCCCTGATCAACGTTGCACGCAAGATGCAGGAGCGGTTTGGCATTCCCTACTTTGAAGGCTCTTTCTACGGTATCAGCGACACCTCCGACTCGTTGCGCATCATGGCGCGTATGCTGGTGGAACGCGGCGCCAACGTGTCGCTGGTGGACCGCGCCGAGGCCCTTATCACCGCTGAGGAAGCCCGTGCCTGGGCGCGCATCGAGCCCTACCGTGCAGCACTAAGGGGCAAGCGGGTCCTGCTTTATACTGGCGGGGTGAAGTCGTGGTCGATCGTTGCGGCATTGCAGGAGATCGGGATGGAGATCGTCAGCACCTCTGTGCGCAAATCAACGGACAACGACAAGGACAAGATCAAGGCGCTTATGGGTGGCGATGCTCACATGGTGGACAGCATCCCGCCACGTGAGATGTACGCCCAACTGAAGCGCGGCGATGCCGACATCATGCTGTCGGGCGGCCGTTCGCAGTTCGTGGCCTTGAAGGCGCGCACGCCGTGGCTCGACATCAACCAGGAGCGGCACAACGCCTATGCCGGCTATGACGGCATGGTCGAATTGGTATCCGAACTGCACAAGGCGATCGTCAATCCAGTGTGGCAGGAACTACGCCGCCCGGCCCCGTGGGAAGCGACTGATCGCGAGACGGAACGGACCGTTTTGCTCGAAACTGCCTGCTGAGGGTGCCATGGCCGATATCATTTACTCCCGGAAGAGCCTGGCCACCAACCCGCTAAAGTCGTCGACCCCACTTGGGGCGGCGCTGGCCTATCTCGGGATCGCCGGCTCCGTGCCGCTGCTGCATGGCGCCCAGGGGTGCACGTCCTTCGCATTGGTGCTGGCGGTTCGTCACACCAAGGAAGCGATCCCGATGCAGACCACGGCAATCGATGAGGTCGCAACAGTCATGGGTGGGGCCGAGAACCTGGAGGAGGCGCTGCTCAACCTGACCAAGCGCATGAAGCCACGCTTTGTCGGGATCGCGACAACCGCTCTGATGGAAACCCGGGGGGAAGATATTACCGGTGATCTGAAACTAATTACAGCGCGTCGCTCCGAATTGCAGAATGTACGGATTGTGCTTGCAAAGACGCCCGACTTTGCGGGTGCGCTTGAGGATGGTTGGTCGAAAGCCGTCACTGCCATTATCGATGAGATCGTGGAACCGCGCGGCCCAAGTGTGCCGCTGTATCAGCAGGTCAACATCCTGCCCGGCGTGCACCAGACACCTGGTGACATTGAATGGATCGTAGAGACCGTCGAGTCGTTCGGTTTGGTCCCCGTCGTGCTGCCCGACGTGTCCGGTTCGTTGGATGGCACGGTGCCCGACCACTACATACCGACGACGTTCGGTGGCATCTCCGTCGACGCCATCTTGCGGATGGGACGCGCGCGCCACACGATTGCGATTGGCGAGCATATGCGGGCGCCGGCGGAACGTCTTGCGACGCGAACCGGTGTTCCATCGACGGTGTTGCCGACGCTGACAGGTCTTGGGCCATCGGATGACTTTGTTGCGCTACTCTCGGAAATTGCGGACTGCCCCGCACCTGCGCGGCTGCGTCGGCAGCGCAGCCAGTTGGTCGACGCCATGCTCGATGGACATTTCTATTTTGGCAGCAAGCGTGTTGCGATTGGTGCTGATCCGGATCTGCTCACCGGCCTCGCGGCATTCTTTACGTCGATGGGTGCAGACATTGTCGCGGCGGTCTCGTCCACCGCAAACTCTCCCTTGCTGGCGGAAGTTCCGACCGCTCGTGTCGTCATCGGCGACCTGCTGGATCTCGAGGACAGCGCCGCCGCGGCCGGGGCCGACCTGCTGGTCACTCACAGCCACGGTCGCCAGGTCAGCGAACGCCTCGGCATCCCGCTATTGCGCATCGGCTTCCCGGTGTTCGACCGGCTGGGCACCATGCACCGCTGCACCGCCGGCTATCGCGGCACCCGGAACCTGATCTTCGAGGTCGCAAACATCGTCCTGTCCGGCCTGCACAGCCACGCGCCCGAGGACTTTGCGCACGCCAAGCTGATTATCGAGGAGACTCGCCATGTTGGCGCAACGTCTGGAACTTGTTGAAACCGGTGAACCCGCCGCCGGGTTACGGCTACGCATCGCCGTCGCCACCCAGGACCTCAAGAGTCTGAATGCTCATTTTGGGTCCGCCCGTCGGTTCGCCGTTTATGACGTCACACCCAACGAACATCGCTTCGTCGAGGCAGTGAGCTTTGGTGACGTATCGAACGAATCCGGCTCGCATGCCAAGGATGGCGACGATCGGATCGGCCCGAAAGTTGACGCCCTGACTGGTTGCCATCTGCTGTTCGTGCTGGCGATCGGCGGCCCGGCTGCAGCCAAAGTTGTCAGTGCACATATCCATCCAGTGAAGCTGTCGAAGCCTGAACCGATTGAAGACATCATCAGCCGCGTGCAAACCATGATGGTCGGCAATCCGCCGCCGTGGTTGCGCAAGGTGATGGGCGCGAAGACCATGCGCTCCATGGATTTCCTGGACGAGGAGTGAGACCGTGAGCGATACGATCGCCGCCGATCCGATGACGACGCCGTTCCTGCAATGCCTTGTCAGCCGCATTCGAGCGGAAGATGCGTTCGGCGCCTGGGATCGCAAGTCCGATACGATGCTGCTGAAGGACTACATCATCACCAGGGCCGAACGTCGTACGATCCCCATCATCGGGGATCCTGATCCCGACACGCTTGGTCGCGTAGAGACCTTCTATCAGGCGGTCGGCCTCGCGATCGAGCGCGCCACCGGTGTGATCGCCACGCCGATGATGCAGATGAGCCATGAAGGTTTCGGGCGCGTCGTGCTGCTTGCCGGACGGCTGGTGGTCTATTCGCGCACCCTGCGCGACGTACACCGGTTCGGCTTCGAGGACCTCTCCGTGCTCGCCGCCGAGGGCATGAAGTATGTCGGCCAGGCGGTGGCGATGATCGAAGCCCATTCCGAACTGGCCCGCGAGTAAGGACGATGCCATGATCGACGTCGAGATCCTGAAGGCAGAGTTGAAGAAGCTGTCGGCCAAGGCGATCTCCGCCAAGATGGATCTGCATGATCTGTCGGAGGAATTGCCGAAGGACTGGGAGCGCATTCCTGAAGTCGCCGCCCGTGCGCATGCCGTGTTCGCCGAGCTCACTGCGAAGCGTGGGGAATTGAAGCGCCTGGAGGCAGCGGTGTCATGACTCAGGCAACGCGCGACGGTCGCAGCTGGGAGCCGCAATACCTGCTTACCATCGACTCCAGGATCTGCATCGGCTGCGGCCGCTGCTTCAAGGTTTGCGGCCGTGGCGTGATGACGCTACGTGGCATCGACGAAGATGGCGAGGTGGTGGATCTCGACAGCGACGACGATGAGATCGAGCGGAAGGTGATGGTCATGCAGGATGTGGGCGCCTGCATCGGATGTGCGGCTTGTGCCAGGGTCTGCCCGACCAATGCCCAAAGCCACGGCGCCGCCGCCTGAGGGAGATACGCCATGCAGCCCACCGACATTTACGCGTGGCTGACCGCCCACCCCAATCTGGGGTGCGATGGTTTCGATACACATGTAACGGCCTCAATTCTCGCTTTGTCGCTGTGGGAATCCGAAGCTGGCCGGCACCGGGTCGTCGACGCAGTCGGGTTGGACGGCGATGTCCTGGCCGATCTGGCGGCGGGTTTGTTTCCCCATACCACAGCCATGTTCGGCGGTTTGCGCGGCCAGACATGCTCAAATGCAGCCGACGACGAGACCTGCCTGCGGGACCTTCTGCGTCGCAGTACTACGCACGGCACGCCGTTTCAGTGTCAGCTTGCCGACATGGTGGCGCGACGTTGCATGCGGCCGAACCATCTATGGCAGGATCTCGGATTTCGCAACCGGCGTGAACTCGGCTGGATGCTGATGCGTCACTTTGAGCCGCTGGCCGAGCGGAATCGTGCGGACATGAAGTGGAAGAAGTTCTTCTATCGGACGATCTGCCGCGACGAGGGTTACATGCTGTGTGCGGCGCCAAGCTGCGCCGAATGTGATGATTTCGACAATTGTTTTGGGGAGGAAGGTGGCGAAAGCCTGCTTGCTCAGGCCCGCCGGGCGACCGATCGTGCGGCCTGACACTGTCGGCTTTGCATTGTCGGGGTTGCAACATCGTCGTATCTCTGACGCAAAGCTGTCAAAAACTCCTAGATTGTAAGCCGAACTCTGTTGGCACACCTTTTGCTGTGCTCTGCCATACCAGCAAAACGGGGTGCCGTGATGATCAACCTCACTGACAGCGCTATCAAGGCAGTGCGCACCGCAATGAGCGGCGCCCAGTCGGACGTACAGGGATTGCGCATCATGGTGCAGTCCGGTGGCTGTGCAGGCCTGAAATATTCGATGGGCCTGGTGCGGGACCCCGCACCCGACGACGTCGTCATTGAGCACGGCGATGTCCGCGTGTTCGTCGACGCAGCCAGCGAGCCTCATATGAAGGGAACGACGGTGGATTTCGTTGTTGGCCTGGAGAATTCGGGCTTTACGTTCAACAACCCGAACGCCGCGTCCAGGTGCTCCTGCGGCAAGTCGTTTGGCTGAAGGAACAGCGCCATGTGGGACTATACCGACAAGGTCAAGGAATACTTCTACAACCCGAAGAATGCGGGCGTGCTGGAAGATGCCAACGGCATCGGCGATGTCGGTGCGATTTCCTGCGGTGACGCGCTGCGGCTCATGCTAAAGGTCGAGCAGGACACCGAAATTATCCTCACCGCAAAGTTTCAGACGTTTGGCTGCGGATCGGCGATCGCGTCGTCGTCTGCACTAACCGAGCTGATCATCGGGAAGACGGTGACGGAGGCGTTGGAACTCACCAACCAGGACATTGCCGATTTCCTCGGCGGCCTGCCGCCGGAGAAGATGCATTGTTCGGTCATGGGTTACGAAGCCCTGCGCGCGGCCATCGCAAACTACAAGGGCGATACGTGGGAGGGCGACCACGAAGAAGGCGCGCTGCTCTGCAAGTGCTTCGGCGTGGACGAAGGCATGGTGGAACGCGCCATCCGGGTCAATAAGCTGACGACGATGGAGCAGGTGACGCATTTCACCAAGGCGGCCGGAAGCTGCGGCACCTGTGTGGAAGGTCTCGAAGCGGTTCTCACCCGCGTCAACGCCGAGATGGTTGCAGCCGGTGAGATCGACGTCGCGCTCGCCTTCGATCCAGCCCGTGCAGCGCTTCCGCAACGTCGCGAGCGCGTGAAGTCGTCGCCGCTCTCGGCCGCCAGGCCGCAAATGACGACATTGCAGCGGATTCGTATCATCGAAGCTGCGATCGAGGAACTGCGCCCCTACCTG
Organism: Acetobacteraceae bacterium; assembly: GCA_031291795.1. Lineage (GTDB taxonomy): Bacteria > Pseudomonadota > Alphaproteobacteria > Acetobacterales > Acetobacteraceae > Rhodopila. Next base: position 8,814 of record JARLIJ010000042.1, on the reverse strand, counting down.
AAAGCCGACGGCGGCGACTGTGAACTGGTCGACGTCGACGGCGACCGCGTCATGGTCCGCCTTTCCGGAGCCTGCGTCGGGTGCCAGGCGGCAAGCGTCACGGTCGGCGGAATCCAGGAACGCCTGGCCACCAGGCTGGGCCGTCCGCTGCGCGTCATCCCCGTTCCCCCCGGCCACTGAAGGAGGCTGCGATGCGACCGGTTTACCTCGACAACAACGCCACGACCCGGGTTGATCCGAAAGTCGTCAGCGCCATGCTGCCGTTTTTTACAGAGCAGTTCGGCAACGCCTCCTCCATGCACGCATTCGGCTCCGAGGTTGGCGCCGCCCTGAAGCGTGCCCGCCAGCAACTCCAGGCGCTGCTCGGCACCGAATTCGACCACGAAATCGTCTATACTGGCAGCGGTACGGAATCGGATAACACCGCGTTGCTCTCGGCCCTGGAAACCCAGTCAGGCCGCGACGAGATCGTGACCTCGACGGTGGAGCACCCAGCCGTTCTTGCGCTCTGCCAGTGGTTGCAGAAGACCCGCGGCACCAAGGTGTTCTACACGCCGGTCGACAGCCGCGGCCGGCTGGACATCGATGCCTACCGCAAGGCGCTCAGCCCCAGGACGGCCATTGCCTCGATCATGTGGGCCAACAACGAAACCGGTACGATCTTCCCGGTGGAACAGCTCGCCGACCTGGCGCATGAAGCCGGTGCGCTGTTCCACACCGACGCCGTGCAAGCCGTTGGCAAGGTCCCGATCGACCTGAAGACCTCGGAAATCGACCTGCTGTCGCTGTCCGGCCACAAGCTGCACGCCCCCAAAGGCATCGGCGCGCTCTATGTCCGTCGCGGCGTGCGGCTGCGCCCGCTGTTGCGTGGCGGGCATCAGGAACGCGGGCGTCGCGCCAGCACGGAAAACGCGCCGGGCATCATCGGCCTTGGCGTCGCGGCGGAACTTGCGCTTGAACACATGCCCGATGAGCAGACCCGTGTGAAGGCGTTGCGCGACCGGCTGGAGAAAGGCCTGCTGCAACGCATCGGCAATGCCTTCGTGACCGGCGACACCGAGAACCGCCTGCCGAACACGGCCAACATCGCGTTCGAGTTCATCGAAGGCGAAGGCATCCTGCTTCTGTTGAACAAGGCCGGCATCGCGTGCTCGTCCGGTTCGGCCTGCACGTCGGGGTCGCTGGAGCCCTCGCACGTGTTGCGGGCCATGAAAGTGCCCTACACCGCGGCGCATGGCGCGATCCGGTTCTCGTTCTCACGCGAAAGCAGCGACGAAGATGTGGACCGCGTGCTCGATGCGATGCCGCCCGTGGTGGAAAAGCTGCGCGCGCTCTCGCCGTTCTGGAAAGCGGGCCAGCAGGCTGCGTTCGAACCAACCTACGCCTGACCACGATGTTGTCCGCGGTGATGCGCGCGGAGGCCGAACGACCGCCCGGATTGTGGGCCAGCCTGCGCGGGGACATCGGCTGCGTGCAGGCCCGCGGTCGGTCCGCAGCTGCCCCGTCATGTCCCGATTGCGACAAGGAGTCTGCGCCATGAGCCGCCTGCTGGACCGTATGCAAAGCTTGTCGGCCGCCGAGGATTTCTTCGCCATGCTACACGTTCCCTACGATCCTGCGGTCCTGCAGGTGGCCCGCCTGCATATCCTTCGCCGCATGGGGCAGTACATGGCGGAGGAAACCCTCGCCGCGATGACCGACGATGCGGCCGAGGAGGCCTGCCGAGTAACGTTGCAGCGCGCCTATGAAGACTTCATCCAGTCCTCGCCGTTGCAACAACGGGTATTCAAGGTCCTGAAGGACGCGGTCTCGCCGAAGCGCGGCGCCTTCGTGGCATTGTCCGACATCATGGACGACGCCGAAACCTGACCGACATGTCCGTTTCACGACAGACGAAACTGTCTGCTCGACCCGCCCACCGGCCCGAGACCGCCATTTCCTGCTTGGCACGCCGCTTGCCATAGCGGAACCACTCGAAAGGAGTGGCCATGCACATCGTCGTTTGCATCAAGCAGGTTCCGGACAGTGCGCAGATCCGCGTCCACCCCGTCACCAACACGATCATGCGCCAGGGCGTGCCCACCATCATCAACCCGTACGACCTGTTCGCACTGGAAGAGGCACTCCGCCTGCGCGATCGGTTCGGCGGCGAGGTGACGGTCCTGACCATGGGGCCGCCGATGGCCGAGGACAGCCTGCGCAAGGCCCTTGGCATCGGCGCCGACCGTGGCGTCCTGCTGACGGACCGTTTCTTCGCTGGGTCCGATACGCTCGCCACCAGCTATGCGCTCGCCCAGGCGGTGCGCAAGATCGGTGAGACCTGGGGCGTGCCGGAGATCGTCTTCACCGGCAAGCAGACGATCGATGGCGACACCGCGCAGGTGGGGCCCGGAATCGCATGCCGGTTGGGCTTGCAGCAACTGACCTATGTCGCCTCGATCCAGAACCTGGACCTGGCCGGGGGCACCATCACCGTGTCGCGCCGCGCGGAAGGCGGGGTGCAGGAACTGAAGACAAAAATCCCCGCCCTGATCACGATGCTTGAGGGTAGCAACGAGGTGCGGCGCGGCTCGATCGGCGACGTCCTGCGGGGCGCGCGGGCGGAACTCGTGGTGTGGAACGCCCAGGCGGCCGGCATCGCCGACATGACGAATTGCGGGCTCCGCGGCTCCCCCACCGTGGTGAAGCGGGTGTTCGCGCCGAAGGGCCGCGCGATCAAGGCAATCCAGATCGACACGAAGGATCGCGACAACGAGGCGATCGTGGAAGACCTGATCGCGCGGCTCTACGCCGTGCAGCCATCGCTGGAAGACGACCTGCTGCGCATGGCAGCCGGCTACTGAACGGGAGAGCGCAGCGTCATGAGCACCGCACCCACACCGGCGCCGGCCGCCAGCCGCGCCGGAATGAAGAAGGAACTGCCCGAGCGGTTCAAGGCTTACAAGCACGTCTGGGTGTTCATCGAATATGAGCACGGCCAGATCCATCCGGTCTCCCTCGAACTTCTCGGGGAAGGCCGCAAGCTCGCCGACAAGCTGGGGTCGGAACTCGCCGGCGTCCTGCTGGGCGGGGGCCGGGCAGCGTTGCAGGCCGCGGCGACGGAAGTGTGGGAGCACGGCGCGGACCTTGTGTATGTCTGTGCCGATCCGCTCCTGGAACACTATCGGAACGAACCGTACGCCCGGGTCATGACCGACCTCGTCAATACCTACCAGCCCGAGATCGTCCTGCTGGGCGCGACGGTTCTTGGGCGCGACCTTGCCGGCGCCGTCGCAACGACCTTGCTGACCGGCCTGACTGCCGACTGCACCGAACTGGCGATCGACGACGAACGCTCGCTCGCCGCCACGCGCCCGACCTTTGGCGGGTCGCTGCTCTGCACGATCCACACGCTGAACTTCCGTCCGCAGATGGCAACCGTCCGTCCCCGCGTCATGGCAATGCCGCCGCGCACGCCCGGCCGCCAGGGTCGCATCATCGAGCATGCCACCGGCCTGCACGAAGACGACATCATCACCAAGGTGCTGCGCTTCCTGCCGGATCGCGACAGCAACAAGGCCCAGCTCGCCTATGCCGACATCGTCGTTGCCGGCGGCATGGGCCTGCGCTCCCCGGAAAACCTCCAGCACGTGCGGGAGCTTGCGGCCGTGCTGGGCGGCGAATGGGGCGGCTCGCGCCCGCTGGTGCAGAAGGGCTGGATGGAAGCGGACCGCCAGATCGGCCAGACCGGCAAGACGATCCGCCCAAAGCTCTATATCGCGGCCGGCATCTCCGGCGCGATCCAGCATCGCGTGGGTGTCGAGGGCGCCGACACGCTCATCGCGATCAACACCGATCGCAACGCGCCGATCTTCGACATCGCGCATCTCGGCATCGTGGGGGACGCGATTCTTCTGCTGCCGGTGCTGACCGAAGCCTTTCGGAAGCGCCTGTCTGTCAACCGTCTGGCGGGGTAACGAACATGGCGACCATCGAGGAACGCTTCGACGCGATCGTCGTCGGTGCAGGTCCGGCCGGCAACGCCGCCGCCTACACCATGGCCAAGGCGGGCCTGAAAGTCCTGCAGCTGGAGCGCGGCGAATATCCCGGCTCGAAGAACGTCCAGGGCGCCATCCTCTACGCCGATGCGCTGGAAAAGATCATCCCGGACTTCCGCGAGGATGCGCCGCTGGAACGCCACGTCATCGAGCAGCGCATCTGGATGATGGACGACACCTCCCATACCGGCATGCACTACCGGTCGGAGGACTTCAACGAGGAAAAGCCCAACCGCTACACCATCATTCGCGCGCAGTTCGACCGTTGGTTCAACGCCAAGGTGCGTGAGGCCGGCGGGATCGTTCTATGTGAAACCACCGTCACCGAACTGGTGAAGGACACCAAGGGCCACGTCATCGGTGTCCTGACGGACCGTCACGGCGGCCCGCTGCTGGCCGATGTGGTGGTGATGGCGGAAGGCGTGAACGGCCTGGTCGGCCAGCGCGCCGGGCTGCGCGACGAACTGAAGCCCCAGGCGGTCGCGCTCGCGGTCAAGGAAATGCACTTCCTGCCGCAGGAGGTCGTGGAAAGCCGCTTCAACCTCAGCGGCGACGCCGGCGTGGTGATCGAGGCGATGGGGGCCGTCAGCAAGGGCATGGTCGGCACCGGTTTCCTCTACACCAACCGCGAGTCCATCTCCGTCGGTATCGGGTGCATCGTTGAGGACCTGGCCAAAAGTGGCGTCACGCCCTACGCGCTGCTCGATCAGTTCAAGGCCCACCCGTCGATCGCGCCGTTGATCGCCGGCGCCGAGGTCAAGGAATACGCCGCCCACCTCATTCCCGAGGGCGGCTTCCGGTCGATGCCGGCCATCTACGGCGGCGGTTGGGTGGTGGCGGGCGACGCGGCGCATCTGGTGAACTCGGTGCACCGTGAGGGCTCCAACCTGGCAATGACCTCCGGCCGGATCGCAGCCGAGACGATCATCTGGCTGAAGCGCCGGCGCGAGCCGTGCGCGTTCGACAACCTGGCCGAGTATCGCAAGCGCCTCGAAGCCAGCTTCGTGCTGAAAGACATGCGCAAATACCAGAAGATCCCCGGCTTGCTGCACAACAACCGTCAGTTGCTGAACCTGTATCCCCGCATGCTGAGCGGCGTCGCGCAGAGCTGGCTGCGCGTCGACGGCAAGGCCAAGCGCTCCAAGGAAGCCGAAATCTTCAAGGCCGTGCGCAAGCAACGCGGGGTGGTCGGGCTCGTCGCCGACGGCCTGCGGCTGGCACGCGCCTGGCGCTGACAGGAGGATCCCATGAGCACCCAGGGCACCCGCATCGAAGAGAAGCTCTACCAGAACCGCTACGTCGTCGACGCCGGCAAGCCGCATATCAAGGTGCGGGACCACGACATCCCGTCGCCGGCGCTGAAGTCGCTCGTCACCGCCTGCCCGGCAAGCTGCTACAGCCTCAACGAGCAGGGCAGGGTGGAGATCGTCGCCGACGGCTGCATGGAATGCGGCACCTGCCGCGTCGTCTGCGCCGCCACCGGCGAAGTGGAGTGGAACTATCCCCGCGGCGGTTACGGCGTGCTGTTCAAGTTCGGCTGATGGTCTACGTTCCGGATGCCGATATCGATCGCCTGATCGCCGAGGATGCCGGCTTCGGCGACCTGACCACCGCCGCCCTGGGCATCGCCGCCGCGTCGGGCGTGATGCGCTTCGCCGCGCGCCACGCGATGGTTGCCTGTGCCACCGAGGAAGCCGCCCGCATGCTCGCCCGTCTCGGTGCGCGGGTGGAACTGATTGCCCGCAGCGGCCAGGCCGTCCAGCCCGGTGCGCCGCTGCTGACGGCCTATGGTCCTGCCGCAACCCTGCACGCCGGCTGGAAGGCGGCGCAGACCCTGGTCGAGTGGGCGTCCGGCATCGCCACCGCGGTCGCCGCGATCGTTGCGGCGGCGCGCAGCGAACGTCCCGGCATCGTGGTCGCCTGCACGCGTAAGGCCGTGCCGCTGACCCGCGTGCTCTCGATCAAGGCGGTTCATTCCGGCGGTGGCGTCATGCACCGCACCGGCCTGTCCGACACGGTGCTGCTGTTCGCCGAACATCGTGCGTTCCTGCCCGACCTCGATCCCGTCGCCCTGGTTGCGCGCCTGCGGATGGCCGCTCCCGAACGCAAATTGGCAGTCGAGGTCTCCGACGTGGCGGCGGCGCTGGCGTTCGCCGATGCGGGGGCCGACATCCTGCAACTGGAGAAATTCCCAATCGATTCGGTGGCGCATGTGGTGGCGGCGCTTGGCGCCCTGCCGCACCGGCCACTGGTCGTCGCGGCGGGCGGTGTCAGCGCGGCGAACGCCGCCGCCTATGCCGCTGCGGGTGCGGACGTGCTGGCCACATCCGCCCCGTATGCGGCGCCGCCGCGCGACGTCCAGGTCGCCATCGGGCTGTCCGACGCAAGGGACACCGCCTGACACGAATCACCTGCGAAACTGTCATCGACGTTTCACCATTCCGCCCAGGCCATCGATAATCTGCCGGGTCGGTCGATTCCGTCGCGCCGTTAAGGTGTTCACCTCGCCAAACCAATGATATAGCGCGAGCGTGACAATCGCGGGGAATTGAGTCGTGCGACCATTCTGCGCCTTTTTCGTTGCGGCCCTCGCGCTGGCCGCCTGCTCGACCAAGCCGGAGGCGCCGCCCAGCGTCACCGGCCAGATGCCGCTGACTCCGGCGCAGAACACCGATGGGTTGTTCCCCAACGATGCGGGCAGCAACACGCTGGTCTATCGCAGCCCCACCCTCGATACGGCGCGCTACCACGGCTTCGTCGTGCTGCCGACCATCGTCTACGAAGGGACGGACACGGACTGGGGCAACGCCACGCCCGAGGACCGCGCCACTGTCGCCAAGGACCTCACGGCCGCGTTCAGCAAGACGCTACGCCAGCATCGTCGGGTGGTGGCGCAGCCGGGGCCCGGCATCGTCGTGCTGCAACTGACGCTGGCCGGCATGTCCAGCACCCATCCGGTGGGCTCGCTCGTGCGCCTGACCCCGGTTGGCCTCGGCATGACCCTGGTCAACAGCGCCGCCGGCCTGCCGGCCGCCTTCACCGGCTCCATCACCATCGCCGGCAAGCTCACCGACGGCGCCACCGGCGCGGTGCTCGGCGGCTTCGTCTCGAAGGTCAGCCCGCCCGCGTTCGACATCCGCTCCTCCGCCGGCACGATGACCACGGCCGACCTCGCCGTCACCAAGGCGGCCGATGATTTCGGACGCGCAATCGAAAAAATCGTCGCGCAATCCGGCGCGAAGCTTTCGGCTAAGAAGCCTTCCTGACCAATCAAGAGCAATACAAACCGATCTGAGGCGGCCCGCATGTTCCTTTCAATCTTCGATCGCGCCTGGGTGTTCCGCACCGGCCTGCTGCTGATGGCCGGGACCGGGCTGGCCGGGTGTAAGGAGCAGAACAAATACGTGCCGCCACCGCCGCCCAAGGTCTCGGTCGCGACGCCGATCCGCCAGGAGGTGACCGACTACCTGGAGGTCAACGGCTCCGTCGAAGCGGTGAACACGGTCGATCTGGTGGCGCGCGTCCAGGGCTTCCTGCAGGAGATCGCCTACAACGACGGCGAGACGGTTAAGGGCGGGCGCAACCTGTTCACCATCGAGCCGCCGCCCTACCTCGCCAAGCTCAACCAGGCGAAGGCGCAGGAGCAAAGCACCCAGGCGCAGCTCAAGCAGGCGCAGGACGAGTACACCCGCCAGTCCACGCTGGGCAGGAGCGACTTCGCCTCGCAGTCGATCGTCGAGCAGGCCCTGGCGAAGCGTGACGCCCTGGCGGCCAACCTGCTGGATGCGCAGGCCAATACCCAGGTCGCGGCGATCAACTATTCCTATACCCATGTGCTGGCGCCGTTCGACGGCGTGGTGACGGCGCATATCCCGTCGATCGGTGCGCTGGTGGGCGGCACGACGCCGACCAAGCTCGCCACCATCATCCAGATCGATCCGATCCATGTGACCTTCACGATCAGCGAGCAGGACGTCCAGCGCATCCGAGCCGCGATGGCGAAGGCGGGGATCACCATCGCCGAACTCGGCAAGATCCCGGTCGAGGTCGGGCTGCAAACCGAGCAAGGGTACCCGCACACCGGGACGATCGACTACTTCGCGCCACAGGTCGATCCGTCGACCGGTACGCTGCTGGGGCGCGGACTGTTCGTGAACGCCGAACACATCCTGCTGCCCGGCTTCTTCACCCGCGTCCGAGTGCCGCTCGGCAAGCAGCCAAACGCTCTGCTGGTGCCCGACACCGCGCTGGGCGCCGACCAGGGCGGCCGCTACGTGCTGGTCGTCAACAAGGACAACGTGGTCGAGCAGCGCCATGTCGAGGTCGGTGCGCTGGTCGATACCATGCGGGTGATCGACAAGGGTATCACCGCGGACGACCGCGTTGTGGTCGACGGCATCCAGCGGGCGATCCCGGGGGCCAAGGTCGATCCGACCGTGCAGACCGCTGCCGCCGCGCCGACCAACGCCGCCAAGAACTGACGGCGGAGGCACAGCGCCATGATATCGAAATTCTTCATCGAGCGGCCGGTCCTCGCCAACGTCCTGGCGATCGTCATGGTGCTGATCGGCGCGGTCGCGCTGTTCGACCTGCCGATCGCGCAGTACCCCGACGTGGTGCCGCCCACCGTGCAGGTCACCACGCGCTATCCCGGCGCCAGCGCGCAGACCGTCATCGACACCGTCGCCCTGCCGATCGAGCAGCAGGTGAACGGCGTCGAGAACATGCTCTACATGCAGTCCACCGCGGCGAGCGACGGCAGCTACACCCTGACCGT
>JARLIJ010000237.1 GCA_031291795.1 Acetobacteraceae bacterium | reverse complement strand
TTCATCGGGCCGAACGGGGCGGGCAAGACCACGCTGTTCCGCATGATCATGGGGCTGGAGCAGCCCGACAGCGGCTCGCTGCGGGTCGCCGACACCCGGAACTTGGGCTACGTCTACCACTCGCGCGACAGCCTGGACCCGAACAAGAACGTCTGGGAGGAGATCAGCAACGGCGACGACACGATCTACCTCGGCAAGCGGCCGGTGCAGTCGCGGGCCTATGTCAGCGCGTTCAACTTCAAAGGGTCCGACCAGCAGAAGAAGGTCGGCATCCTGTCGGGCGGTGAGCGCAACCGCGTGCATCTGGCGAAGATGCTGCGGACGGAACACAACGTGATCCTGCTCGACGAACCGACCAACGATCTGGACGTGGATACGCTGCGGGCGCTGGAGGAGGCGCTGGAGGAATTCGCCGGCTGCGCGGTGATCATCAGCCATGATCGCTGGTTCCTCGACCGGCTGGCGACGCACATCCTGGCATTTGAGGGCGACAGCCACGTCGAGTGGTTCGAAGGCAACTTCCAGGCCTACGAAGCCGACAAGCGCCGCCGGCTCGGGGCGGAGGCAACCGAACCGCACCGGATCAAGTACCGGCCGCTGGCGCGGTAGGAGGCGTCTCCAGGGCGGCTCATGGCGGGAAGAGCGGCTCCCCGTGCGCTGGCATAAGCCGTAACGTCGCATTTTCGTCATGGCCCACCGGACTTGATCCGATGGGCCATGACGGTGTTGGGTGGTCGATGCCACCGTATGTTAGCGCCTATGGGGTGGCTCTCTGGTCATGACCTCCCGGCGAGGGATGCACGCCAACAGGCATCGGCTGCCTCATATAATGTTCAAAACGACATCCCGGATCGCAGGCGTTCGGAAGGTCGTCGCCCTCGCGGAGACGTGCGAGGCCCGTTCATCCCTCCATGGAAACTTGTCGATCTGGATGAAGGCGTTCCGCAGACGTCGATCCCATTCCGTTGGCCGGCGGTTTAGAAACGGTCAGCCAGAAGCCAGTCCGTGATGGCGTGAGACGGCACAGACAAGATTGTATCATAGTTTCTATACCGTAAGTAACAAAGAATTGAATCGGATAATATTTCAATAGAATTGCGCCGCCATGAAGTTGTTTGTGCAACATGCAATGACACTGTTCTGAAATTTACTTTCTCATCTGGTTGGTGAATTTGCCGCTGCGAGTCGTCCGGATGCGATTACGGACGAGGCCGCAAAGGGTAAGGGAACCAACATAATGCCAACTATCGATAGCAGCCGCGTGTTCGCCACCGGGGCGAACGGCGCCACGCAACCCGATTCGATTACCATCGGCAACGGCGTCCTGTGGGCGGAATACGGCAACGGAGCAGATTCGACGGGTGCCGGCGGCTCCAGCACCATCGTCGAATACAGCCTCAGCGGGCAGGTCGAGCACAGCTACTCGATCGCCGGTTCGGTGGACGGCCTGAAGATCGACCCGAAGACGGGCATGGTCTTCGCGCTGCAGAACCAGGACGGCAACTCGACACTCAGCCTGATCAACCCGAAAACGGGCAAGGTGAGCAGCCCGCTTTCCTACGGCGTCACGAGCGCCACGCACGGCTACGACGACGTCGCGTTCCTGAACGGCAGCGTCTACCTGAGCTATACCAATCCGACCGGCTCCGGCGATCCGGTCGTGCAGAAGCTTACCAACGGCGATCAGCCGATCGGAACGCTGGTGACGAGCAACATCCTCGCGGACGGTGCGACCGGGACCAACATCGCAACCGGCCAGACCAACCAGCCGATCCCGTTGAGCGACCCGGACTCGCTGAAAACGACGCCGAACGGCGGACTCGTGCTGACCAGCGGCGCGGATTACACCATTGTCCTGATCAGCGATCCCGGCACGGCCGCGCAATCCGAACGGTTCGTGCAGCTGACGAACCTGCCGACGGGTTCGGCGCTCGACGACGTGATCATTCCGACTTCGAGTACTGGAACCTTCTACGTGTCCAATGCCGGCACGGACCAGATCGAGGCCTACAAAGTCTCCGGCCTGAACAAGAGCGATGCCTATGCGTCGGTCGGCACTGAGATCGTCCAGGTGGACCTGCAGACCGGCGCGGAAACGCCGGTGATCACCGGCCTGTCCGCGTCGCATGGGATGGGTTTCGTCCCGGCTTCCGTCAACATGCCCGTTGTGCAGAGCACCAGCATCTTCGCGATCGGCGCGGAGGCCGGTGGGGCGACGCAACCGGATTCGGTCACCATGGGCGATGGGTCGGTCTGGATCGAATACGGGAACGGCGCCGACAGCACCGGCAAGCTGCCGAACGGCGGCAGCAGCACGATCGTGCAGTACGACATGCAAGGCCAGATCGAACACACCTACTCGCTGCCCGGCACGATCGACGGCCTGAAATACGATCCTGTCAGCAAGCTGGTCTTCGCCCTGAAGAACCAGGACGCTAACTCCCAGCTGTACCTGATCAATCCGGCGACGAACCAGGTCAGTGGTCCGCTGTCCTACGGCTCGCCCTATGTTTACGGTGCGAACTCGGCGCGCGGTTATGACGACGTGGCGTTCGACCACGGCAAGGTGTTCCTGAGCGCCACCAACCCGACGACGCTCGGCGACCCGATCATCCAGATTCTCGACAACGGCAACGATCCGAGCGGGACGTTGCAGACGACAACCATCCTGCGGCTTGGCGATACCGGGACCAACCTCACGACCGGCCAGGTGAACCAGCCTTTGCCGGTGGCGGATCCGGACTCGCTCAAGACGCTGGCGAATGACTCGCTGATCCTGACCAGCGACCATGATGCTTCGCTGACGATCATCGCGCATCCCGGCACGGCCCAGCAGACGGAAAGCTTCGTCACGCTTCCCGCTGGCAGCTCGGGATTGGACGACGCGATCGTTCCGACTTCGACGTCGGGCACGTTCGTGATCTCGAATCTTGGCGCGAACGACGTGCTGAAGGTCAACGTGACCGGGCTGAACACCAACGACATCTATGTGGCCGTCGGCAGCGACAACGCCATCGACCAGCTCGACCCGACGACCGGTGCGCTCACGCCGGTCATCACCGGACTGAATTCGCCGCACGGGATGACGTTCATCCCGTCGGCTGGGTCGAGCCTGATCAGCCAGGCCACCACGCCGTCATTGTCGGACATCCTGGGGAAGGCAAGCGGCGCCTCCGGGCTGAGCGCCGCGGACTTCCCTGTGCCGGGTGCGGCTTCGGGCAGTTCGAGTTCGGGGTCCGGCACGATCGCGGATCAGTCTTTCGGGGGACCGATGGCGATGGTGCATCACCTGACGACTGCGCACGGCGTGATGCCGCCGACGCAGCACGTCTGAACCGGGAAAGCTCGTGCCGGCGCGATTGCCGGCGCGAGCGCCTTCAGAAACCAACAGCGGGACGGGGTTGGGGCTGGCGGCTGCGGGTCCGTGATGCTTGTTAGTAAGGCTAGTTTGCCTTACTATTCGGGCATTCCCCAGTGGGCCGAATGCCATGAGCACGCTGACCGTCACCGCCAAAGGGCAAGTGACACTCCGCAAGGACGTCCTGAAGCATCTGGGTATCCAACCCGGCGAGAAGATCGTCGTGGACAAGCTGCCGAATGGCCGCATCGAAGTGAAAGCTGCGCGGCCGTCCGGGCGGATTTCGGATGTCTTCGATTTCCTGCGCCGGGAGAATGCCCCGTCGCTGTCGATCGAAGAGATGAACGAGGTCGCTGCGCAGGGCTGGGCCGGCAAACGGTGAAGATCACGGCCGACACCAACGTGCTGGTGCGGGCCATAACCGGTGACGACCCACGCCAAAGCGCGATTGCCAAGGCGGAACTGGCAGGTGCGGATATCATCGCCCTCGCCTTGCCGGCGTTCTGCGAACTCGCCTGGGTGCTGGTGCGGGGTTACAAAATTCCGCCGGCTGACGTCGCGGAAGCGATCCGCCGGTTGATCAACAGCGCGAATGTCGTGGTGAATCGGCCTGAGGTGGAAGCCGGGTTGGCTGCGCTCAACGCCGGCGGAGACTTTGCCGATGGCGTCATTGCCTACGAAGGGAGTTGGCTCGGCGCCGACGCCTTCGTCTCCTTCGATGCGCAGGCGGTGAAGCTGATCGCGGCGCAAGGTGAGGTGGCGCGCCTGCTTCAGTAGACCGTTTGGCCGACTGCACTGGCGCTGGCAGAGGCGTGGCTCCTCGCGTCGGGCGCGCAGCCTCGGCCGAGTGCTCTCGCCACCCGCTACCGGTACCCCAGCGCATGCGGCAGCCGACAAGGCGGGTCGAATGCTCTGGAAACTGGCTTGGGATTCGGTGCAAAATCGCAACCAGGCGATCATGCCGCCTGGTTGCACCGAGCGGCGTCCCCGTCCTCGCTCACGCAAGGACGGGGACGCCGGCAGCTGGTTACGTGTCGGTCAGAGCGACGTCAGGACGATTTCTCGGTCGAGAAGCGATAGACGATCTTGCCAGTGTACCACTGGCCGGGTTGCAGCGTGGTGCTGGGGAATTCCGGATGATTGACGCTATCCGGGAAGTGCGACGGCTCCAGGCAGAATGCGCTGCGAAACTGGTAGACCACGCCGCCCTTGCCGACGTCGCGCGGTGCCTTGCCCTCCAGGAAATTGCCCGAATAGAACTGCACGCCGGCAAGCGAGTTGTAGCCCTGCGCGACATCGCCGAGTGGCCTTCGCGATCGGGCGCTGCCGCCGCCCGCTATGCGGAGACGAGCTGGAGGCCGTTCTCCTCGCACCATCGGAGCAAGGCTTCGTCTGTCATGCTGTTCTCGTACTCGTACCATTGCTCAAGCTGCCTGCGGGATTCCAGCAAGCGCTTGAAATGGCCATAGGCGCCTCGCCGGTGGAAAAACTCCCAGACCTCATCGTATTCGTCGGGAAGCGCCTGCTCGATGAAGGACAATGCCAGAGCGCGACCGAGGTCCAGATCGTTCTTGTGCGGCACGCTGATGTACCGATCGGGGTCCTCGACATCGTCCGGTACCGGCTCCGGCACGTCGAACATGCTCGACGTCCAGTATATCTTTCCTGTCTCGATACAAATGTAAGCGCCATTGGCGTGCGGCGTCGCGCCGCTCACGAATTCGAATGCAAGGCGTAACTCCATTGCATCGACTTGCAAAGGTTTGGCACGCTGTTCCATGTGGACCGTCCCGCATGTTCGCCCGACCCGCGGTTCGGGTGTCCCGGTATTTTGCGTGGAAACCCGGCGCTTGTGAAGCCGGACGGACGGCCCTTGGGGCCCGCGCTCCCGGCGGCCAGGCCCTTCATTTGCCCTCGCCCCCGCCGCCGCGTTAAATCCCCGCACCAGGCGACAGGGACCCAGGCGATGGACATCGAAACCGCCCCCACGACGGCCAGCCCCATTGGGGCCACCACCGATGCCGACCGGCAGGCCCGCGTCGACCTTGCCGCCGTGTACCGCCTGCTGGCCCAGCACGGCTGGGGCGACGTCATCTTCAACCACGCCGCCATGCGCCTGCCCTCCGACTCGCGCCGCTTCCTGATCAAGCGCCACGAGCTGCTGTACACCGAGGTCACCGCCTCCAACCTCGTCGCCGTCAGCATGGACGAGGACCTCGACGAGCGTGCCGGCGTCAACCGCCCCGGCTTCACCCTGCACAGCGGCGTGCTGCGCGCGCGGCCGGACGTGGTGTGTTCGGTCCATGTCCACCCCGAGGAAGCGATCGCCCTGTCCGGCCTGAAGCACGGCCTGCGCCCGCTCTCGCAGAACGCGATGCGGTTCTACAACCGCGTCGGCTACCACGAGTACGAAGGCCTGACCGACAGCTTTGACGAACGCGACCGTATCGCCGCCGCCCTCGGCCCCCACCGCGCGCTGATCATGCGCCATCACGGCATCACCACGGTCGGCGCCTCTGCGCGCGAGGCGTTCTCGCTGATGAAGGAGTTCGTCCGTGCCGCGCGCATCCAGCTCTCCATGGAAGCGACGCATGCGCGGCTGCTGGAGATCCCGCCCGAAATCTGTGAGCGGGTCGCGGCGCAGTACGAACTGCATGACAGGGGGCGGGCATCGGCTGAATGGCCCGCGTATCTTCGCCTGCTCGACGGCATCGATCCCGGCTACCGCGGCTGATCTCCGCCTGATCCCGCAGCGTCCCGGCATGCGAATGGCGGCCTCGCCCGTGCACGCGCGGTCCCCTTGGGCGGCGTCGCCGGCGGCTGGCGAAGCAACCGCCTTGCCCATGCGGGCGCGATCGCCTTCGGGCGGAGTGGTCCACCCATGAACCCGTTCTGGATCATCCACACCGGGCGGCTGGTGCTGACCCCGGTCAGCGGCGGCGACCTGGCCGACCTGCAGGCCATCAAGAGCGATCCCCGCGTGTTCGCCATCATGCTGGGCGGCGTGCGCAACCGTGCCCAGGTGAGCGAGGAACTGGCGCACGACATCGTCGCCTGGAGCATCAACGGCTACGGTATCTGGGTCATCCGCGAGGCGGAGGGCGGCCGGTTCGCCGGCCTCACCGGCCTGGAGGAACGGCCGGACGGGCGCGGCGTGGCCCTGCGCTTCGCGCTGTGGTCCGAAGCCCAGGGCCGCGGCTTCGCGCGTGAGGCGGCCGGCGCGGCACTGCGGTTCGGCCATGACCGCGCCGGCCTGACCCGGATCGTCGCGGTGGCGCGGGAGAGCAATTTCGCCAGCCGCACGGTGCTGGGCGGCATCGGCATGAGCCCGTGCGACTGCTTCGAGCAGAACGGGCATCGCATGGTGCTGTACGAAAGCTGCGTGCCGGCGCGAGAGGCGGGCTGGTAGGGGGCGGAGTGGTCCGCCGCGTCAGCCAGTGGCGGATGGCAAGCCGCGGACCCGCGCGAAACCGCCACGGAGCAATCGCACGCTCTGCGACGTCGCCACGAACCGCAGCAGCAC
>JARLIJ010000236.1 GCA_031291795.1 Acetobacteraceae bacterium | reverse complement strand
TCCGTGAGGCAGTCTGCCGCGACAGATGGCCGGCACAGGGGCCGGCCATGACGAAGGCAGGAGAGTCGGTCTCAACGGCGGTTGGTATGAGTCGGTCTCAGCGGCGGTTGGTATAATACCGACCGGCAGACGCACCGACCTGTTTCCCACCGTCGTTTCCCCATCGTCATGCCCGGGCTTGACCCGGCCATCCCCGCCGGGACCTCGGCTACCTGTCTGACGGCTGCATGCGGCACTTTCCTGGTGGGGATGGCCGGGTCAAGCCCGGCCATGACGGTGACGGAACAGGTCGGTGCGTCCGCCGGCTGGCTCTATTTCGTGCCGTACAGCCGGTCCCCGGCATCGCCTAGGCCCGGCCGGATATAGCCGTGGTCGTCCAGTCCGCGATCGATCGCTGCGGTGAACACCAGCACGTCGGGATGCGCCTCGGTGAACACCAGCAAGCCCTCCGGCACGCCCAGCAGGCAGACGAAGCGTATCTGCCGCGCCCCGGCCTGCTTCAGGCGGGTGACGGCCGCCGCCGCCGAGTGGCCGGTCGCCAGCATCGGGTCGACGACGATCGCCTCGCGTTCGGACACGTCGTCCGGCAGCTTCACGTAGTATTCCACTGGCGAGAGAGAATGCGGGTCCCGATACAGGCCGATATGGCCAACCCGCGCCGAAGGGAGCAGGTCCAGCATCCCCTCCAGCAGCCCGTTGCCGGCACGCAGGATCGACACCAGGCATAGTTTCTTGCCGGACAGCAGCGGCGCCTGCATCGGCTCCAGCGGGGTCTCGATCTGCACCATCTCCAGCTTCAGGTTGCGGGTGACCTCGTAGGCCATCAGCAGGCTGACCTCCCGCAGCAGGCGGCGGAAGCTGCCGGTCGAGGTGGACTTGTCCCGCACCAGCGTCAGGTTGTGCGGCACCAGCGGGTGGTCCACGACGGTGACCCCCGGGAAATCATGGACGTCGGTCATCGGGATATCCCTTCTCATGCGGTCGTGGACGTCAGAACACCGTGCCGTCGCTGAGCACGGTCAAAGGCGGCCCGCCGCCGGGCCGGCGTTCCCCGGCGATGCGGCGGCCGGCAGCCCAGGTGCCGCCTTCCAGGATGCGGGCCAGCGGCAGGTCTGCCGCCGTGCGGCCGAGGCGGGTGCGGATCGGGTCGGCAATACGGTCCAGCAGCGCAACCGTCAAAGCGCGCCATTCCACGATCGCGGGATCGGACACGGCCAGCGGGCGCGATGCCAGCGACGGATCGCGCAAGGCGATGACGCCGAGGTCGAGGAACAGGCCGCCGTTGCGATACTCCGGCAGGCCGGTCAGCGCATCCAGGCCGGTGACGCGCAGGCCGGATTCTTCCAGGACCTCGACCAGCGAATAGCTCAGCCATTGCGAGAGCTTGTGGAACGGGATCAGGCCTGCGGTGGCGTCGGGCGCTTCCACGGCCGGATGCTGCCAGACGTCGCCCAGGCTCTGCCCGCCCAGTTGCAGCCGGTCCGGCCAGATCGGCCCCAGCCCGTCCAGGATGGCGGCCAGGATCGCCGTCGCCGGCAGCGCGCCGTCGGTCGCCTGGGCGAGCAGGGCATCGTACAGCCCTCCCACCCGCGGGTCCTCGCCGAACAGACCCGGCCGTTCGGCCAGCACTTTCCCCAGCGCGCGCAGCAAGGCGGCGCGACCTTCCAGGCCCTCCAACGGATTGTCCGGGCTGGCCTGGAACGCGTCGGCAAGGCTGGCGGCGGTCAGCGCGGACAGTCCCGCGGCATCGGCGCGCAATTTGCGGTCCGGATCGCCCGAGAAGAGGCCCGCGCGGAACGCGTGCAGGCTCGCGACGGCCAGCCCCTCCGACCGGGCGATTGCCTCGCCGGTGCCTGGTTCGATGAAGCGCCAGGCCGCGCCGGCGCCGGCATCGAGCAGCACGCTGACCACGCAGAGATCGAAGCGGACGCGGGCGATTTCGGCGGCATCCGTCCCCCCCAGCGTCGCCACCAGCGCGCCCCAGCGATCCCGCCCGCCCGCCGCGAAATGGCGCCAGCGGGCGTGGTAGGGGATCTCCAGCGACGGGTAGGCCTGCCGGATCACTGCCGCGACATACTCCGCCGCGTCGTCCAGGCGCGACAGGTCCACGCTGAAATGCGCCAGCCGGCCCTGCACCCCCAGCGCCAGCAGCGCGTGGCTGCGCGCGCGGATCGTCGCCGGATCGCGCAGGATGGCGATCGCGCGGGCCTGCTCCCCCGGATCGAGGACCGGCATGTCGGGCATCCCTCAGTCCCCCAGGCCGCGTCCCTTGATGCGAGCCAGCATGTCCGGGGTGGGCGGCGCAGCCGTGTAATAGCCCGCGGCTTTCTTGGCATCCATCTCGACGCTGGCATCCAGCGGGATCAGGTCCTCGGGGATCGGCACGCGCTCCACCACTTCGATGCCGCTGTCGACGATCGGGGCGTATTTCAGGTTGCTCATGGACACCAGGCGGTCGATGCGCGTCAGGCCCAGCCAGTGCAGCACGTCGGGCATCAACTCCTGGAAGCGCATGTCGGGCACGCCGGCGATGCACTCGGTGCGCTGGAAATAGGCGTCGGCACGGTCGCCGCCTTCCTGGCGCTTGCGGGCGTTGTAGACCAGGAATTTCGTGACCTCCCCCAGCGCGCGGCCTTCCTTGCGGTTGTAGACGATGACGCCGACGCCGCCCTGCTGGGCCATGCCGATGCAGACC
>JARLIJ010000235.1 GCA_031291795.1 Acetobacteraceae bacterium | reverse complement strand
GCGCAACTCGGCTGCGTCGTGGTCCAGTCGTGTCACCTTCACCGTCATCGCAGCCCCCATTGCCAGGACGGCTACCGATGAATCGTACTCACGCGAGCCGCAGGAAATCACGTTCGAGTCAGCGCGTTCGACGGTTGGTATTACACTTCGACTGTGATCCGGCACACCAGGGGCGGCGGGTCCTGGGGCACCGGAATGCCCATGTCGCTGCGATAGGCGAGGAGCGCGCGGATCGCCTCCTCGGCCATTGCGAGCGTCTCGTGCGGCGTGTCCCCCTCGGTGACGACCTCCGGGAGCGCCGGCACGCTCGCCGCGTAGCCGCCCTCGTCCTGGGCGGTCAGCAGAACGGTGAACGTCAGCGAGGCGGAAGTGCCGCACGTCGGTCGCTCCCCGGCATCCAGCAGCAAAGTCCTGCCATGCCAGGCGGTGGTCGGCCATGCCCAATGGCGTTGCAGGTGACGCCAGCGTGCCGTGAGCCAGTCCGCCAGGTCATCTCCGAACGCCATGACCAGGAGCGGCCTCAGCATCGGCAGGCGCAGCCACACGATTGACGGGATGGGCGCGCGGGCAGCGAGGCCACGGGTATGCGGGTATTCATGGTGGGGTCTTGGCAAAGCCCGCATTCCGCGCCAACGGAAAAGCGTACCCTCCCGCAAGCGCGTCGGCCCCAGGGCGGCGATCGTCCGATTCGGCGTGGCCACGGCCGGCGTAAGCGAATCCGCGTATTCAGCCCGCCAATCCGCGCTGCTCGGCGGTCATTGCGCCACCGCTGCCGGCAATTCGATCGAGCCGGGGCTCAGATGGCGCGCAATCTCGCGGCGCAGATACCCGATCATGAGCTCCGCCGACGCATCGAGATCGCCCATGCGATGACGGATCACCCCGAACGCCACCCATCGATCGGGCTTGAACGGTCGCATCGAGACGGTCCCGGGATCGAGCGTCAACGTGCTCAGCCGGTCGATCAGTGTGACGCCGGCGCCGTTGGCAACCAAATGCTGGGCGATCTGCGACGACCCGGCCAGCAGCATCCGGCGCGGCGCGACATCCTGGGCGCCGAAAATCTCGTCCGTCTGGCGGCGCAGCAACAGCCCCGGGAATTGCGCCACGAACCGCTCGCCGGCGAGGTCCTCGGCGGTCAGGAATGCGCGCTGTTCCAGGGCATGGCCGCGGGGCAGTAGCACCTGCAGGGCGCTGCGCACCAGCGGGATGCCGACGGCGGCCCGATGCGCCACGGGCACGTTGCCGAACCCGAAATCATACTCCCGCCCGGTGATCCAGAACTCCAGGTCGCGGCGGGCCCGCAAATCCAGCGAGACCTCGATGTCCGGGTTGTCCTGGACAAATCGCGCGACGGCCGGCGTGACGACGGACAGCGCCGTGCGCGGCATGGTCACGAGCCGCAGGCGCTTCACCTGGTTTGCCCGAATTTCCGCGGCGATACGTGGGATTTCGTCGAGGTGGACCAGGATGCGCGAGGCCTCCCGCTCGAACGCGGCGCCTTGTTCGGTCAGCACCAGGCGGCGCCGGTCGCGCCGGAACAGCGACAGCTGCAACTCGTCTTCCAGCAGCGAAATCAACCGGCTCACCGCCGGCTGGCTGAGGTTGAGCGCACGCCCGGCCGCACCGACCGATCCTTCCGCGACGACGGCGCGGAATGCCCGCAGGGCCTTGATGTTCATCGTCGCCGGGCCTGGAGGTCACATCAGGAAATTCTATCAACTCATCCGTACAATGCAACGGACGCATGCCCTACTCGCGCGTAGAATTCGACGCGTCGAAAAAGGGGTTGGAAATGATCGCTGCATTGGAACTGGCAGCCGGCACGGCGGCAGGCCCGACGGCCACCGAGACGCTGGCCACGCTGCCGGCGCGAAAGAGGCTCGCATTCCGCGGGGGCAGCCTCTCGTACCGCGAAGCCGGTGCGGGCCCCGCGATCGTGTTCCTGCATGGCCTGCTGGGTTGTTCGGACAGCTGGGTCTTCCAGCTCCGGGACCTGTCGGACGCCTATCGCGTGGTCGCGTGGGATGCCCCGGGATACGGCGAATCCACCGTCGTGGAACCGGACGTGGCGGTGTTCGCGGATGCCCTCGACGCGTTGCTGGAGCACCTGCAGGCCGAGAATGTCTCGGTTGTCGGCCACTCGATGGGCGGCGTGGTCGCAGCCGTTGCGGCGGCACGGCCCGCAACGCGCATTCGCCAGCTGGTCCTGTCGTGCACGCATCCGGGCTACGGCGAACCCCCCGACAGCCCGCCCACCGCCAAGCTGCTGCAACGCATCGAGGATATGGAAAAGCTGGGGCCGGAGGCGTACGGCCGGCAACGCGCGCGGGGCATGGTGGCGCCGTGCGCCTCGCCGGGTGCGATCGACCTCGCCGCCCGCGTCGCGGCGCAGACCCGGCCCGACGGGCTGTTCAGCGCCACGCGCGCCCTGCAGTTCGCCGATGCGCGGCCTTGCTATGCGGAGCTGCGGGCCCGGACGCTGGTGCTGTTCGGCGCGCAAGACCCGGTCGTGCGGCCGCGCTTCAGCGTCGAGCTGCGCCGGCTCACGCCGTTCGCACGCCACGTCGACCTGCCGGGGGTGGGCCACGCCCCGTACCTGGAAAACCCGGACGCCTACTCGGCGACGATCCGCGCCGTCATCGCGTCGTGGCAACGCGAGGCCGCGATCATGCCCCGCATTGCCAAGCCTCCGGCCGCTGCAACCGCCTAATGGAAGCATTCCCACCCGAATAAGAACAGTGTCGAGGAAACCGAAGTGTTGAGCCTTCTTATCGGCGCCGTGATCACCATCGTTGCTGCGGTATTGATCGTGAGGAACTATCAGCCGCAGACGGTTCTTCTCGTGGCAGGGATGATCCTGCTGATACTGACGGTTGTGCTGTTTCCAGACCAGTCTATTCTGTATCAGAAAGCCAAATCAACTGGTTGGAAGGGATTCGACGTCTTTTCCTTCGTCAAGGAATCGCTGATCACGCAAATCAGCGGCATCGGGCTGATCATCATGGCATCGGCTGCATTTGCCGATTACATGGACCACATCGGCGCGACCGCGACGATGGTGCGCGTCTGCATCAAGCCGCTCAAGATGATCAAGGCGTCCTACCTCATCCTCGCGCTGGGCTACGTGCTCGGACAGTGCCTTCATATCGCCATCCCCAGCGCCGCCGGGATCGCCATGCTGCTGCTGGTGACGTTCTTCCCGATGCTGGTGTCGCTCGGCGTCAGCAAGCCCGCGGCCGCCGCGATGATCGCCCTGACATCGTTCATGGATTTGGGCCCCGCGGTGGGGACGGCAAACCTGGCGGCCAGGACATCGGGCATGCCGGCCGCGACGTATTTCGTGCAGCATCAGATCCCGATCGCGGTCTGGGTGATCGGCGTGGTCGCCATCCTGATCTTCTTCTCCGCCCGGTACTTCGACCGGAGGGCCGACAGGAGCGCGTTCCAAGAGCAGACCGAGGACTCGGCAAACGGGCAGGGCGGCGATGGCGCGCCCGGGTTCTATGCAATCCTGCCGCTGCTGCCGATCGTCCTGATCCTGGTGTTCAGTCCGCTCCTCATCAAGCAAGTGGACATGGATGTCGTCACGGCCATGATCCTGGGCTCAATTGTCGGGCTCCTCTGCGAACTGGCAGTCAAGCGGGACGTGAAGACGGTCTTCAAAGGGTTCCAGGTCTTCTTCGAAGGCATTGGCGCCAGTTTCACCAATGTCGTGTCCCTGCTGGTCTGTGCCGATGTGTTCGCTCAGGGCCTGCAGACGATCGGCGCCGTCGGCTACATGATTGAGTCCGTGCGCAATGCCGGCTTCGGCGTCAACCTGATGGCCGTCGTGATGACGGCGATGGTCGGTGTGACCGCGATGATCACCGGCTCGGGCGTCGCGGCGTTCTTCGCGTTTTCCGGCCTGGCCCCCGGCATTGCGACGAAGTTCGGAGTCAGTGCGGTGACGATGGTCCTGCCGATGCAGCTGATGGCCGGGATGGGGCGGGCGATCTCTCCGGTCGCCGGCGTCGTCATCGCGGTCAGCAAGGCCGGAGAATGCCTGCCGTTCGAAATCGTCCGGCGCACGATCATCCCGGCGTTGGGCGGCATGGCCACGATGCTGCTGCTCAATTACCTCCTGAACGGATGACAATAGCCCTGCAGCCCACGAGAAATCCGCAACGGCGTGATGAATGCCCCGGATGCTGCGGCGCATCGCCAGGACCGAACCGGTCGCGCAGGGCGGTTGGAGCGGGTTCCGCACCTATCTGTCCGGCTTCGGTCAGATCGATCCGGCGGCCCACGCGTCCATCCACGGCAGTGGCCGCGCGCCTTCCGAGGAGGGCCGACCCGCCTGCGGCTGGAGGCACTATGCGACGAATGGCTTGCTGCCGTGCAATGTGCCGCGCCGGCGATCGAGCCTGGACCACCGATCAGCCCGGCGCCGCCAGCGCCGACCGCGCGATGAACCGCACGCCGTCCGCCGCCTCCAGCGAGAAGCTGTCGCCGCCACCGTCCACCACGTCGAGCGTGACGTGGTAGTCCGTCCAGCACACCGCCTGTCCCGCCCCGGCATAGACCGGGCAGCCCTCGACCTCCCCCAGTTGCACGTCGCGCCCGCCGATCCGGAAGTCGCGCTGGCGCAGGCACATCGGCGCGCTGCCCTCGCAGCAGCCGCCCGACAGATGGAACAGCAACGGCCCATGCTGGTCCCGCAGCGCGCGGATCAGTGCCGCCGCGCGCGGTGTGGCGACCACGCGCGCGGCGGCAACCTGGGTCAGAAGAATCCCATGGCGTTCGGGCTGTAGCTGACCAGCAGGTTCTTGGTCTGCTGGTAGTGGTCGAGGATCATCTTGTGCGTCTCGCGCCCGAAGCCCGACTGCTTGTAGCCGCCGAACGCCGCGTGCGCCGGATACATGTGGTAGCAG
>JARLIJ010000041.1 GCA_031291795.1 Acetobacteraceae bacterium | reverse complement strand
GAGGTGATCCGGCTGGACGGCGCATTGCGGATGCCGCCGCGGTAGGCCGCTACAAAGCGACCATGCCGCACCAGAACATCGCCTCGGAGCCAACATCGACGTCGTAGGTGCGGGCAAACGAGAGTTTCCCGTCCTTGCCGATACCGAAGACCGAAAGTCCGGCGGCGACGTTGCGCACCTGGTCGCCCTCGCGCACCGCCAGCGGCGCCACCGAGGCGGCGACCAGCATCCGCCCGTTCGGGTGGATCGAGAACGTGCGGTTGTGGAAGGTGTTCGTCTCGATCGTCTGGGCCAATGTGGGTTCGCCGGATTTCGGGTCGATGGTGAACATGGCGATGGTGTTCTCGCCTGCGCCATGCACCTTGCGGCCGGCGAAATCGACGGTGCTGTCGGAGCGGTTGGCCAGGTAGACGTACTTGCCGTTCGGATGCACGTGGATCGGCCCGGCATACTGCACCGGCGCGATGCCGCCCGGCGTGCGTAGCGTGTCCTTGGTGAACAGCGGCGCCGCGCCGATGCCCTCGGGCTGCACCGCATAGGTCAGCAGCTGGTTGTTGCGCTCCATCGACACAAACATCCAAGGCTTCGTCGGGTGGAAATCGACGTGGCGCGGGCCGAAGCCCAGGCCATTGCCCCGCGTCACCGACACCTCGTGGGAAAGCTGGCCCTGGTTGAACCGGAACACCTTGATCGCGCCGGGGTCCTCGGGCGTCGTGGGCGTCGCATCATTGCCGCGGGTCACCAGGACCACGAAACGCCCGGACGGCGCCACGCGCACCTGATGGGCATAGATGCCGGCGTCGATCGTCTCGGCCTGCTCGACAGGCGCTTCGATCGCACCGTTCGCACCAAGCCGGAGCACGGTCAGGCCGGACGGCTGGTTATAGGCCACCAGCAGAAACCGCCCGGCGCGATCGACCGTAATGTTGATCGGCCTGCTCGGGAGCGCCATCGGCTGGCCGAACTGCGTCAGGTTGCCGTTCGCGCGGTCGATCGTGAAGGCCATCACGCCGTGCGTGTGGCCGTCCTTTACCTGGAAACGGTTGCTGTAGGCTGCATACATCAACGGCCTTGTCGGGTGGATCCAGATATACTGGATGGCGGCCGGCAGCTGCGTCGTCGCCTGGGAGGCGAGTGTCAGGCCGGTGCTGTCGACGCCATAGCGGGTGAGGTTGCTGCCGACCGCGACGTAGAAAACCGTTGCTGCGCCGGCGCTTTTCGCCCAGGCGGCGCGCGGGATTGCAACGCCGCCGAGCGCTGCGAGTGTGAAGGCGCGCCGGCTCAGGCCCAGATGCTGGTCGTTGGGCAGATGTTCGTCGGGCAGATGTTGGTTGCTGGGGAAGCCCACGGTCGTTTCTCCTGAAGCTCTTTTCGAAGCCCAGGACTCCCGCCGCCACGCCAGGGCTCTTCGCCGCCCCTCGCGGTGATCTATACCCGTGGCACCGATCTGCAAAGAATGGAAATGCCGCCTGGCGAAGAGCTGCGTGCCAGCACCGCTGCAGCGGCGTGGGGTCCTGCCGAGGTGATCCGGTTGGACCGCGCGCTGCGGATGCCGCCGCGGTAACGCCGCGCCGTCCTACTGCGCGGGAGGCTGGAAGTCCTGGTCGGGGAACGCGTTGCCGTCCGGGACCTTGATGGCGACCATTTCGTGCCCGGTGGTCTGATGGCAGCCGTTGCAGCCCGCCGTCAGGTCGCCATAGGCCCGCTGGAATGCGGCCTCGTCCTTGTGCTTGATGGCGGTGTCGAGTGCTGCCAGTTGCGGCGTGGCGAACGCGGCGATCAGGTCGGTGTTCGACGTATCCTTGTACATCGGAATGGCCTTGGCCATGCGGGCCAGCGCGCCCCCGATGTTGTGGCGCTCATAGTCGGCGAACACCCAGTTCCCGGCCTTGCCCGCAAGCCAGAGTTTGATGTGGCGGGGCTGGATCACGGCGTTCATCAGGTCGCTGGTCACCGGGCGGTAGATCCCTGGGTCGATTGGTTGCGGGGCCGGAGCGGACGCATTGGGCGACGTTGCCGCCATGCCGATGGTGGTTGCCATCAGGCCAGCCAGGCCGGCGGCCGTGCCCCAGAACAAGCTGCGCATTGTCACACTCTCTCATGCTGAAATCGAGCCTGAGACTGGCAATCCGCGAACTTGCCATCCCCCCACAGCCGATCCCCCCAAGGGCACTTCATGGTCATCGCATCGCTCACCTCGGCTGCCCTCGGAAAGGAATGTTCCCATGGCTGCACCTATGTGGAGCGAGTCCTGGCGAGGGCCAGTCGCAGCGCACAAAGTGTTGTTCGGTGTGATGTGCGGCACCAAACCGCGGCCGGGCGTGCATCCCGGGATCGCCGCAGGCCGGTGAACGACCCATGCCGCGGTGGTGCCGGGCGCTCTTCCGTTACGCGCCGCCGGCGATCACCCAGCATTTGCCGCCGGCGCCGCGGACCTGGCCGCAGAACGTCGTGGCGTCCGCAACGTCGGTGAAACCGCCGGTGCGCAGGCGCCATACGGTGTGCCCGTTTGTGTCGGCCTGGAACACCCGCGACGAACGGCCGCTCACCAGGTCGGGACGCTGCTTGCCGAGGCGTTCCCAGGCTGCCTGCGCCTCGGCCGCCGACCCAGCGGCGATCAGTTGCACCTGGACGT
>JARLIJ010000234.1 GCA_031291795.1 Acetobacteraceae bacterium | reverse complement strand
CAGTCGAACGCGGACTGGGCGTTCGCCCGCTCGACCATGGCCGGGGCCGCCAACACGGCAGCAGACGCCTGCAGCAGGCTTCGACGACGGATCATGCGTTTCCTCTCCATGCGTGGCCCATTGACGGGCGTGGCCCCTTTTTTGGACCTGAACGGAGCATAGAGGTGGATGCGCGGACTAGGAAGCCGCACGACTCCCCCTCCCTCAAGGGGAGGGGGAGTCGTGCGGTCAGTCGTCGCGGTGGACGCGCTCCATGCGCTCGTGGCGTTCCTGCGCCTCGATCGAAAGGGTGGCGATCGGGCGCGCCTCCAGCCGGCGCAGGCCGATCGGCTCGTCGGTCTCCTCGCAATAGCCGTAGGTGCCGCTTTCGATCCGCCCGAGGGCCTGGTCGATCTTGGCGATCAGCTTGCGGGCCCGGTCGCGGGTGCGCAGCTCAAGCGCCCGGTCGGTCTCCACGCTGGCGCGGTCGGTGATGTCGGCTTCGTGGATGCCGCCTTCGGACAGGCTGGCCAGGGTGCCGTCGGCTTCTTTCAGCAGGTCGCCCCGCCAACGGAGCAGTTTTTGCCGGAAGTACTCGACCTGGATGGGATTCATGAACTCCTCATCCTCGGATGGGCGATAGTCGGGAGGCAGAGTCACCATCATGCGTGCCGGTCCTGCTCGTCCTCGTTCCCCGCCGGGCTCCTTGCGGCGCCTCGGCGACACCCCCCGGCCCATTCCGGGTCGTGAACGCGCGGGCTTATAGCGGTGGCTCCGGGTCACGCCAAGCCTGCTCAGCAAAGCGTCATCGTTTGGAACCGAAACAGACCCGGGATCAGATGCCGCGGCGCGCCAATTCAACCATGGCGCGCAATCGGACGGCGGACAACACGCTGGCGAGCGTGGGATCGGCGGCTTGCGGCATGGTCGCCACCAGGCCGGCGAGATGCCCGAGCGTGGCTGATTCGGTGCGGTCGGGGGAGCCCAGCAGGGCCGCCTGCAGGGCTGCCAGCGCTGCCAGCACCGATTGCCCGTGCCGGCGCGCCCGGCGGTCGTGCTCCGCGGTCGGGTCCATCTCCTGCAGGCCCAGCATTGCCTCCAGCACCGTCGGGGCAACCGCGGCCGCCGGCGTCGCATCCGCTGCCGCATCCGCCTGCTCCGCCGCAACGCTGAAACCGGGGCCGCCCTGCGCCGTCCCGCTTCGCCGCCCCGTCCGGACCGGCCCCGGCCCACCCACCCCATCGATCGTCGCCATAGACCCGGCTCCTTTTGCCCGCCTGCCGCTGCCACCCGGCAAGTCCTGCCGGGGCGCAATCGGGCGGCGCTGGCGCGGAACGGCCCACCGCGGCCGATCCCGCCCTGGCACGCCGCTTGCGCTTATCCGCACAGATTGACGGCAAATCCTTTAGGCCGTCCTACCATCGAGGCTCCCGTGCGCCGCCTGCTCGCCCTTTTGCTGTGTCTGGTCTGGCTGCCCGCCGCCGCGCAGGTCCGTATCAAGGACATCGCGGACATGGAGGGCGTGCGCGGCAACCAGTTGATCGGCTACGGCCTGGTGGTCGGGCTGAACGGCACCGGCGACAAGCTGGACAACGCCGTGTTCACCCGGGAGTCGCTGGTCGGCATGCTGGAGCGGCTGGGCGTCAACACCCGCGACCAGGTCACCAAGCTGTCCACCAAGAACATCGCCGCGGTGATGGTTACCGCCGACCTGCCGCCCTTCGCCCGCAGCGGCAGCCGGATCGACGTCGCGGTCTCCGCGCTCGGCGATGCCACCAACCTGACCGGCGGCATCCTCCTGGTCACCCCGCTGCTCGCAGCCGACGGGGAAGTCTATGCCGTCGCGCAGGGCGCCCTCGCGACCGGTGCGATCGCGGCCCGCGGCGCCGCCAGTTCGGTGAGCCGCGGCGTGCCCACCTCCGGGCGGATCGCCAACGGCGCCTCGGTCGAGCGCGAGGTGCCGTTCCGCTTCGACCGCAGTTCCGGCCTGCGGCTCGGCCTGCGCAATCCGGACCTTACCACCGCGCGGCGGATCGCGTTCGCCATCAACAAGGCGGTCGGCCCGATCAGCAAGGCAACCGATCCGCGCACCGTGGTGCTCGATCTGGCCGGGCGCGACCCGATCGAGACCCTGGCGGCAATCGAGGACTTGCGGGTGGTGCCCGACAACGCCGCGATCGTGGTGATCGAGGAGGCCAGCGGCACGATCGTCATGGGCGCCAATGTCCGCATCAGCACGGTGGCGATCGCCCAGGGCAACCTGACCATAAGGGTGACCGAGACGCCGGAGGTCAGCCAGCCCGGTCCGTTGTCCAACGGCACGACCACCGTCGTCCCACGCACCAACATCCAGGTCGACGACCAGCACGACAAGAAGCTGGGCATCCTGGACGCCGGCGTGACGCTGCGCGACCTGGTGGCAAGCCTCAACGCATTGGGCGTCGGCCCGCGCGACCTGATCAGCATCCTGCAGTCGATCAAGGCCGCCGGCGCGCTGCAAGCCGACCTGCAGGTGCGCTGATGACGGCACTCTTCACCTTGGCACCTGCCGTTGCCGCCCCGGCCCGTCCGGTCGCGCCGGCCCCTGGCTTTCCCAGGTCGCTGCGCACCGGGGTTGGCACGCCGGCAGGTTCCGACCCGGCAAAGCTGATGCAGACCGCGCGGAACTTCGAGGCGATGGCGATCGGCCAGTTGCTGCAGCCGATGTTCGACACCGTCGATACCGCGCACGGCCTGTTCGGCGGCGGCGCGGGGGAGGAAGCCTGGAAGCCGATGATGGTCACCGAACTGGCAAAACAGATCGAGGGTCATGGCGGACTGGGTCTCGCCGCGCCGATCTACGCCGCAATGTTACGCATGCAGGAGGACAAGGCATCATGAACGAAGACCTGGTCGCCATCGCGGTCCGGCTGGCCGACGTCCTGCAGCGGGAGAACACGGCGCTCGCCGCGCTCGATCTGGCGCGGGCGGCGAGCATGGTGGCGGAAAAGCGCTTCGCCGCGGATGCCTTCGCCCTGGCGCAGGGTGTTGCCGGCGCGCTCGACGACCAGCCGAAAGTGGTTGATGTCGCTACACGGTTGCGCGATCTGGCGGACGAGAATCGCCTCCTTCTGGAGCGCGCGATCGCGGTCCAGAGCCGGGTGATCGGGGTGATCGCCCGCGCGATGCCGCCCAGCACGACCCCGCGCTACGCCGCCACCGGCACCCTGACCCGTTCGGCACGGCCGGTCGCCTTCACGCTGTCCGCCCGCGCCTGAGCCGGGGCAATAGCTTTAAGCAGGCAAAGGTTTGGGGGGTGCCCCAAACACCCCCAAGGGCGTCGGCCCATGGTACCGCTCCATTTGTTTTTTTTGGGGGGGGTGGGGGGGCGCGGGGGGGGGTGTGGGGGCCCCCCCCCCCCCCACACCCCCCTTGAACACCAATGGATCGGTTCCAAGGGCCGTCGCCCTTGGCGGGGTTTGGGGCAGCGCCCCAACCTTTGCCTGCTGCAAGCGATTGCCCCGGCTCAGGCGCGGGCGGACAGCGTGAAGGCGACCGGCCGTGCCGAACGGGTCAGGGTGCCGGTGGCGGCGTAGCGCGGGGTCGTG
>JARLIJ010000233.1 GCA_031291795.1 Acetobacteraceae bacterium | reverse complement strand
TCCACCTTCAGCACCGCGTTCGGCGTCACACGGTACTGTTTCCCGCCGGTGCGGATGACAGCAAACATTTTGGCTCGACTTTCCAAGACAGCACGGGCCGCGAGCAGGGCCCGGCGGCCGGAGAGCGGGGGTTATAGCGACCGGTTGGCGAGTGTCAACGAGCGATTGCGGCGGGCCGCCCTGCCGCTGCCCGCCTATGGCACGAAACCGGGCCGCCCATGGCACCCAATCGCGCCGGCACCGAATGGCACCGCCAGCGACACAGAACCAACCAGTGACACAAAACCGAACCATAAGTGGCACGGAAGTGGCCGCTTCCGTGCCAACTTCATGCCACGCGCCAGCTGTTTTCCCCCCCGCCACGGACCCCCGCAGGCTCCATCCGCACCGCCGCAGCAGCGCGGGGCGGTCGTCCAAGCACCTCCGAATCGGGCTTCGACGCAAGCTTCGGTGCAGGGAAACCGGGTGAGGTTCCAGCGTCCTCAAGCCCCCCTGCGAACCCGCTCGGCCGGGCGACTCCCCTCGCCGGCCATCCTGCCCTAGGCTCCGCATAACCGGCACCGGAGGAACCTGCCATGCGGACCCATGCGTTCGGCAAGCTGCCAGCGGTCTCGACCCTCACCCTCGGCGGAGGTGGCCTCGGCATGCTCTGGGGGGAGACCACCTTCGAGGAATGCGTCGCCACCGTCCATGCTGCGGTCGCGGCCGGGATCACCCTGCTCGACCTCGCCCCGCGCTATGGCGACGGCAAGGCCGAGGACGTGGTCGGCGCGGCCTTCGCCGGCAAGCTGCCCGCCGGGGTCCGGGTCACCAGCAAATGCAACCTCGGCGCCCCGCCCGCCGCCGAGGTCGAACCGATCCTGCGCCGCTCGATCGAGGAGAGCCTGCGCCGTCTTCGCCTCTCGCGCCTCGATCTCTTCTTCCTCCATTCCAACCTCGTCCCGCTCGGCCATCCGATGTGGCAGCGCCCCGAGGCCGCCCGCTTCACCCCGGCCGAGCTGTTCGCCGACACCGTGCGCCCGGTCTTCGAACGCTTCGTGCAGGAGGGGCTGATCGGCGCCTGGGGCCTGACCGGTATCGGCCATCCCGACGCGATCGTCGCAGCACTCGGGGAGGCGCCGAAGCCGGCCGCGGTGCAGTGCATCGCCAACCTGCTGGACAGCCCGGGCGGGCTGAAATTCTTCGACGGTCCGGCCAGGCCGCGTTCGGTCATGGCGGCGGCGCGGGCGAACGGGGTTGCGGTGATGGGCATCCGCGCGGTGCAGGCCGGGGCACTGACCGCGGCGATCGACCGGCCCCTGCCAGCGGACCATCCGGAGGTGCTGGACTACGCCCGCGCCGCCGGCTTCCGCACGCTGTGCGCCGAACTGGGACAGGACCCGGCGGTGGTGGCACATCGTTACGCGCTTGGACTGGATATCGATACGCTGGTGTTGGGTGTGAAGAACCGCGGGGAACTGGCGCAATGCGTGGCGGCTGCCGAAGCCGGGCCGCTGCCGCCGGACCTGGTCGCGCGGATCGATGCGGTGGTCCGGCGATAGCAGGCGGCATTCCCCCGGAACAGGCGGCGGCACGGACGGGGCGGGAACGATGCTGCCTGGCCGACGCGGGGGCGGTAGACAGGCAGGCGGCACAGCGGCGGGCGGCAGGTCCCATGGCCGCGGCTGCACTGCCATGGCCGAGCAGGACAGTTGAAACTATAATTATATCAGAATGATACGATGGCGCTGAAAGCAGAATGAAACCATCTTCGACGGCGCAGTGCGCGCGGTCCGCGAGCCGGCGATCGGCACGGCCCGTCACCATGCCGTCCGACGTCCTGTCCTATGCGGTCTCGTGCCGGCTTGCCGGGAAAATCCACTAGCTGGACAGGGAATTATCACAGAAACGTGAGTATGCGCCGACCGAGCAACCCGGCATTTTAGAACACGAAACCGTCAGAGATCGGTACGATCAGCAACTTCGTGCACCGATGCACGAAGTGCCGCGTGGCGTTGCTCGCATCGGTTGCATAGACGATAAAAATACATTTACAACATGAGGAGCTGGCGATCCACCCTGGATGGCCGGCAAAGGGTCCGATGTCGCCATCCAGCCGCCGAATTGTCCACGGCAAGACCTCCCATACCATATCGTTCTATTGCGGAATGTTCTCGGTTTCGCGGAGCGGGTTGCTCCCACGGCTATGAAACCCGGCCCAAGGCTTCCCTGATCATACGCTGAACGCATCAAACCGCCGACCGCGGGCCCGAACGGGTCCGGTCGGCCGACGGAGGCCTGCTGCATGTCCTATGATGTAACAATCTACGGCTATTGGCCGAGCTACAGTCTGGCCTCGACCTCCCCGCTGTCGATTGCCACCGACGCGACGATCGGATCGGGCGGCCTTACGACCGGCATCGCCAACAACTACACCGTGCGCAACAGCGGCACGATCGGCGCCCCACCGGCGGCGACCGCGGTGCTGATCTATCGCGGCGGCACGGTGGTCAACAATCTTGGCGCGTCGATCACCGGCAGTGCCATCGGTGTCAGCATCGGCAGCGGCTTCGAGGGCGCCAACAGCCACGCCTCGTACGCGTCGATCACCAACCGCGGCACGATCCTGGGTGGCACCGTGGCCGGCCTCTATCTCGGCGACAACCTGCTGCAGGGCGCGTTCGTCACCAACGGCAACGCCGGCAACACCACCGCGCTGATCAGCGGTGCCGATGGCATCCTGGATCTGGTGGGAGGCTTCGGCTCCGTCGCCGTCACGATCGACAATTTCGCAACCATCCAGGGCACCGGTGGTGTCGGCGCCGCCGGCATCGCGTTGAACGATGGCACGTTCGGCACCATCGTCAACGGATCGGCGCTCGACACGGCCGCCCTGATCGCAGGCTATATCGGCGTGGACGGCTCTGTCGCCGGCGCCATGACGCTGCAGAATTACGGCACGATCCAAGGCACCGGCGGCACCGCCGTGCTGCTGGGATCGGCATCCGGCACGCTGATCGACGAGGCGAGCGGCGTGTTCGTCGGCACCGTGAACGGCGGTGGCGGCACGCTGCGGCTTGCCGGCGATGCCGGCGCGGGAACGCTCACCGGGCTCGGGACCACCTTCACCAATTTCAATAACGTCTCGGTCGCCAGCGGTGCCACCTGGACGCTGATCGGTGCCAACACTCTCGCCAGCGGCGTGACGCTGACGAATTCCGGCACGCTAACGAATTCCGGCACGCTGCTCGACAACGGCGTGATGCTGAACAACGGCGCCGCCACGCTGTCGGGGCCGCTGATCGTCGCCGGCACACTGGACAATGCCGGCGGGATCACCGTCGCGAGCTACCGCGGGCTGCAACTGTCGCCGAGCGGCTATTTGTATAACGCGGTGGGCGGCTACATCGGCAGGACGGGAGTGGGGACCCGCTTCAATCCGGTGGTGTTCGCCGCGCCCGGCGGCGACGCCACCATCGGCAACCTGGGCACGATCAAGAATGCCACAGGGGATTTTGGTGTCTATCTGACGGTCGGCGGCACGATCACCAATGGTTCCACCAGCGACACGACGGCGCTGATCTACGGCGCCGTGCCGATCTACGTCTATCAGGGACGCGGCACCGTCACCAATTTCGGCACGATCGAAGCGAATCCCACGTTCAACGGTCCCGGGATCGAGCTCAATCAGGGCGGCAGCGTGGTCAACGGCGCGTCGGGATCCACCGCCGCCAGCATCCTGGGGCGGCAATACGGCGTCTTCGCGGTCAACGGTTCGACGACGCTGACGAATTTCGGCACGATTGCCGCCTCCTACAACGGCTTTGGCTTCGACCAGCGTTCCGGCATCGCCACGGTTTTCAATGCCGGCGTGATCGGTGCGAACAACGGGTCGGGCGTGGGCATAGAGCTGCAGGATGGCGGCACCATCATCGATTCCGGCACGATCGAGGGCACCAACACCGCGGTCCGCTTCGGCGGTACCGGCAGCAACCTGCTGGTGCTGGAACACGGCTTTGCATTCTTCGGGCTGATCGAAGGCTCCGCCAGCGCGAGCAACACGCTGGAGCTGGTGGGCAGCGTCGGCGCGGCGGTGACGATGAACCTGGAGCTGGGCGTTGGCGTGCTCAACTTCCAGACGGTGGAATTTGGTCCCGGCGGCGGCAACTATGCCACGCTGGACATCGGCAACGACGCCGAACTGCCGGCCACGATCGCCGGTTTCATCGGCATGCACGACGGGATCGACCTGACCGCGCTGAGCGATGCCGGCAACGACGCCACCACCAGCTTCAATGCCGCGACCGACGTGCTGACCGTGACCGGCGACAACGGGTCGGTCCAGTTGCAGCTCGACAACGAGGACTACACCGGCATCGGTTTTCTGGCCTCGAATGATGGCAGCGGGGGGACGCTGCTGACGCCGGTCGCGGAGAGCCCGCCGGCGATCGGCGGCACGGTTGCCGGCCAGGCGGTGAGCGACGGGGCCACCGATCAGCCATTCGCCCTGGCGACCATCACCGACGGCCTGCCGGCGGGCCAGGCCGAAACGATCACCATCACGCTCAGCAACGGCGGATCGCCGACCGATGCCGACGGCACGCTGTCCGGTGCGGGCCTGACCAAGACCGGCATTGGCACCTACACGCTGACCGCCGCCGACGCCGCCGCTGCCCAGGCGGCGCTGCGGGTGCTGGTGTTCACCCCGACGGCGCACCAGGTCGCGCTTGGCAGCAGCGTGACCACCCAGTTGGCGATCACCGTCACCGACGCGGTCGGCGGGACTGCCAGCGACAGCACCACCAGCGTGGTGGCGACCGCGGTGAACGACCCGCCGTCGATCACCGGCACGGTGGGCGGCCATGCGGCGGAGGACAACGACTGGGTCCGACCGTTCACGGGCGTCACGGTGACCGATCCGGACGTGGGTGCCACCGAGACGGTGACGATCACGCTCACCGCCGACGGGTCGCCGACCGATGCCAACGGCACGCTGTTGGGCCAGGATTTCACCAAGACCGGCACTGGCACC
>JARLIJ010000232.1 GCA_031291795.1 Acetobacteraceae bacterium | reverse complement strand
CGTCAACGTGGAGAAGCTGTACTACGCCGCCTCCTATGCGCCCTGGGGACTGGTGACCGTATCCAGCAGCGAAATCGACGATATCCAGGCCGCATTCCGGCACGAAGCATGGCGCGGCGGCGCGATCAGCCTTGGCGTGGCGGCCGTGCTCGTCGCCGCCGGGTTATGGATCGGCCGCCATGTCTCCCGTGGGGTGAAAGACCTTGACGGCAAGATGCGCGAGCTGGCCGAGGGGCGCATGGACATCGACCTGTCGGCAGTGTCGCGTCGCGATGAGGTCGGCACGATGGCCCGCTCGGTGGCGTTCTTCCGCGACCGGCTGAAGGAGGCGGAGCGCGCGCGCGCCGACCAAGCACGGGCGAAGACGGATGCGGACGCGGCACAGAAGGAAGCGGCCGGCCGGACGGCCGATGCATTCGAACAGCAGGTCGGCTCCCAGGTCGGCCAGCTTTCCGCGTCGTGCGGCGCGCTGAAGACGATCGCCCAATCCATGGTACGCACCGTGACGGAAGCCAACCAGCAGGCTTCGACGGTCGCGACTTCGGCCGAGTCGGCCAGCGCAAGCGTCCAGACGGTGGCCGCCGCATCCGAACAGCTCTCGGCCTCGATCGATGAGATCGGCCGGCAGGTCACTGCCTCCGCACGCATGACCAACGAAACCATGGAGGAGGCCCGGCGCACCGACGCCATCGTGCAGGCACTGGCCGGGAGCGCGGGAAAGATTGGCCTCGTGGTCGAACTGATCACCGGCATCGCCAGCCAGACCAACCTGCTCGCCCTGAATGCCACGATCGAGGCGGCCCGGGCCGGTGACGCAGGCAAGGGCTTTGCCGTGGTGGCGTCCGAGGTGAAGACGCTCGCGCAGGAGACCGCCAAGGCGACGGATGAGATCGGAGCGCAGATCACCCAGATGCAGTCGGCAACCGGGCAGGCAGTCTCCGCCATCCGGGGAATCGTTGGCCGGATCGAGCAGGTGAGCGGGATCGCCGCCTCCATCGCATCGGCCGTGGAGCAGCAAGGCGCGGCAACCTCCGAGATTACCCGCAGCGTGCAGCAAACCGCGGTAAGCACGCAGGAGGTGACGACGACCACCGCCGGCGTAAGCCGCGCGGCGGACAGCACTGGCGCGGCGGCAACCGAAGTGCACGACGCCGTCGGCG
This sequence comes from Acetobacteraceae bacterium, assembly GCA_031291795.1. Lineage (GTDB taxonomy): Bacteria > Pseudomonadota > Alphaproteobacteria > Acetobacterales > Acetobacteraceae > Rhodopila. Next base: position 8,438 of record JARLIJ010000232.1, on the reverse strand, counting down.
CCCTGGCCGAACAGGCCGCCCAGCTCAGCAGCGAGGTCAGCCAGTTCGTCGCGAGCGTCCGGGCTGCGTAATGCCAACCACCGTTGGCACTGACTGTCCCACCCGTCATGGCCGCCACAGAGGCCGGCCATGACGACGGCAGGAGAGTCAGTGTCTTCGCCGGTTGGTATAAGGTGCCTGGACGACGCTGGGGCACGTATTCAGTTCGATCCCACCGCCTCAGTCGCGGCCCGCGAGCCGACCCGGACATTCCTTCAGCAATGGCTGGACGGCCCGCCGCCCAGTTCGAACTGACCCGGCTCTATCAGGGCGAGGCGTCCGCCGTCGCCAGCCGGGGCGGCACGACGAACATCTGGCGCGTGGCATAGGACAGCCAGATGCGGCGGGTCCGCGCGTAGTCCGCCCCCAGCAGCATGCCGGCTTCCTGCGCGTGCACATCGGCAACCTGGATGCCGACGTGATGGAAGACCTCCCGCCCGATCCGTAGCTCATCGAACGGATGGACCCAGAAACTCGTCCTGTTCTGGTCGATCCCCCAGCTGGTGCCCGTCCTGTCGTGCATCAGCATGGCGGGCGTGATGCCAAGCGTGTTGGCGACGCCACCGGTCATCACGGTATTCCGCGCGCCCCAATCGATCAGGGCACTCACCGGCTGGCCGTTGACCGCCACCTCGGCAACCATCCGGTTCGGGATATGACGCACCAGCGGAACGGCGTAGTGCGACACGGTCCAGGGCACGAAATCGCCGCTGCAATGCGACACGTTCCACAGGACCATGCGGCCGTGCGGCACGTCGAGCTCCACATCGAAGCTGGCGAGGCGATCGGCGCCCAGCAGCCCCGCGACCGGCGGGTCCTCCTGGGTCCGGCGCAACAGCCGGCCCGTGGCCATGCTCAGCGACTGCCATTGCTCGCCGCCGACCTCAAGCGAGAGGACCCTGGCGTTCAGCGTGACAACGTCGCCGCCGGTGCCGTGCAGGGTGGTGGTGCGGCGCGCGTCGGCCGGCAGTGCCAGCCGCGCCACGGTCAGTTGGTCCAGCATCGAGCCCGTGGCGCCGGTATCGACCTGCAGCTGCACCGGCGTCTGGTTGATCAGGGCCGGCACCAGGAGCCCCCCGTCGGAGACTTTCACCGGAATATCGGCCTCGCGCTCCAGCTTGCAGGTCGCCGGCGCGGCAGAGTCGGCCTCCACACTCGGCGGAGCGCCGCCTGCGCAAGCGGCCAGGGATCCGACGAGGCAGAGCAATCCGAGACGGACGAGCACGGACATGGCGGGTCGGCAGCCCCGAAGAAACGATCGCCGCTGTAGCCGCGCCGACGAGCAATGACAAGCACCGGCAATCAACACTGGAATGACGCCGTTGCCATCCGAAGACAGCAAGGACACCGGTCCGAGGCCCTACCCGGCGAGGCGCTCCGCCACTGCCGCCACGCATCGCTCGAACACGGCCAGGTCCTGCCATCGGTCGGCCGCATCGTCGACCACCAGCGCCCCGCCGCTTGCCAGGATGCCGCCCTCGATCATGAGGTTGTCGAACAGCCCGAACTGTTCCACCAGCAAGCCGTCCAGGTCCCACCACCCGCCATCGGCGTCCACCCGCGCGCCCTCCCCCAGGGCGGCCAGCGTCCGCGCCAGGAAGGGTGCTGCCACCGTCGCATAGCCGAACACCGGCATCCCCAACGCCCGCGCGAACCCGACCTCATACACCGTCCCGACATCTGCGCTCGGGCCCCGGAATGGCGTCAGGTTGGCGATCACGGCCGTGCAGCTGCGGATATGCGCCTCATTGCGCAGCGCGATCCGGCGCCACTCGGGCAGCGCGGCCCAGCCGGCGGGCTCGCCGGCCAGAGCGTCGAGCGGCGTCACCCCGGCCAGCCCGAACCGCGCGCACACCGCCTGGCGGCGCGCCGCCCAGTCCTGCGGTGCGGGCAGGAAGACGTCGGGGCCCGCCAGGTAGACCCTCGAAGACGCCGCGCTCACACGGACAGCGCGGCCACGCCGGGCAGGGTCTTGCCTTCCAGCCACTCCAGGAACGCGCCACCGGCGGTGCTGACATAGCTCATCTTGTCGAGCACCCCGGCCTTGCGCAGCGCCGAGACCGTGTCACCGCCGCCCGCCACGCTGCGCAAGCTGCCTTGCCTGGTCGCATCGGCCACCGCATGGGCCAGCGCCACCGTGGCAGCGTCGAACGGCGGGGTCTCGAACGCGCCGAGCGGGCCGTTCCACACCAGGGTGCGCAGCGACGGCAGGCGCAGGATCAGCGCGGCGACGGTGGAAGGGCCGACGTCCAGGATCATCGCATCGGCCGGCACCTCGCCGACCGGCAGCGTCTGGGTCGGCGGGTTCGGCTTGAATTCAGTTGCCACCACGACGTCGCGCGGTAGCAGGATTTCGCAGCCGGCCTTCTCGGCCTGCCCCAGGATGGTGCGGGCGGTGTCGTGCATCTCCGCCTCCTGCAGCGACTTGCCGACCGCCACGCCCTGGGCCGCCAGGAACGTGTTCGCCATGGCGCCGCCGATCACCAGCAGGTTCACCCGGCTCACCAGGTTGCCGAGGAGTTCGAGCTTGGTGGAGACCTTGGCGCCGCCGACGATGGCGACGACCGGGCGCACAGGCGTGTGCAAGGCGGCCTCCAGCGCCTCCAGTTCTGCCTGCATCAGCCGCCCGGCATAGGCTGGCAGCAAATGCGCGACACCTTCCGTGCTGGCATGCGCGCGGTGGGCGGCGGAGAAGGCATCGTTGACATACAGATCGGCCAGCTTCGCCAGCTGGGCAGAGAACGCCGGGTCGTTCTTCTCCTCCTCGGCGTGATAGCGGGTGTTTTCCAGCACCAGCACTTCGCCGTTGGTCAGGATTGCCACTGCCTGTTCCGCCACGGGGCCGACGCAGTCATCCGCGAAGCGCACCGGCTTGCCAAGCACCTGGCCGAGCGCGACGGCGACCGGGCCCAGGGACATCTCGGGAACGCGCTTGCCCTTGGGACGGTCGAAATGGCTGCAGACGATGACGCGGGCGCCCTTGTCCGCCAGTTCGCGGATGGTGGGGGTCAGGCGCTCCAGGCGGGTCAGGTCGGTGATCTTGCCGTCGCGCACCGGCACGTTGAGGTCTGCGCGCATCAGGACGCGCTTGCCGGCGACATCGAGGCCATCGAGGGTGCGGAAGGGCATGGGCGGGCGCTCCGGGGTGGATGCGGTTTGTGGATGCGGTTTTCGGACAGGCAGTTCGGCGGAACGCGTTGTTCAGCCGGCGGTTTTGCATGCGATTCAGCGAGGGAGAACAGCCACGCCTCCGGCGCAACCACGCCCAGCCCGCCCGATATGCCTCCCCGGTCGCGTTCAGGTTATCTCAGGCGCAGGAAATCCGGGAGCGGCCGGCAGCCGCTCCCGGACCGGCATCCCGTTGTTACAGGCTACCCATCAGCGCTGCCGTGTCCGACATGCGGTTGGAGAAGCCCCACTCGTTGTCATACCAGCCAAGCACGCGGGTCAGCGCGCCATCGACGACGGCGGTCTGCGAGGCGTCGAAGGTGCAGGATGCCGGGCAGTGATTGAAGTCCACGCTGACGAGCGGCGCGGTGTTGTAGTCCATGATGCCGGCCAGTTCGCCCTTGGAGGCGTCCTGCATCGCGGCGTTGATCTCCTCCTTGGTCGCGGCCTTGGAGAGGTTCACGTCGAGCGAAACCAGCGAGACGTTCGGGGTCGGGATGCGGATGGCGGTGCCGTCCAGCTTACCCTTCAGCTCCGGCAGCACGAGGCCGACGGCGCGCGCGGCGCCGGTGGAGGTCGGGATGGCGGAGACGGCCGCCGCACGAGCGCGATGGAGGTCCTTGTGCAGCGTGTCGACCGTGTTCTGGTCGCCGGTGTAGGAGTGGATCGTCACCATGTAGCCACGCAGGATGCCGAACTTCTCATGCAGCACCTTGGCCATCGGGGCCAGGCAGTTGGTGGTGCAGGACGCGTTCGAGACGATCGTCATGTCCTTGGTGAGGATCTTGTGGTTCACACCATAGACGATGGTGGCATCCACATGATCGCCCGGGGCGGAGATCAGGACCTTGCGCGCGCCGGCGGTGAGCAGCGCGGAGGCCTTTTCCTTGCTGTTGAAGATGCCGGTGCATTCCAGCGCCACGTCGACGCCCTTGTACGGCACTTTCGTCGGGTCGCGTTCGGCGGTCACCTTGAGGGGGCCGTAGACCTTGCCGTTGTGCCGGATGGTGATGGTGTCCCCCGACACCTCGATCTGGCCGGGGAACCGGCCGTGCACGCTGTCATAGGCGAACAAATGCGCGTTCGCCTCCACGCTTCCGAGGTCGTTGATCGCGACCGGGACCACATCCTCCCGCCCGCTCTCCACGATAGCGCGCAGTACCAGGCGCCCGATGCGTCCGAATCCGTTGATAGCGACCTTCACGGCCATGGCTAGCGTCCTTTTCTGCCTGCTGGCATCCAACCCGATAAATCTTGCCAAGTCCTTGACGTGAATCAACGGCCGGATGGCTACACCGACACGTTATCCGGTCCGCGGTCCGCGCCTCGGCTCAGGGATTACCGTGGTTACACAACTGGTTAATGTTTGCCAAACTTACAGGCGTCCGGATGTGTTTCCGGGGCTCCGATCCTCTGGCACCGTTCGTGACAGGCTGGCGGGTTCGCCCGGTTCGCGCAGATGGCGGGCCGGGGGTGGCGTCGGGTGAGAGAACAGGCCCCTCCCCGGCCTTGGCCCGCTCGGAGGCCCAAGCCCGCAAGAGGGGGATTGTTTGGCTCAGTGGCCGAGGGCAGCGGCGGCTCCGCCCAGCACCGTGTCGGGCGCACGCACGAAGACCGCGACACCGAGCGCGCCCAGCACGGCGATCGCCCCGGTCAGCAGGAAGGCGCTGACGAATGATCCGGTCGCCTGCACGATGAAGCCGGTGACAAGCGGCGCGACGATGCCGCCGCAGTTCGCCACGAAATGCACGAAGCCGGAGACGCCGCCGACCCGCGCCTCATCGACCGTGTCCAGGATCACGGTCCAATAGGTGTTCCCGGTCAGGTACATGAAGAACACCGACACCGCCATCAGCGCCACCGCCCCAGTCAGGCTGGCAACCGACCCGGCGACCGCGATGCAGAGCGCCGCCACCAGCAGGCAGCTGACCAGCACCAGCTTGCGCGCGCGCAGCGGATTGCCGGTCAGCCGGAAGATCAGGTCGCACAGCGGGCCGCCCGCCGCGAGGCCGATGAAACCGAGCACCCAGGGGATCATGGTGGCGAATGCCATGTCCTTGACACTGAGGTGGCGGGCCATCGTCAGGTAGGTCGGGAACCAGTTGATGAAGAAGAACAGGATGCAGGAGTAGCCGAAGAACGCGAACGCCGTCGCCAGCACCGACGGCCGCAGGATCAGCGACGACAACGCCACCGTCGGGCCGCCGCTTGGCTGGCTGAGCTGGCCCTGGGCGAGTTCCGCTCGCTCCTCTGCGCCGACCCGGTGGTTTTCCTCGGGTTTGTCGGTCGCCAGCACCATCCAGAACACCACCCAGACCAGCCCGATCAGCGTGATGGCGACGAAGGCGAACCGCCAGCCGACGGCGATCGCCAGGAAGCCGACCACCGGCCCGGACAACGCGGCCCCCAGCGGCGTGCCGGCATTGGCGAAGCTCACCGCACTGGCCTGCTGGCGGTGGGGGAACCAGTTGCGCACCGTCTTGTTGAAGGTGGAGCCGATCGGGCCCTCCCCCATGCCGAACAGGATGCGGATGACCAGCAGCGAGCCGACGCTCCAGGCCACCGCGGTCAGGCCGCAGAAGATCGACCAGGCCGTCATCGACATTGTCATCACGGTCTTCGGCCCGAACCGGTCGGACGCGTAGCCGCCGACGAAGCAGAACGCCGCGTAGCCGAACGAGAAGCTGCTGAACACGATCCCGAGCTGGGCCGGATCGAGCTGCAGGTCGCGGGCGATGAACGGCGCTGCGACACCGAGCGCCGACCGATCGAGGTAGTTGATCATCCCGGCCAGGAACATCAGCGTCCCGACCGCCCAGCGATAGCGCGCGAACATGGCCGATCTCTCTCCCGTTTGTTTTGGCTTTGTTGGTCGTCAGGCCGTCCTGTTCGTCAGGCCCGTCTATTGGCCGGCCCGGTTCGTCAGTCCGTCCTGCTTTCAGGCCCGCATCGCGCGGCCGGTGTCGCGCATCAGGATCTGCGCATGCGCGTCGGTCACTGAGGCGTGATAGGCCTGCGCTGCCTCCGACATATCCGCATCCGGCCGCTGCTCGGTCTCGAAGTGATGGAACAGGTCGACACCGCGCACCAGCGTCGCGCTGTCATCCGACCCGGCAGCCTGGCGGACATAGGTCGGGATGTAGCGGATGGCGAACCCGATCCGCCGCGTGTCGGACGGGTTCGGGTCGGAGCCGTGGATCAGCCGCACGTGGTGCAGCGACATCTCCCCGGCCTTCAACGCCAGCATCTGCGCCTGGCTTTCGTCGACCTCGACCATGACCTCCTGCCCGCGGCTCAGCAGGTTTTCCGGGCGGAAGGTGTCGCGGTGCGGCACCTGGTCCAGCTTGTGGCTGCCGGGGATCACGCGCATGGCGCCGTTCTCGGGCGTGCTGTCGGACAGCGCCACCCAGGCAGTGACGACGTCCGCCGGATCGAGCCCCCAATACGTCGAATCCTGATGCCACGACACGAAGCTCGGGTTCCGCTTTTCCTTGATGAAAAACGAGCTCCCCCAGCACAGGATGTCCGGCCCGATCACGTCCTCCACCGCGTCGAGGATGCGGGGATGGCGGATCAGCTCGTCCAGCCAGGTGAACAGCAGATGGGATTTGTGCCGCAGCTTGCCAGCCAGCACGCCGGCATCGGCCTCGAAGCGTTCGAGCTTGTTGCGCAGGACGGCGGCCTCGGCGGTCGTCAGCGCCGGCACCGGTGCAAGATAGCCCGCCGTGTCGTATTGACGCACGGCGGCCTCCGACAATGCTTTCATTCCTGGCTCTCCCTGGACGATGCTTTCACGCTGGCGCCCGCCTTGCGGCGACGCTTTCATGGTGCCGTCCTTTTTCTCAGCCCACAGCAGGAAGGCGAACGAGACGCATGTCAAGCCGACCGGACCCCGATGCGGTCATCGTGATATTCGGTGCGGCGGTGCGTCCCGACGGCCGCGCCAGCACCACGTTGCGCCGCCGGGTGGACGCTGCCGCACGCTGTAGCCGGCGGTTCCACGCGCCGCTGTTCATCCCGACCGGAGGGGTGGGACGATTCGGCGCGTCGGAGGCCTCGGTGATGGGGGGGCTGTTGCGCGATTTCGGGGTGCCGGAGACGCAGCTCCTGCTGGAAGAGACGGCGGTCGACACCCTGTCCTCGGTGCGGGCGGTGCGCCATCTGCTGCGTGCGCACAGCATCACGGCGCCGGTGTATGTCGCCACCAGCGCGTACCACCTGCCCCGCTGCGTGCTGTTGCTGCGACTGGCGGGCATACGCGCCCGCGCCTGTCCGCCACCGGAATTCCCCGCGGCGAGCAGCCGGGGGCTTCGCTGGTATTGGCGGCTGCGGGAATTGCCCGCCCTGCCCTACGACGCCGCCCTGGTGCTGGGCCTGCGGCTAAGCAAGCGGCTCTGAGCCGCCGCCACGGCGCACGACCTCACGGGCGGGTCAGCCGACGGATGCCAATGCACCCATCGGCATCGGCCGCCAGTGTCCCGATTCCGACATTCGCAGTCATGGGCGAGTGCCGGAATCGCGACACCAGCGCTTTGCTTTCAGTGGCCCGCTGGTCCCCTACGTCCGCTGCAAGAGGGCAGCGAACTTCGGGGGCAGAACACGTTTGCTTTCAGTGGCCCGCTGGTCCCCTACGTCCGCTGCAAGAGGGCAGCGAACTTCGGGGGCAGAACACGTTTGCTTTCAGTGGCCCGCTGATCCCCTACGTCCGCTGCAAGAGGGCAGCGAACTTCGGGGGCAGGACACGTTTGCTTTCAGTGGCCCGCTGATCCCCTACGTCCGCTGCAAGAGGGCAGCGAACTTCGGGGGCAGGACACTAGCGCTCCGGTTCGTCTTCGCCGGTCTCGACCTCGATTTCCGGGACGATCGTGTCGGCGTCGTCTTCGAGGTCGGCGGTGTCCTCCAGGACGTCCTCCTCCTCGACGTCTTCGACGCCCTCCACCTCCACATCGACATCCTCGGGTGCAGGGACGACCTTCTTGGGCCGCTTGTCCTCCACCACGTTGCCGCCGGTGCGGCGTGGACGCGGCTGCTCGATCGGCTGTTCGGTGCCGCATTTCGGGCAGACCGCAGGGGTCTTCGTCAGATCGTAGAAGCGGGCGCCGCAGGCTACGCAGACGCGCTTGGTGCCGAGTTCTGGCTTCGCCATCGAGGGCCCTTCAGTCTCCAGGCTGGGTCGCCGGACAAAGGTCGGCGGACAAGAGCGGGCGCCCATGCCACCACGACGCGCGGCT
>JARLIJ010000231.1 GCA_031291795.1 Acetobacteraceae bacterium | reverse complement strand
TGGCGGGGATCCAAGGGGCGGAGCCACTTGGCGGGGACCGGGGCAGCGCCCCGACTTTCCGTGCCGCAAGCGCTTGCCCCCGCTGCATGGCCCACACCGCTACCGCGCGGCGATCCACTGGCCGATCCGCGGCCAGTATTCCTTCAGCGTGCGGGCACCCATGAACAGCCCGATATGGCCGCCCGGCACGGTCTGCTGGACGATATGGCTCTTCGGCGTGCCGAGGTATTTCGCCGCGTCCAGCACCTGCTCCGGCGTCGTGATGTCGTCGCCCGCACCGCCCAGCAGGTAGGCCGGGCACTTGATCGCATGCAGGTTCAGCGTGCGGCCCAGGCCTACGAACGTGCCCTTCGCAAGCCGGTTCTCCTTGAAGATCTGCGTGATCGCCTGGAGGTACCACCGCCCCGGCAGGTCCAGCGGATTCTCGTACCAGCTTTCGAACGTCTCCTCCTTCGCGAGGTAGACCGGATCGTCGATATGCTCGTACAGATCGATATGATCGTGGATGTAATGCTGTTCGGGATGCATGTTCTTCCAGCCTGCCAGCATGAACTTGCCGCGCATCAGGCCGCCGCCGACCTCCACCAGTTCCTCGTAGAACGAAACCGGTTGCTCGTGCGCCATCTGCTTGATCGGCCCGTTGCCGGCATCCGTGTCGATCGGCGCGCCGGCCAGGACGAGCGAGTTCACCTTGTCCGGGAAGCGGGCCGCGATCATCGTCGCCATCCAGCCGCCCTGGCACAGCCCGACCAGGTTCACCCGCCCGCCGAGGTCGTCGATCGCGACGACGAGGTCGGCCAGGTAGTTGTCGATCTCCAGGTCCTTCATGTCTTCGGTGGCCGACTTCCAGTCGGTCAGCGCGACATGGCCGATGCCGTTGGCCAGCAGGGTCTGCACCAGGCTCTGGTTCTTGTGGTAGTCGGCGATCATGGCGGTGTGGCCGGCATACGGTGCGTCGACCAGGGTCGGGATGCCGCCCTGCTTGCCGTAGTCGCGCAGCGTCATGGTCCGCAGGTCCAGCCGCACCTTGTTCGGCGTGGCCAGCGTGGGCCGCAATTCGTCGTGGATCTTGATCTCCTCCTCGACGAATTTCATGTTCCGCCCGAACAGTTCGGTGCCCTCTTCCAGCATCTCGGCCCCCATCGCCATCGGCCAGAACGCGGGCACGCTCAGCAATGACAGGTTGGGAGTCTTGGCGGACGGCGTCTTCGGCATGGGGCGTTCCTTTCGGGAGACCTGGTCGTCACGTTCCGCAACCGCGCAGCAGAGGCGCGGCCGTTCTGTCATGGGTTCGGCGCGGGACCCTCCTCGGCCTGCCGATTGAGCAGCGCCCAACTGTGCCGCGCAATCATCAGGTCCTCATCGGTCGGGATCACCCAGGCAGACATGCGGCTGCCGGTGGTGGAAATCCGCGGGCCGCCGGCCTGGTTCGCCGGCGCATCGAGTGCGACGCCCAGCCAGGCAGCCAGTTCGCAGACCCGCGCGCGGACCGCCGCGGCATGCTCCCCGATGCCGGCGGTGAACACCAGCGCATCGACGCCGCCAAGGGCTGCCGCCAGCGAACCAAGTTCCCGCGCGATGCGATAGACAAAGAGCTCGACGGCATCTTTCGCCAGCGGCGCGTCGCTGGCCAGCAGCGTGCGCATGTCGTCGCTGACGCCGGAGACGCCGAACAGGCCGCAATCATGGTACAGCAGATTGCTCACCGCATCCGCGGACAGGCCTTTTTGTTGCATCAGATACAAGATGACGCCGGGATCGATCGTGCCGCAACGCCGGCCCATCATCAGTCCGTCCAGCGCGGTGAAGCCCATGGTCGTTGCGACGCTGCGGCGCGCATGCAGGGCGCACATGCTGGCGCCGCTGCCCAGATGCGCCACCACCACGCGGCCATCCGCAAGGGCGGGGCCGACGATATCGGGCAACACGCCGGCGATGTATTCGTAGGACAGGCCATGGAAGCCGTAGCGCCGCACGCCCTCGGCGGTGAGCCGGTGCGGCAGCGCGAAGGCGGTCGCGACCGCGGCCTGGGTATGGTGGAACGCGGTGTCGAAGCAGGCGACCTGCGGCAGGTCGGGATGCTGCCGCGCGACAGCCTCGATGGCCGCGATATGGTGCGGCTGGTGCAGCGGCGCGAGCGGGATGAGCGCCCGCATTTCGGCCATCACCGACGCGTCGATCAGGACCGGCGCGCTGTAGCGCGACCCGCCATGCACCACCCGATGCCCCGCCGCTGCCAGGCGATCGTCCGGGAACCGGCCGGCGAGCCAGCGCAGCAGCGCGGCGAGCGCGTCGTCGTGGGTGGTGTCCTCCCCCAGTTGCGCGTCGACCAGCGTCGCGCCCGCGCCGTCTTTGGCGAAGACATGGCCACGATGGCCGATGCCCTCGCATTCCCCCTCACAGACCAGGTCGGCCCGGTCCGGCCGCGCCGCCGCCGGGAACACCGAGAACTTGATGCTGGACGAGCCGGCGTTCAGCACGAGGATGACGGCACGCCCATCGCCCTCCCGGGCAGCTGGCGCGTCGGTGGCGGTCTGGCGTCCCATTCCGGCTCTCCTGCACGTCAGCCGACGATATGGTAGCCCGCATCGACGTATTCGATGTTTCCGGTCAGCGCCGCGGCGCCGTCGCCGACCAGGAAGGTCGCCAGGTTGCCGACATCCTCCACGCTCACCAGACGATGTTCCGGCGTGCGGGCCCGGGCGCGTTCCATCAACTCGTCGAACCCCTCGATGCCGGAGGCGGCGCGGGTCTTCAGCGGACCGGGGGACAGGGCGTGGACGCGGATGCGCCTGGGGCCCAGTTCCGCCGCCATGGACCGCACCGAGGCCTCCAGCGCGGCTTTGACCGGCCCCATGAGGTTGTAGTCCTCGACGACCTTTTCCGACCCGTAGAACGTCACCGTCAGCAGGCAGCCGCCATGCCCCATGAGCGGTTCGGCAAGGTGCGCCATGCGGATGAACGAGTGGCACGACACATCCATCGCCAGCGCAAAGCCGGCCTGCGAGCAGTCGACGACGCGGCTGTGAAGGTCCTCCTTCGGCGCGAAGGCGATCGAGTGCAGGACGAAGTCGAGCCGGCCCCATGTGTCGCGGATGCGCGCGAACACGGCTTCCAGCTGCCCTGGCTCGCGCACGTCGCACGGCACGACGATCGGGCTGGCGAGTTCCTCGGCGAGCGGCCGCACGAAGGAGTCGGCCTTGGCGTTCAGGTAGGTGACGGCCAGCTCCGCGCCGGCCGCACGGAATGCTGCGGCGCAGCCGAAGGCGATGCTGTCCCGGTTGGCGATGCCGACCACCAGCCCCTTCTTGCCTTCAAGCGACATAGGTCTTCCTTCA
>JARLIJ010000230.1 GCA_031291795.1 Acetobacteraceae bacterium | reverse complement strand
TTCCAGCGTCCAGGTGCCGTTGACCAGCACCCATTTCTGCAGGCCGCCGTCACCCAGCGCCGCCTTCTCCGCATTGCCGTTCTTCGGCGCGCCGCTGTCGGCGACATAGAGCACGGTGGGCGACGCGTAGAAGAAGTTCTCCGGGCTGAGGTAGACCGTGGTGCCAAGCCGGCCGTTGTTCACGCCATTCGCCGTCGAGGTCGTCAGGGTGATCGAGCCGGTGCTGCCGCCCGCCGGCAGGATCTGCGCCGTCGTCACGCCGGTGCTGCTGGTCGGCAGCGTGCCGCCGGGACCGCTGAGCGTGCTGATGTTGGTGGCCTGCGCGCCGCCGGAGCCGTTGAAGTCGCGGGAAACCGTCAGCTTGCCATTGACGATCTGCACGTCGCGCGTGTCGGTGGAGGTGTCGATCGCGGTTGCCGTCGTCGCCCCCTTCACGGCGTAGAACACGCCCTGCGTGGTGTCGCCCTTCACGCCCTGGCCGGACACGTAGAAGGACGATCCGTCGACGGTGTAGACGGAGCGCGGATTGTTGGTGTTGAACACGTTGGTCAGCGCCGTCGTGGAATCCACCGAACCATTGGTGCCGATCAATGCCGCGACGCGCGGCACGTCGGCGCTGGCGGATTGCCCGAGGGCAGCGACGCTGCCGCCGTAGGACAGCGGGTTGGCGTTGTAGGCCGCGGCGTTGACACCGTAGCCCATGATGCTGAGGTACTGGCCGTTGCCGGAAAGCTGCAACGTGCCCTCCGACGAAGAGCCGTATTCGCCCGACACGGCATAGTTCGTCACGCCGTTCGCCGTGACAGTGGTCTGCGGCAGCACCACCGTCCCGACCACGGTGGCGGGGCTGCTGCCGTTGAGGCGCAGTTCTTCCAGGGTCAGCGGCGCGGCCTGGTTGTCGGTTGCCCCGTTGCCACCCTCGATGCTGACGACCAGGTCGCCCGCCTCATAGTAATACGCGAAAGAAGGCGTGGCAGACAGCATCGCACACGTCCCGGCTGCAACGAACAGGGCAGCACGGCGCGAGAATCGGGCATCGGACATGGGAAAACCTCGGCACACGGAAGGAAATGGTGTCGTATAGGTTTCAGCCGATCCGACCAGGGGCGGAACTGTGAATGTATGATGACAGCCGCTTGCCCCCGGCCGCCGATGTGGTCCCTGATGTCACCACGCGCGACAGAAGGACGTGGACCGGGAGGCGCGAACGGGCCTGTCCGGGTATCTGTACCAGCACCGGGCCTCGATGGATGGCCGCTACGGGATGCACACATCTGAGAACAGTGGTCTGGAACAACGCGCTATCCGACACGCCGGTTGGAATTTCCGGCAGCGCATTGCCCCCGGGCCAGGTCGTGCCCTCGGTGCTGAAGAAGAAGGATTTTTACCACGGAGGAAAACAGGGAGGGCCACGGTGGGCCACGGAGGAAGCAGATATCGCGCGCTTCGCACGACATTGCGTGCGGACGCAGCGGAAGCGCTTGGTTCTTCTTTCTCCGTGGCCCTCCGTGGTCCTCCCTGTTTTTCTCCGTGGTAAAATCCTCTGCTTCTTCTTCGGTGCCGAGGGCGATGACCCGCGTGGCTGGCCGCCCGTGACCGAACGGATGTGTGAATGCCATGGGGTCAAGTCCGGCCATGACGATCTCCGACAGGGGCAGGCTCTGACAGCAGCGGGTTTCCCGTCAGCCTGGACTTGCTCTAACCCGCAGCGCGCAACCCCGGTTCGGTACGGAACGCCGGCATCACTTCGCGGGCGAACCGCCGCAGGTTCTCCCGCGCGGTGCCGCCGCCGTTCAGCAGCACGTACTCCACACCCATGGCTTGCAGCGCTTCCAGCTTGCGGGCGATCTCGTCGGGATTGCCGTAGAGCGCACTCTCCTCGCTCGCCTCGCGGGTGTCGGAAAAAGCCATGATGCTGGCTGTGTTGTTGCCGTCCGGCCGCTGGCTGATCGCGTGCAGCCGGCGCTGCGCGGTCAGCCGCCGGTCAAGCGCCGCCTGCTTCTCGGCCTCGTCGCGCGCCACGTAGAACGCGCGCGCGACGCCAACCTGCGATGCATCGAATCCGAAACCATTCGCCTGCATCGCCTCGCGGTACAGCGCGAAGCGTCGGCCGGTTTCCTCCATCGAGGCGAACTGGTCGAGCAGCAGGTTGTGCCCGCGCGCCGCGACCCGGCGGATCGAGTCCGCATGTCCGGCCCCCTGCCAGAACGGCGGATGCGGGCGTTGGATGGTGGGCGGCTCCACCACAATATCCGCAAACTTCCAATGCCTTCCTGCGAACGTGAACCGCTCGGTTGACGTCCATGACTTCGTGATGATGTCTATGGATTCTTCGAATCGCGATGACGCTTCCTCCATCGGAATGCCGAAGCCGACATATTCGTTGTGGCGGTAGCCCTTGCCGATGCCGAAGTCGAGCCGCCCGCCGGACAGCAGGTCGAGCGTGGCAGCCTGTTCCGCCAGGAGAACGGGATTGTGCCAGGGCAGCACGATCACCGCCGTGCCGAGACGCAGGGTGCGGGTGCGGGCGCCGATCCAGGTGAGCAGGTTGAGCGTGGCGGAGACCTGGCCGAAGCCGGTGAAATGGTGCTCGACGATGAAGCTGCTGTGGAATCCGAGTGCTTCGGCCTCGATGACGTATTCGATGAAGTCGTTGAATCCGGCGGCGCTGTCGACGTCTGGTCCGCCGCGTTGCGCCTGCGCGGCGCCGAACAGGCCGAATTGCATCGTTGGCTCCTGGGTTTCCTGGATTGGTTGGGCGACGCGTGGCTGGACGATCGCCAGGATCAGGAGTGCCACGCATAGCCGTCCGATCATGCCACCGCCACCGATCGAGGCGGGCGTAATCGGCGACTGGCAAGAACCGCCATGCCGGCTGACCGGCGCGCTACCCCAGCCGCCGGCGATAGAGCGCGATCAGCCGCTCCCAGTGCCGTTCCGCTGCCGGCTTGTCGTAGATTTTCCGTTGCGGGAATGCAAAGCCGTGGTGCACGCCGGCATACAGCTCCAGCTCGCCCGGCGAACCCGCCGCTGCGAACAGGCCCTTCAGCGTCTCGACCATCGGCAACGGTGCCAGGTCGTCGTGTTCGGCACAGGCGATGTAGAGCTCCCCCCGGCCGTCCGCCAGCGTGCGATGCGGGCTTTCCTCGGCGTCGTCGTTGACCAGCCATGTGCCGTAGAATGAGGCCGCGGCGGCCACCCGGTCCGGATAGCGCGCGGCGGCGGCCAGCGCGTACGGGCCGCTCATGCAGTAGCCATGCGCGCCGACCGGCCCGGCTTTCGCGGCGGCCTGGCGATCGACGAAACGCAGCATCGCGGCCACATCACGCATCACCGGCGGGATGGTCATCCTGGTGCGCACCGCCCGCATCCGCGCGTGCTCGGCCGAACCGTGCTCCAGCACCGCGGGACCGTAGATCGTTTCTTTCCCGGCGCGGTAATACAGATTGGGCAGCAGCACGTAATAGCCGACCGCGGCGAGCCGGCGCGCCATGTCCCGCAATTCCTCCCGGATGCCCGGCGCGTCCATCAGCAGCAGGACCGGCGGGTGGGCGCCGCCGCGTTCGGGATGGACGACGAAGGTCTCCATCGCGCCGTCCTCGGTGGCGATATCCAGGGTCTGCTCGATCATCGGTGCCTCCTCCCCGGGCGGGCCTCTGCGCACGGGCCGCCATCCGGAGGCAGGGTTCCATGGCGCCGCGCAAGGGGCAAGCCGGGACGCTAACAGCCACCGCTCCGCGCATCGGGCCGGAGACCAGGAAAGCCCGTGCCGGCAGCCTATGCCCGCCACCCACGTCTTTGACGCATGCAACCTCGCAAGCCGTGGGTCCTCACGCCGAGCGCGAGGATGACACTTGGGAAGTCGCCAGGATGACATTTTGGGAGTGCCTTACCGAACGGTCAAAGCACACGGCGGTTGATGTTATGTCGGCGGTGCGGGGCAGGCGCGACCATGGCGGATTGGACGCCATCCGAACCACCCGGACGAAGACGGGCAAATAATACGATTGCTTACGGATTTTCGGATATATGCAATGAATTGATACAAGTTCGTAGTATTTATCCAAATCTGCGCGTAACCAACGCGTATCAATAATATGACACCCCGGTTTCGATTGCAGCGGCGGTCCGTTTTTGCCTCATTTCTACGAGTCTGTCTCATATAATCGCACGCCCGGTAGCCTGCGAGACGGGCTCCTGACACAGAAAAGGCCACAAAAAGGGGCACAATCTGTGTCAGCCCGGCCCGCTAAAGCACCTGGAACAACTGCGCCTTCAGGTAGGCGGTTTCCGGCAGATGGGGATGCACCGGATGGTCCGGCCCGGCCCCGCCGGTGAACAGCAGCCGCCCCTCCCGGCGCGCCCGGAACAGCCCGAAGGCGTTCTGCGCCGCCCAGGCATCCAGCGCCGCATGGTGGCTGCACGACGCCAGGAACAGGAACCCGCCCGGCGTCACCACGGCAGCCGCCAGCCGCGCGAGGCGGCCATAGGCGCGCAGGCCCGCCTCGGCATCCTTGCGCGACTTGGCGAAGGCGGGCGGGTCGCAGATCACCACGTCGAACCGCTCGCCGGCGTTGGCGCAGGCCGCCAACGCCTCGAACGCATCGTCCCGCCGCACCGAAACCCGGTCGGAAAGTCCATTCAGATCAGCGGCTTGCTGGGCAAGGGCCAGCGCCGGCGCAGAGGCGTCCACCAGCGTCACCTGCGCCGCCCCGGCGGCCGCGCAGCGCAGGCCGAACGCGCCGACATGGCAGCACACGTCCAGCACCCGCGCGCCGCCGGCCAGCGCGGCCACGCGGTCCCGATTCGGCCGCTGGTCGAAGAACCAGCCCGTCTTCTGGCCGCTCAGCGGGTCGACCGGGAAGCGCACCCCACCTTCGACCACCACGGCCGCGGCGTCCTCGCCGACCAGCAGGGCGACGCTCTCCGCCAGCCCCTCATGCCGGCGGGCGGCGGCATCGTTGCGCGCCACCACCGCGCGCAGCGGCAAAAGCGCTGTCAGGGCCTCGACGATCTGCGGCGTCAAGCGATCCATGCCGGCGGTGTTGGCCTGCAGCACGGCGACGTCGCCGTAGCGGTCGACGATCAGTCCCGGCAGCCCATCGGCCTCGGCGTGCACCAGCCGGTGGTAGTCGGTGTCGCAAACCCGCGCCCGCAGCGCCAGGGCCGAGGCCAGCCGCCGCCGCACCCACGCCGCGTCGATCACCGCCGCCGGGTCGCGGTCCAGCAACCGCGCGGCGATCAGGGAATGCGGGTTGAACATGAAGGTGCCCAGGCGCGGGGCGTCGTCGGCCTCCAGCCGGACCAGGCAGCCAGGCTCCATCCGCCGGTATTCCGGCAGCATTTTCAATTCGTTGGAGAACACCCAGGGCGAGCCGGCCTTCAGCCGCCGCCCCTGCCCTGCTGCCAGGTGCAATACCGGCCGTTCGGCAGGCTCCGTCACACGCTGCCGCCTTCCAGATAGGCCGCCCGGATTTCCGGCCGTGCCAGCAGCTCCGCGCCGCTGCCGGCCATGGTAATCGCCCCGTTGACCAGGACATAGCCGCGATGGGCCAGCCGCAGCGCCTGGTAGGCGTTCTGCTCGACCAGCAGCACGGTCAGGCCGGTGCGACGGTTCAGGTCCCGGATCGCCCCGAAAATCTGCCGCACGACCAGCGGCGCCAGCCCCAGCGACGGCTCGTCCAGCAGCAGCAGCCGGGGCCGCGACATCAGCGCGCGCCCGATCGCCAGCATCTGCTGCTCGCCGCCCGACAGCGTGCCGCCGCGCTGGGTCAGCCGCTCCTCCAGCCGGGGGAACAGCGCGAAGACCTGGGCGAGCAGCTCGTCCACCTTGGGCTGGCGCGAGACCTCGGCGCCCATCAGCAGGTTCTCGTAGACCGTCATGCGGCCGAAAATACGCCTGCCTTCAGGG
>JARLIJ010000040.1 GCA_031291795.1 Acetobacteraceae bacterium | reverse complement strand
CGCTGACCGTCACCGAGGCCGCATCGCGCGCCACCACGTCGAAACCGAGCCGTTCCAGGGAGGCGACGGCCTCGTCCGGCGGCACGTCGGCACCGCCGAGGCCGGCCAGCCGCTCGAACCGCAGGGAGGCGTGGCGCTGCCAGGCCGGTTCGGCCCCCGCGGCCGCGACCGGCCCCGGCGTGCCGCCGCACAGCTCCAGGATGAGCGCCGTCGCCGCCTCGATCGCATCGGGCATCAGCGCCGGGTCCAATCCGCGTTCGAAGCGCTGGCGGGCATCGGAGACGATCTGGTGCCGCCGTCCGGTCAGCGCGACGCGGATCGGGTCGAACAGCGCGCATTCGACGAACACCTCGGTGGTCGTCTCATTGCAGCCGGTCGGCTCGCCGCCGATCACGCCGGCGATCGACTGCACGCCGGCTTCGTCGCAGATCACGCAGTCCTCGGGGCCGACGGTGTAGTCGCGGCCGTTCCGGGCGCGCAGGGTCTCGCCGGCGCCGCGGCGCAGCACCAGCGTGTCGCCGCGCAGCTTGCCGACGTCGAACACGTGCAGCGGGCGGCCGAGGTCGAAGGTGAAGAAGTTGGTCACGTCGACCAGCGCGTTGATCGGTCGCAGCCCGATCGAGACCAGCCGCTCCTGCAGCCAGGTCGGGCTGGGCGAGTTCTTCACGCCGCGGATGGTACGGCCAAGGATCCAGGGGCAGGCCTCGGCGAAATCGATCCGCCAGTGCGGGCCGCCGTCGAAGGCCGGCGGGATCGGCACCGGGCGGAACGGCTTCAGCGTGCCGATGCCGGCGGCAGCCAGGTCGCGCGCCACGCCGCGGATCGAGAAGCAGTCGCCACGATTGGGCGTCACGCCGATCTCGATCACCGGGTCGTCGAGGCCGGCCCAGGCGGCGTAGGGCATGCCGACCGGCGCATCCGCCGGCAGGTCGATGATGCCGGAATGGTCTTCGCCGAGGCCCATCTCGCGGGCCGAGAGCAGCATGCCGGCGCTTTGCACGCCGCGGATCTCGCCCACCTTCAGGGTGATGCCGGTGCCGGGGATGAAGCTGCCGGGCGGGGCGAACACGGCCTTCATGCCGGTGTGTGCATTCGGGGCACCGCACACCACGGAGACGATGCCGTTCCCCGTGTCCACCTTGCAGGCGCGCAGGCGGTCGGCGTTCGGGTGCTGCACCGCCTCGATCACGTGCGCGATGCGGAACGGGGCCAGGGCGGCGCCGCGGTCCTCCACGCCTTCCAGTTCCAGGCCGATGCGGGTGAGCGTGTCGGTGATGGTGGCGACCGACGCCTCGGTGTCGAGGTGGGTCTTCAGCCAGGACAGGGTGAACTTCATGGCTCAGACGCCCTCGTGCAGCATGGTCGGGGCCAGCGGGTTGAAGCCGTAATGCCGCAGCCAGCGGATGTCGGATTCGTAGAACGGCCGCAGGTCGGGGATGCCGTGCTTCAGCATCGTGATGCGCTCGACGCCCATGCCGAACGCGAAGCCCTGCCACTCCCGCGGGTCGATGCCGCAATTGGCCAGCACGCGGGGATGCACCATGCCGCTGCCCAGGATCTCCAGCCAGTCGCCGCCCTTGCCGAGTTCGCCGGTCCGGCGGTCCCAGCCGATATCGACCTCCATGGAGGGTTCGGTGAACGGGAAGTAGCTGGAGCGGAACCGCACCGGCAGGTCGGCGAGGCCGAAGAAGGCGCGCAGGAAGTCGGTCAGGCAGCCCTTGAGATGGCCTAGGGTGATATCGCGGTCGATCACCAGCCCCTCGCACTGATGGAACATCGGCGAATGGGTGGCATCGTGGTCGGCGCGGTAGGTGCGGCCGATGACGACGGTGCGGATCGGCGGCGGTTGCAGCAGCATGGTGCGGATCTGCACCGGCGAGGTGTGCGTGCGCAGCACCGGCGGGGAGTTGGCTGCCGCGGCATCGCCGCGCGGCGGCAGATAGAACGTGTCGTGGTCGGCGCGCGCCGGGTGGTGCGCCGGGATGTTCAGCGCGCCGAAATTGTACCAATCGCTCTCGACGTCCGGCCCGTCGGACACGGTGCAGCCCATGGCGCCGAAGATCGCGGCGATCTCCTCCATGGTGCGGGCGATCGGGTGGATCAGGCCGGCCTCGCGCGGGCGCGGCGGCAAGGTGGGGTCGATCCGTTCGGAGGCCAGGCGGGCGTCGAGCGCCGCATCCTCCAGCGTCGCGCGGCGCGCATCGATCGCAGTGGTCAGCGCGTCCTTCAGCCGGTTCAGCGCTGCCCCACGCTCCCGCCGCTGCTCCGGCGGCGTCTTGCCGAGGTCGCGCAGCAGCATGGTCAGCTTGCCGCTGCGGCCGAGCACGGCGATGCGGACGGCGTCCCAGGCGCGCAGGTCGGGGGCGGCGGCGAGGGCCTGGTCGGTCTCGGCCTTCAGGGCCTGGAGGTCGCCGGTGAGGTCATTGGGGGCGGGGGGCAGATCGTCGGTCATGGGGGTCTCGCACACGGAAAGGGCCGCCCTTGCAGGCGGCCCTGGTTCCTTCTCTGGCTCCTGAAGCGGAGCCGGCGCTAGGCCAGGGCGGCCTGGACCTTCTGGACGATCGCCGCGAACGACTCGGCGTCGTCATAGGCGATGGCAGCCAGCACCTTGCGGTCCATCTCGATGCCGGCCCTCTTCAGCCCGTCGATAAATCGGCTGTAGGTCAGGCCGTGCTCGCGGACCGCGGCGTTGATGCGCTGAATCCACAGGCCGCGGAATTCGCGCTTCTTCACCCGCCGGTCGCGGTAGGCGTATTGCAGCGACTTCTCCAGCCGCTCCCGCGCGATGCGGTAATTCGTGGAAGACCGCCCGACGAAGCCCTTGGATTGCTCAAGGACCTTCTTGTGGCGGGCGTGGGTGGTCGTGCCCCGCTTGACGCGTGCCATGGCTTGCTACTCCCTCAATCCAGGCCGTAGGGAGCCCACTGCTTGACGGTGATCCCGTCTGCGTGGGTCAGCACCTGGCTGCCGCGATTGCTGCGGATGGCCTTCTGGCTGCGGGCGGACAGGCAATGCCGCTTCTTGCCGGGGCCGGCGAGCACCTTGCCGGTCGCGGTGATCTTGAACCGCTTCTTGACCGCCGATTTGGTCTTCAGCTTGGGCATTTTGGTCTCCTTCTGGTGGCTCGCCCGGAACGTTGGTTCCCGAACAACGGCAAGCAGTCGCGGCCGGGCATGCCCATTCCAGGCCCGGACTCGCAGACAGGGGCGGGGGTATAGCGGCGGGCGGCCGCGTACGCAAGAACGACACGGCGAAAGCCCCGG
>JARLIJ010000229.1 GCA_031291795.1 Acetobacteraceae bacterium | reverse complement strand
GCGGGCAGGTCGTGCACCACATAGGGCTGGCCGGCGCCCAGACGGTCCCAATCGATGACGTTGACGTCTGCCTTTTTGCCCACCGCCAATAGGCCGCGGTCATGCAGGCCGGCGGCCCGGGCGGTGTCCGAGGTCAGACGGCGAATCAGTTCCGGCATGCTCCAGCGCTTAAGGGTCTTGCCCCAATGCGTCAGCAGCCAGGTCTGGTAGCCGGCGTCCAGGATGAACGCGACATGCGCGCCACCGTCGCCCAGCCCCATGATGCAGTTGCGGTTGTCCAGCAGCGTTTCGCACATCGAGAGGTCGCCATAGGCATAGTTCCCCAGCGTCATGTAGATGAAGGCGTTGCCGTCATCTTCCAGCATGATGTCGTAGGCAACTTCCTGCGGCGTACGGCCGTCGCATGCCGCCATCGCAGCCACGCTGTCCGCCTTGTTCGGCAGGTAGTTGCCGGGGTTGCCGAAGCGGAACATGAAGTCGAACGACATGCGGTGGAACAGCGGGAAGGTGTTGCCTTCCTTGGGATCCTCGGTGGTGATCTTCGCACGCAGCGCCGGGTCGCGCATCGATCGCACGCGGTCTGCCAGCGGCAGATGGGCGATTGCGCGATAGGACCGACAGCCGGAGAACGGGTTCTGGCTGCCGGTCAGGCCCAACAGCAATCCGACCGCACGCGGCGCGACGACCGGGCGTATGGGCACGCCGTCGCGCGCCGCCTGGTCGGCATGCACCATCAGGTCGCGCCACACCTCGGGCCGCGAATGACGTTGCGTCAGCGTGAAGACAGCCGGCCGGCCGCAGGCCTCAACCACGCGGCGCAGCATGGCGAATTCCGCGTGATGGTCGGGCGCCCATTCCGACACCATTTCCAGCATGCCGGAACCGGCGTCGCGCATGCCCATGGCGATGCCCGCGAGTTCGTCCTCCTGCGCGCGCAGCGTGGGGGTGGGGTCGCCCTTCAACGTCTTGTGCGACAGGCTGCGCGACGTCGAAAAGCCGAACGCGCCCGCCAGCATGGCCTCCCGCGCGATCTCGCGCATCTGGGCGATGTCGCCCTGGTTGGCGTTCTCCAGCGCGATCGCGCGGTCGCCCATGACGAACACGCGCACTGCGGCGTGCGGCAGCAGGGCGCAGATATCGATGTCGCGGCGGCGACGTTCCAATGCGCCGAGGTATTCGCCGAAGCTTTCCCACTCCCATTTCAGGCCTTCATGCATGACGGCACCAGGAATGTCCTCCACCCCTTCCATCAGCTCAATCAGGCGCTCGCGATCGGCTGGTTTGCAGGGCGCGAAGCCGACGCCGCAATTGCCCATGACGGCCGTGGTGACGCCATGCCAGGACGACGGCGCCATGTGGTCGTCCCATACCGCTTGCGCATCGTAATGCGTGTGGATATCGACGAAGCCAGGCGTCACCAGCTTGCCGCGGGCATCGATTTCCTCACGGCCGGCTGCGAGTCTTCCGATCGCGGCGATCCGCCCGCCAACGACACCGACATCTGCCTCGACCGGGTCGCCCCCCGAACCATCGACAACCACGCCGCCGCGGACGACAAGATCGAACATTGGACCCTCCTGGGGATTTTGTTGCGGCGATCCTGGGACAGCTCAGCGAGGCGTGCAAGCCGCGCGGCGGAATGTCAGGTTGATGCGGCAGCGCCCGGTCAATGCGTGCGTGCCGTCCGCCAACGGGTCCACGCCATGGAACGCCAGGCGCGTCGGGCCGCCCCAGACGGCAACGTCCCCGCTGTCCAGCCGAACGCGGCGGGGCCGGTCGCTGCGCTGCAAGCCGCCAAACAGGAAGGTCGCCGGCAGGCCCAGGGAAACCGAGACGATCGGCGCCGAAAGGTCCTGCTCGTTGCGGTCCTGGTGCAGTGACAGGCGTGCGCCGGGCTCGTATCGATTGACCAGGCAAGCATCGGGCATGAAGCCTGCAAACCCGGCCTCGGCAGCAGCGCGTTTCGCAAGATCGCTGAACACAGCGGGCATCGTCGGCCAATGGCGTCCCGTCGTCGGGTCGATCGGATCGTAGCGATAGCCGCGTCGGTCGGTGATCCAGCCGACCTCCCCGCAGTTGGTCATCGCCACCGACATGGTGAAGCCGCCCGGCGTCACCATGTGGCGGAACGGTGCCTCCCGCGCCACGGCTTCCACCGCCACCAACAGGTCAGCCGCTTCGGGCAAGGCAAATCCGCGCAGCACCACCGCTCCGGCTCCGAGATGAACGAGCGGCTCCATCGGCAGGCCATGCAAGAGATCGGGTTGGATTGCCATTGCCCCAGTCTAGCGCGGATGGCGCCGCGTGCCTCCCGGATCGTGCCGCAACCAGGGATGGACGCCGCCCGCCCGTTGCGTCACGCTCCCTCGCACACGCAGCAAAAGCGCGCGAGGAGCCACGCCATGTCCCATCGCCCCACCGTCTATGGCACCCGGCATGCGGTCTCTGCCGGCCACTATCTGGCCGCCGCCGCAAGCTTCGCCATCCTGGAAGCCGGCGGCAATGCCATCGACGCCGGCTGTGCCGCCGGCATCGCGCTCGGTGTCCTGCAGCCCGACCTGGTGAACGTCGCGGGCGTGGCACCGATCATGATCCGCCTCGCGGACGGAACGGTGGAAAGCATCGCCGGCCTCGGCTGGTGGCCGAAGACCTTGCCTGCCGACCTGTTCATGCGGGAGCACGGCGGCAAGATCCCGGACGGCGTGCTGCGCACCGTCATCCCCGCCGCACCCGACGCCTGGATCACCGCGCTGCGCCGCCACGGCACCATGCGCTTTGCCGATGTCGCGGCCCCGGCGATCCGGTTTGCCGCGGAAGGCTTCTCGGTCTACCCGCTGCTGACCCGCTCCATCGCCTCGCACGAGCACGAATACCGCCGCTGGGCCTCCAACACCGCGGTGTTCCTGCCGAACGACCGCGTGCCGCAGCCCGGCGAGAAATTCGTGCAAACCGACCTGTCGCGCACGCTGCAATTCATGGCCGACCAGGACCGCGCAGCCGGCCCGGACCGCATGGCCGGACTGGATGCCGCCCACCACGCGTTCTATCGCGGCGACATCGCGCGGCAGATCGTGACGTTCCAGCAGCAGGAAGGCGGCTACCTGTCGATGGACGACCTCGCCGAGTACCACTCGCGGATCGAGCCGGTGGTCCGGCGAAACTGGCGTGGTCATGAGCTGATCACCTGTGGCCCGTGGTGCCAGGGACCGGCGCTGCACCAGGCGCTGGCGCTGGTGGAACAGGTCGGCATCGACGGCCTGGCGCACAATTCCGCCGACTACCTGCACCGCATCGTCGAATGCCTGAACCTGGCGATGGCCGACCGCGAATACTTCTTCGGCGATCCGCAGTTCGTCGATGTGCCGATCGACCATTTGCTCGATCCCGCCACCATCGCGCGGCGTGCCGCTGCGGTGCGCGACGACCGCGCGTTTGGGGAGATGCCGGCACCGCTCGACCGGCCGAACGCGCTCTTCGCGGCAAGCGAACGGGACCTGCCGAAGGTCGAGGCCGACACCTCCTATTGCTGCGTTGTCGATCGCTGGGGCAACGCGTTCAGCGCGACGCCGTCCGACGGGTCGGGCAACGTGCCGATGGTGCCGGGCCTCGGCATCACCCCATCCGGCCGCGGTTCGCAAAGCCGGCCCGATCCGAAGCACCCGGCCGGCGTCGCGCCTGGCAAGCGGCCCCGGCTGACGCCCAACCCGGCGATGCTGGTCACCGACAAGGGCGGCGTGATGCCGTTCGGCACCCCCGGCGGCGACGTGCAGACCCAGGCGATGCTGCAGGTGCTGCTCAACATCATGCATTTCGGCATGGACCCGCAGACCGCGATCGAGGCGCCGCGCGTCGCGTCGTATTCCTTCCCCTCCTCGTTCGCGCCGTTCGAGTATTTCCCCGGCCGCCTCGCCGTCGAAGGCCGGATCGACCAGGCCACCCGCGACGAACTCGCCGCCCGCGGGCATGAGGTGAAGGACTGGCCGGACTTCACCTGGCTCGCCGGCTCGGTGGAAGCGATCCTGACCGATCCCACGACCGGGATGATGGGCGCCGGGGCGGACCCGCGCCGCCCGGCCTACGCCATCGCAATCTGAGCCCCGCGCTGCCCGACTGGGCTGCGGCGATCGGGCGCCGCCTGAAGGGTGCGATGCCGCGTCGCCAGGCCGTGCGGCACGCTGCGCGGATGACGGTGGCGGCGGTGGTGGCGTTCGCTGCCGCCTGGGCATTCGACCTGCCGCAAGGCTATTGGGCAGTCATCTCCGCCATCGTCGTCATGCAAGGCAGCCTCGGTGGCACGCTCGGGGCCAGCCTCGACCGGTTGCTGGCCACGATCGCGGGCGCGGGCGCAGGGGCCGTCTGGGTGCTGGTCCGAGCCCATCTGGCGGTGCCGGAGATCGTGCTGCTGGCGCTGGCGGTGGCGCCGATGGCCTTGCTCGCCGCCCTGCGTCCCAGCTTCCGGCTGGCGCCGATCACCGCGGTGATCGTGCTGCTCGGCGCAACGGGCGAGGACGGCGTGTTCGTCGCGTTCCACCGCATGGCGGAGATCGCGCTGGGCTGCGTGATCGGCGGCCTGACCGCGCAATTCGTGGTGCCGGACCGGGCACGGAACGCCATCGAGCGCGGGGCGGCCGGCCTGCTGGAAGCGCTGGGCCGCGTCGCCTCGGCGCATCTGACCCGTGCGGGAGACGCCGCGACCGACCCCCTCAACGACGTCGTGCGGCGGTATCTGGCGGGACTTGCCACCGCCGCGACCGACGAAGCGCGGGAGCGGGCCCTGTTCCTGTGCACCGGGCCGCCCGCGGCGCCGCTGCTGCGGACCCTGCGGCGGGTGCGCAGCGACGTGGCGATGCTGGGCCGCGCGATGGCGATCGATCCGGACATCGACGGTTCGGCCGCGGCCGAGGCACTGGCGCAGCACTTCAAGGCGGCGGCCGCGTTCCTGCGTGGCGATGGACCGGCCCCGCCGCTGGACCTGCTGGACGCGGCGATCGGTGCGGCGCCCGCCACCAGTGCGCTGGCCTTCGCCCTGGTGACGCTGCGCCGGGACCTGGGGGAACTGGACGAGCGGCTGGCGGAGCAGGTTGCCACCTGAGCCGCTGGCCGTCAGCCGCGCGAGCCGGCCATCGCGAACATCGCCCCCTGCGGGTCGCGGCATTGTGCGATCCAGGTCCCGCCCGGCACCTGCATCGGGCCATTGAGGACCTGGCCGCCGCCGTCAACCACGCGGGCGATCGCGTCGTCAATGTTGGCGACATTGATGTAGTACAGCCAGAACGGCACCGGGATCGCCGGCGGCTTGGACATCATGCCGCCGACGTCCTGGCCGCCAATCGCGAAGAGCTGGTAGGTGCCCATCGGCCCCATGTCGACCGGGGTGGATTTCTGCCACCCGAACATCTCGGCATAGAAAGGGAAAGCCGTTGTCCAGTCGACCGCCATCAGCTCATGCCAGCCAAACTGGCCCGGTGTCCCCATCGCCGGAGGGGCGGCGGGGCACGCGGTGAGGAACCGGAACACCGCGATCGAGGCACCTTGCGGGTCCTGGATCATTGCGAAGCGCCCGACATTCGGGATGTCGCGGGGCTCGACATGCACGGTACCGCCAAGTGCCTTGGCCTGGGCGGCGCTGGCGTCGACGTCATCGACCCCGACATAGCCCACCCAGCACGGCGGCACCCCCCTGGCGCGCGCATCCGCCGGCAGGTCCATCATGCCGGCGACCGGCGCGTCCGCGACAGAGAACAGAGTATAGGGCGGTCCGGCGATATCCGTGACCTGGGCGCTCCAGCCCGCGACATGGCTGTAGAAGTCGCGGGCGGCTGGCTCGTCGGTGGTCATCAGCTCGTACCAAACGAAGGCGCCGTGCGGTGCGGTCATCTCGGTTCCTCCTGTCATGCCTTGGCGTCCACGACGATCGGAGAAGCTGCTCCGTAACGCTCACCGTCCGGACGCGGATGAACGGTACACGGGATGCCCCGCCAACAGGGACGCCAATTCTGCGACCGAACGCCAGACCGCTGCACGACAGCGTGACCGGCAATCCTTGACGCTGCGTCATGCGATCTTCAAGATTGCCATTCGTTCATCTTCATTTCCTCAAGGACGCCGTTGCATGGCGCTGAGCCGTTCGACCCGGGTCAACATCCTGATCGGCAACGGGCATTTCCTCTCGCATTTCTACGTGCTGTGCCTGCCGCCGATGTTCCTCGCATGGCAGGACGCGTTCCATGTCAGCTTCGCGCAGCTGGGCCTGACCGTGGCGCTGATGTCGGGGACGACGGCGGTGCTGCAGACGCCGGTCGGCTTCCTGGTGGACCGGCATGGCGCGCGCCCGTTCCTGATCGGCGGCGCGTTGCTGATGTCGCTGTCGATCGCCGCGATGGGGCTGGCGACCGAGTTCTGGCAGGTGCTGCTGCTGGCGGTAACCTCGGGTATCGGCAATTCGGTGATCCATCCGGCGGATTACGCGATCCTGTCCGGGTCGGTGGACAAGGAGCGGATGGGCCGCTCCTTCGCGCTGCACACGTTCAGCGGAAACCTGGGCTTTTCGGCTGGCCCGCCGGTCGCGGCCCTGCTGATGGTCGCGGTCGGCTGGCGTGAGACCTTGCTGATCGTCGGACTGCTCGGCGTGCCAGTGGTCCTGTCGATCCTGCTCCAGAGCCGAATCCTGGTAGACCAAACCCGTGTCGAACCTGCCCATGCCGGCGGCGTGTCGCTGTCCGGCCGAGACCTGCTGACCAGCCGCACCATGCTGCTGTTCTTCCTGTTCTTCATGC
>JARLIJ010000039.1 GCA_031291795.1 Acetobacteraceae bacterium | reverse complement strand
TCTCATACCAACGGCCGTTGGCACTGACCTTCCCAACCGTCATGGCCGGCCTCCGTGCCGGCCATCCGTGAGGCAGTCTGCCGCGACAGATGGCCGGCACAGGGGCCGGCCATGACGAAGGCAGGAGAGTCGGTGTCTTCGGCCGTTGGTATCAAACGTGCTCGGCGCAGGCTTCCTCGAGAAGGTCTGTGAGAACGCGCTCGTTCACGAACTGCGCAAACGCGATCTGGCGGGTGCGCAGCAATGTGCCGTCTCGGTGCGGTATGATGGCAAGATCGTCGGTACATACGTCGCCGACCTCGTCGTCGCAGATATCATCATGATCGAACTGAAGGTCGGACGGGTGCTCGACGACGGCCACCGCGCCCAATGCATCAACTATCTCAAAGCGACAGACCTGCGCCTGTGCCTGCTGCTCAACTTTGGAAAACCACGGCTGGAAGTCCGTCGGATCGTGCACGGCTACCAGGTTCGCGGCGCCGCGGCAGGACGGGGCGCAGATAACCCCGAGAGCGCACGGCCGCCGGAATGAGCGCCGGTTGCACACCGGCCAGCGCGCCCGGGCGGCCTGTGGGGCCCGTTGTCGGTGGCGCGCAGGTGGGCAGGGGCCCCAGCCGGACAGGCCGGCCGCCGCTACGACGTGTGCTTGGACGGCCCGCGGGGCAGGCAGAGCATGATCGCGCCGACCAGGCCCAACGCCGCCAGCATCAGGTAGGCCGCCTTGTAGCCGCCCGCGCCGGTGACCACAGCCCCGAACGCCGGTGGCATCAGCGTGATGCCGACGAACATCATGGCGGTGCCGAGCCCGGTTGCCTCGGTGCGGCGGGAACCGCCTAGGGCGGCGTAGTCGGCATAGGCGACGCCGGTGTAGCCGCCGGCGGTGCAGCCGGCCCCCACCACCACCAGCAGGATCGCCCAATGCGGCCAGCCGGGGGCGAAACGGCTGGCCGCCACGCAGCACAGCGCCATGCCGACGCCGTGCAGTGCCAGGGTGTTCGCGGGTGTGAGGAACTTGTCGGCGATCCAGCCCCAGAACGGCCGGCTGACCGCCGCGGCCAGCTGGTAGACCGCCAGCATCGCCCCGGCCTCCACCAGGGTGAAGCGCATCGTGGAGGTCAGGTTCACCGTCATGAACGCGATGAAGCAGAGCTGGATGCCGGAATAGAGGAAGCTGGCGATCGAGAGGTGGCGGATCGCGGCGTCCCGCAGCAGCAGGAACGGCAGCAGCAGGGTGGTGCCGAACAGATGGTGGGTGGGGTCGCGGTCGGCGTCCCAGCGCCGGCGCGGCAGCTCCATCAGCAGCGCCAGGGCGATGACGGGCGGGATCTGGACCAGCAGCGCCCAGCGCCAGCCGAAGGCGAGGGTGATCGGCGGCAGCATCACCGCGCCCATCACGCCGCCCAGCGGCACGCCGATCTGGCGCAGCGACATCACCATGTTGAACGATGCGCGCGGCGTGTGCGGCACCAGCAGGTGGGTGCTGGCAGGGGCGCAGGCGCCATAGGCCAGGCCCAGCACCACCGCGCCCGCCGCCAGGCCGACCAGCGTGCCGCCCGCCCCGATCACCAGCAGGCCGAGCACGGAGACCATGATGACCTGGGTGACCCGCGTCGCGCCGTAGCGGTGGATGAAGCCCGGCGAGGCCAGCGCCGACACGATCCCCACGGTGTAGACCAGCGAGACGAACACGCCGACCAGCTCACCCGGCACATTGAGGTTGTGGGCGATGGCCGGGGCAATGGCAGGGATCGACAGCAGCGAGGCGGTCGCCAGCGTCTGCACGGCAAGGGTCGCCGCCAGCGGCCAGATCGGCATCGTGCGCAGCGAGGTCGGCCGCGTCATCTTGGAACTGAGGCCGGTCGGCTCCATCAGGGCCGGCCCCGTTGGGCAAGCCCCGCGGCGATCTGGCTCCCGCGAACCGCGTCCCCTTGGGGGTGGCTCCTCCATGGCAACCGCCACGGCCGTGCACATGGCGGGAGGGCTGCCCGGGCGGGCAGAAACGGTTCGTCTTCGGTCATGCCGGCCTGTTTCTCGTTTGCAACCGGCAGGGTAGAACTTTTCGGGCGGGCGGGAACCGCGTGTCGGACAACCCTGGGGGGCGCCCTGGGGGGCGATGGTGGACCTCCTGACGGCTACTCCGCCGCCGCCATCGCCGGCCGCCGCGCTATCCGCAGCACCAGCAGCGAGGCCATGAGGCAGGCCGCCCCGCTCGCCAGGAAGGCGAGCATGTAGCTGCCGGTCTCGGTGCGCACCGCGCCGGCGGCGAGGGCGGCCACCGCGCCGCCCAGCTGGTGGGCGCAGAACACCCAGGACACGACCACGGGGGCGTCCTTGCGGCCGAACACCTCGGTGGTGAGCATCACGGTGGGCGGCACGGTCGCCACCCAGTCCAGGCCGTAGAACACCGCGAACACCCCCAGGCTGACCGCGTCGAAATTGGTGAACGGCAGCGCCAGCAGCGCGAGCCCGCGCAGGCCGTAGTACCAGAACAGCAGGATGCGCGGGTTGCAGCGGTCCGACAGCCAGCCGGATCCGATCGTGCCGAACAGGTCGAAGATCCCCAGTGATGCCAGCACGCCGGCGGCGGCGACCTCCGAGATGCCATGATCCATGCAGTAGGCGATCATGTGGGTCCCGATCAGCCCGTAGGTGGAGAACCCGCACACCGCGAACGAACCGGCCAGCAGCCAGAAATCCATCGATCTGGAGCCTTGCGCCAGGCCGCGGACGGCATTGGCGAACGGGTTGCCGGTGATCGGCGGGATCGGCAGTTCACCGTCCGACCCGTAGGACCCAAGCCCGACGGCGCCGGGGTGCTCGACCAGCAGCAGCCATACAACGGGGATCAGCGCCAGCAGCGTGATCGCGATGGCGATCGGCACGCTGACCCAGCCGAACGCGCCGGCGAGGGCGGCCAGGAACGGCAGGAACACCAGCTGGCCGCTGGCGTTGGAGGCGGTCAGCAGCCCCAGCACAAGGCCGCGGCGGTGCACGAACCAGCGGTTGGCGACCAGCGCCGCGCCGCCGAAGCCGGTCGCACTGGCGCCGAGGCCGGTCAGCACGCCCCAGGTGAGGTAGAGCTGCCAGACCTTGGTCACCATCGCGCTGCCGATCGCGCCCAGCAGCAGCAGCGCGAGGGCGCCCAGGATGGTGCGCCGGATGCCGATCCGCTGCATCAGCGCGGTCATGAACGGGCCCATCAGGCCCAACAGGAGGATGTTGAGCGAGACGGCGCCCGAGATGGTGTCGGTGCTCCAGCCGAAGCTGTGCTGCAGCGGGACGAGCAGGACGGAGGGGGCCGCACGCACGCCGACGCCGATCAGCGTGACGGTGAACATCACGCCGACCACGATCCATCCGTAATGGACGCGGCCGGAGACGGCATGTGCCAGGCGTTCGGCCACCCGCATGACGCGGACTCCTTGGGTTGGTTGCGTCCAGCATGACGACCGTCATATGATCGCGCAAGGGATCGCATGACGGTCGTCATGCAGCGGTGGAATGCGGCGTATGCGAGTGAAGTCGGGTGCGATGACGGCGGACGACACCATGCGGGACGACAACACTACGCGGGACTCTGGCGCGCTCGCCCCTGGGCTCCAAGACCAATCGGCCGGGGGGCGGCAGGTCCACGACCGCAAGGCCCCGGACCACAAAGCCCCGGACCACAAAGCCCCGGGCCACAAGGCCCTGGACCACAAGGCGCAGACCCGGCAGCGCATCCTGGAGGCTGCGGGCGTGCTGTTCCGCCAGCATGGCATCGACGGCGTCGGGGTGGACGCGGTGATGCGCGCGGCCGGGCTGACCCATGGCGGGTTCTACGGCCATTTCGCATCCAAGGAGGCGCTGGTGGCCGAGGTCGCCGCAGCCTCCCTGGCGCGTGCCGCGACGCGCTGGGAGCGGATCGCGGCGCAGGACGGGGCGGCGGCGCTGGCCGCGATCGTCGGCAGCTACCTCGATCCCGGCCATGTGGTGGCGTTGGACCGCGCCTGCGTGCTGACGACGCTGGGGCCGGAGGTGGCGCGCCGGCCCGAACAGCTGCCGGCGATCAGCGACTCGGTGCGGCGGATGACGGCGGTGCTGCGCCAGGGCCTGCCGGACGCGGACGGGACGCAGGCGCTGGCGGCGCTCTCCACCATGGTGGGGGCAGTTGTGCTGGCCCGCCTGGCAGACGATCCGGCGGCGGCCGAGGCCGTGCTGGCGGCCGCCAAGGCGGCGGTGCTGGGATAGGAGCCGGCCGAACCGCGCAGGGCAGGGACCGCCATCCTTCCTTTCCCCCGGTTGTGTGCTAAACGCCCCGCCCCATGCGCCACTACCTCGACTTCGAAAAGCCAATCGCCGAGCTGGAAGGCAAGATCGAGGAGCTCCGGCGTATGTCGGAGCCCGAAGGGATCAACATCGCCGATGAGGTCTCCCGCCTCTCCGCGGTCGCCGACAGGCAGTTGCGGGCCACCTATGCCAAGCTCACCCCCTGGCAGAAGACCCAGGTCGCGCGGCATCCCGAACGCCCCAAGGCCACCGACTACATCGAAGGCCTGATCACGGATTTCACGCCGCTGGCCGGCGACCGCGCGTTCGCCGACGACGCCGCCGTGCTGGGCGGGATCGGCCGGTTCAACGGCCACGCGGTGGTCGTGCTGGGCACCGAGAAGGGCCACGACACCGACACGCGGGTGAAGCACAATTTCGGCATGGCGCGGCCCGAGGGCTACCGCAAGGCGCGCCGCCTGATCGAACTCGCCGGCCGATTCGGCCTGCCGGTGCTGAGCTTCGTCGATACCTCGGGCGCCTTTCCCGGCATCGACGCCGAGGCGAGCGGCCAGGCCGAGGCGATCGCGCGCGCCATCGAGGCCTGCCTGGCAGCGCCGGTCCCGCTGATCGCCACGATCATCGGGGAAGGCGGGTCCGGCGGCGCCATCGCGCTCGCCGCCGGCGACCGGGTGCTGATGCTGGAGCACGCGATCTACTCGGTGATCTCGCCTGAAGGCTGCGCCTCGATCCTGTGGCGCGACGCGGCGCAGGCCCCGGCAGCGGCGGAGGCCCTGCGGCTGACCGCCGAGGACCTCAAGCGGCTGCGGCTGGTCGACACGGTCATCCCCGAACCGCTGGGCGGTGCGCAGCGCGACGCCGCGGCAACGGTCGTCACGGTGGGCCACGCGGTGGCCGAGGCGCTGGAACCGCTGATCGGGCTGGACGGCGCGACGCTGCGGGCAAAGCGGCGGGAGAAGTTCCTCGAGATGGGCCACGAAGCGACGATCTGACCCGCACCCGGCCCGACCTGGTCGCGCCCAGACCTGGACTGCTCGCCATGCGCCGCAAATCCGCCCTGCTCTCCACCGTCGGCCTGATCATCGCCCTGCTGGTGTGGCGGCTGCTGGCCAGCCTGCTGCCGATCGGTCCGGCGAGCACCGAGGCGCAGCGCCTGGGCATCGGCCTCGCCGCCCTGTTGCCCCCGGTGGGCGTGCTCATCCTGATGATCCTGGCCCAGATGCTGGCGCGCGGCGCCGCGCGGGTGATCGACCCCACCGCCGGGCAGGAGACCCGCCTCCTGCTGGTCAACCAGCGCGTCATCACCAACAGCGTCGAGCAACTCGCGATCTTCGCGCCGGCGCTGCTGGCCCTCGCAGCCCCTGCCGACCCGACGCAGATGGCCGCGGTGGCGGCACTCGGAGGCGCGTTCGCCCTGGCGCGGCTGCTGTTCTGGGCCGGCTACCTGATGGCGCCCCTGCTGCGCGCGCCCGGCATGGCAGCCACCGCCGGCATAACGGTCGCGACCTGGCTGGCAGCCTGCTGGGCATGGTTGATTTAAGCCGGCGACGGGGTTGCTGCGGCGCGACAAACCCATAATCTGGCCGGATGCCGTCCAGTCGCACTCATCCTCTGCCGGTCGACGCGGTTGGGATCGCCGCCCAGCCGCCCGGCCGTTCGCTGTTCCTGACCGTCTTTCCCTCCATCATGCTGCCGATGTTCCTGGCGGCGCTGGACCAGACGATCGTCGCCACCGCCTTGCCCTCGATCGCCGGCTCGCTGGGCGATGTGGAGCGGGTGTCCTGGGTGGTGGTCTCCTATCTGGTCGCCACCACCATCGCTGCCCCGGTCTACGGCCGGCTTGGCGACGCGCTGGGGCGCAAGCGCATGATGTTCGTGGCACTGGGCGTGTTCGTCGCCGCCTCGGTGCTGTGTGCCGTGTCCGGCTCGATCCTGATGCTGACCTTCGCCCGCCTGCTGCAGGGCCTGGGCGGCGGCGGGCTGATGACGCTGTCCCAGGCGCTGATCGCCGAGGCCGTGCCGCCCCGCCAGCGCGGCCGCTACCAGGGCTACCTGTCCGGCATGTTTGCCACCGCCGCCACGTTCGGACCGGTCGCCGGCGGCTGGTTGACCCAGCACATGGGCTGGCAGTCGGTGTTCCTGGTGAACCTGCCGCTGGGCCTGATCGCCGCGCTGCTGGTCCTGCGCCTGCCAACCACGCCCGACCGCGGCGGGCGGCTGCAATTCGACGTCTGGGGCACGGTGTTCTTCGCCGGCTTCATCGCCCCCGTGCTGCTGGCGATGGAGCGGGCCCAGCGCTTCGATCCGCGCGCTCTGCCGTCGATCGGCGCCCTGCTGGCGGTCGGGGTGGTCTCGCTGCTGATGCTGCTGCGCCAGGAACGGCGCGCGGCGGCGCCGCTGCTGCCGATCCAGCTGTTCCGTATGGCAGGGATCTGGCGCGCCGACGCCATGGCAGCCTGCGTCGCGGCGCAGATCGTGTCCCTGATCAGCTTCCTGCCCATGTACCTGCAAGTGGTGCGCGGTGCCGGCACGGCACATTCCGGCCTGCTGCTGCTGCCGCTCACGCTGGGCATCGCCGCCGGCTCGCTGCTGACCGGGCGCACCATCGCCGCGACCGGGCGGACGGCGATCATCCCCTCGATCGGGCTTCCGATCAGCGCCTGCAACCTGGTGCTGCTGGCGATCTTCGCGCCGCATCTGTCGACCGGCACGATCACCGTGATGCTCGCGCTGACCTCGTTCTGCACCGGTGGCGCGATGCCGGTCGTGCAGATGACGGTGCAGACCGTCTGCGGGCCCAAGTTCCTCGGCGCCGCCGCAGCCTCCGTGCAGTTCTCCCGTTCGGTGGGCGCCGCGTTCGGCACGGCCCTGGTGGGCGCGGTGCTGTTCGCCCTGCTCGCCGCCCAGGACCCGCAGACCGCGGGGCTGTTCGCCGGCCTGGTGGAGGAAGGCCCGCGCGTGCTGGCCGCGCTGCCGAATGCGCAGCGGCTGCTGGTGCAGACCGAAATCGCCGATGCGTTCCGCGGCGCCTTCCTGACCATCGCATGCTTCACCACCGGAGGCATGCTGTTCGCCTGGTGGCTGCCGGTGCGCCGGATCTGAGCGCAGGAAGGCCGGGGCGCTGCCCCAGACCCCGCCAGGGGCGTTGCCCCTGGACCCCACCAAAGGCATCGCCTTTGGAATCCATCCATTGGTGTTCTCCGGGGAGGAGGGGCCAACCCGGACGTTGGATGGTCCGGGTTGGCCCCTCTTCCCCGGAGAACACCACCAGAAAGGGTCCAGGGGCTGTGCTCC
>JARLIJ010000228.1 GCA_031291795.1 Acetobacteraceae bacterium | reverse complement strand
GTCCGCCATGGTTGGCCCCCTCACCCCAACCCTCTCCCGCAAGGGGAGAGGGAGAAGGGCGGGCGGTGCATCCGGGATGCAGGCCAGGCTTGCCGGGCAGCCTGCAACCGCTCTGGCCGCATCCTTGCGTCCATGGCCGGTCGCATCCGATGCCGGCGCGCGGAGCGCTACAACTTGGCCTGTGCCGGCGGCGCGCCAGGCGCCCCGGTAGAAGGCAATGTCGTGGGCCGGTAGCCAAAATGCACCATCCACGGCCGCAGGCGTTCCTCGATCGCGGCAACCTGCGACCGGGACAGGTCCCGCTGCCAGCGGCCGATCTCCCCTTTGCGTCCGGCATGATGCTTGTGCCAGCCGGTGACCGGGTCGAAAATATCCTGCTGGCCCGTTACTGTGTCGAACTGGCATTCCGTCGTGGGCAGCGTCTCCAATTGCGCAATGAGCGCGTCGACCGCCGCGCGCCGGGTCTCCGCAAACAACCTGTCCCTGGCTTCGTCGGACAGGGTTCCGGGAAAGGTCGCAGCAATTTTCTCTATCGTTTCCGGATTGTCGTAGAACCGGTCCTCGAAGCGCAGCAGGATCGCGCGGTCGTGGCGCGCGAACCGCCCGCACAGGAACGCCGTCGCCGCGGTGACGTTGACCGCCAGATCGAACGGCGCCTTGTTGTGCGCCATCAACGAGGCGATCGCATCACGCGGATCACGGATCGTAATGATGATCGCGCTCGCTCGTTGGGCAAGTCCCGCAGCGACCGGGGCGGCATGCGTCTTCACCACCAGCGTGCCGGCCGTCGCATCGAGATCGGCAAGCGAATCGGCAACGAAATGCGGGACCACCGGACGATCCGGAGCAAGCGTCGCCGCCAGCTTCTGCACCAGGTTGAAGGTCCAGGTCGAGGCCGACCCGTACATGCCAAGGCACCAGTGCATGTCCGGTTTCGCCTTTCGTGTCAGCATCCGTGGAAGTCGACGGGCAGTCCGCATGATTGCAGATGCAATTATGCTGGAAGACCAGCCGCAGCGATAGGCGCGCCGGCACGACACGACCCCTGCCGTGTGCTACCCATCATCCGTCCCCAGGCAGGAGCGCGGCCCATGGCCCTGAAAGACAAGATCGCGTTCGGCATGTCGCTGCCGCACCGTTCGATCGACCCGATCGCCATCGATACCATCCGCACCGTCGCCCAGCGCGCCGAGGCGCTGGGTTTTCGCGACCTCTGGGTGACCGAGAACACGCTCGACCACGTCTCCTGTTTCGATCCCGTCGTCATCCTGACCTACGCCGCCGCCGTCACGCACACCATCCGGCTTGGCGTCTCGGTCGCGGTGCTGCCGGTGCACGATCCACGGCTGGTGGCGCATCAATGGGCATGCCTCGATGCCGTCAGTGGTGGGCGCGCGATCCTGGGCGTCGGGCAGGGACGGCCGCAGCATTTCAAGGAATTCCAGGTCCCGATGGAGGGCCGCGTCAGCCGCCTGCGCGAGCAGATCGAAGTGATCCGAACGCTCTGGACGCAGGCGAAGAGCACCTATCATGGACGGTTCTATGCGCTGGATGCGGCGATGATGTCCCCCAAGCCGGTGCAGCAGACCTTGCCGATCTGGTTCGGTGTCGGCCATCCCGACGCGGTCCGGCGTGCGGCAACGCTGGCCGACGGCTGGATGGGATCGGGTGGCTCCACCGTCGCTGACTTCGCCCGCTCCGTGCCGCTGCTGCGGGCCGCGCTGGAGCAGGCTGGGCGCGATCCGGCGACGTTCCCGATTTCGAAACGGGTCTTCATGGCGGTGGACGAACGGGCGGAGGTGGCGCGAGCCGAATTGTACCGTTGGTACGACGAAGTCTATTTCAATCCAGACGGCACAGAAACGTCCGGCATTTACGGTACACCCGAGCAGGTGCGGGAAAAGCTGGAGGCGTTGGTCGCGATGGGCGCGAATCACCTGCTGCTGAATCCGGTGTCGCGCCACGCCGAACAGGTCGAGGCGCTGGCCGAGGTCGTCGGGCTGAAGTAAGCAATCCCGCAGCGTGCGGGGGGCCAGGGCGCTGTCCTGGCCCTCTGCCAAGGGCCGTGGTCCTTGGAGCGGTTGCACGCTGATCGGGCTGCGCTCTTCCAGCATTATGGCGGCCATCCACGCCGACGCCTGCCGCACCGCTCCCAACACGACAAACGCCGGGCTTGGGGGCATGGGCGACACCGCTTTTTTAACACGGAGGACGAAAGGCGAGGGCCACAGGAGGGCCACGGAGAGAGCGTGCTGCGGGGGAAGCCGCGGCCAATCACGCGGCACAGTCCCTCCGTGGCCCTCCTGTGGCCCTCGCCTTTCGTCCTCCGTGTTGAAAAAGCGGTGTCGCCTTGGTCCGGGACTATACGCATCGGGCAGGCGCGCTTTGCCCGGCCCGGCAAGGCCGCAGCTGGGTCAAGCGAACCTGCCACCCGGCCTTGTCCGGTAGCCCGCGACGGTGAGGAATGTTTCCTGCCAGCAGTAAAATTGCTCCAAGGGCCACGGCCTTGGCGGCGATCGAAGGGCCAGCGCCCCTCGCGGGGTTCGGAGCAGCGCCCGGACCTTGCTTCATCCCGCGGAAGGTATCAGCGTTCGCGCCACGACCATCGCTTCGAACGGGGGACGGAATGCGCATTGCCGACATGGACTGGCGGATGGTGGAGGACTGGGTC
Organism: Acetobacteraceae bacterium; assembly: GCA_031291795.1. GTDB lineage: Bacteria > Pseudomonadota > Alphaproteobacteria > Acetobacterales > Acetobacteraceae > Rhodopila. The sequence goes on along the minus strand of JARLIJ010000228.1, from coordinate 6,741 downwards.
CGCCACGACGACCGTTGCATCCTGCCGCTCGGGAGCACGGAACAGCACGCCGGGTTGTCGCTCGCGACCGACGCGATCCTCTCCGAACGCATCGCCATCGAGGCCGCCGAACCGCTCGGCATTCCCGTCTTCCCCGTGCTGCCCTACGGTTTGACGCCGTATTTCTCTGGGTTTTCCGGCACCATGACCTTGCGCGTGGCGACCTATGCCGCCGTGCTGAAGGACCTGCTCGACAGCCTCAAGACCACCGGGTTCCGGCGCGTGCTGATCGTCAACGGCCATGGCGGCAACCAGCCGGCGTCCTCGCTCGCGCAGGAATGGATGATGGACAATCCCGATGCGCGGGTGCGCGTGCATGACTGGTGGAAGGCACCGCTGACCGCTGCTGCAGTGCAGCGAATCGACCCCGTCGCCAGCCACGCCAGCTGGATGGAAAATTTCCCCTGGACCCGGCTTGCCGGCGTCGCGCCGACCGACGAGGCAAAGCCCATGGTCGACGTCGACCGCATGCGCACGCTGCCGCCGTTCGAGGTGCGGCTGCTGCTCGACGACGGCAATTTCGGCGGCCGCTACCAGCGCGACGATTCCGAGATGCTGGAGATCTGGGACGTCGCGGTGCAGGAGACCCGCGCGCTGCTGGAATCCTGGTAGGGAGAGGCCACGCATGAACATCCGCTTCGACGGCAAGACCGTCGCGGTCACCGGCGCGGGGCACGGCTTCGGCCGCGCCATCGCGCAGAGCTTTGCCCGCCTCGGTGCGCACGTGTTCGCGACCGATATCGCAGCCGCCCCGCTGGCCGAAACCGCGGCCCAGGGCGGCATCACCGTGAAGGTTGTCGACCTGCGCGACCGCGCCGCCGGCACCGCCTGGATCCGCCAGATCGAGACCCAGACGGGCGGTGCGATCGACGTGCTGGTCAACAATGCCGGCGGCGTGGCCGGGCAGCGGCCGGTGCCGCTGGAAGATGTCCCGGACGCAGACTGGAACACGATCTTCGACATCAACGTGAATGCCGCGTTCACGCTGTGCCGCGCGGCCGCTCCGGCCATGAAACGAGCTGGCGGCGGGCGCATCGTCAACATCAGTTCGGGCGCCGGCCTGCAGCCTTCGCTGACCGGCGTGCAGGCGTATTGCAGTGCAAAGCACGCCGTGGTCGGGCTGACCCGGCAGCTTGCGCATGAGCTGGGCGCATTCGGGATCACGGTGAACTCCGTGGCACCTGGTTTCATCCGCACCAATCCGGCGACCGAGGCGCAATGGGCGGCGTATGGCGCCGACGGCCAGCAGGCGCTGGTGGAACGGATCGCGATGAAACGCCTGGGATCGGCGCAGGATATCGCCAATGGGGTGATCTTCTTCGCCTCCGACCTGGCCGGCTTCGTCAATGGGCAGATCCTGCAAGTGGATGGCGGCCGGTAGCGCCGCAATTCTGTGAAAGCCATGCACGCCGCGGTTGAAATCACACCGGCGCAAAATAACCGCTACCCGTTACCGATCTGACAGGTTAAGAGTTAGGGGATTCGGATAAGCGCCAGATCGAGCGTTTCGGATCGCGGCGAGGAAAACGTCTCTGAAAAGACGCCATGCGCGACCTGGCACCGCATGCGGTGCAGGCGGCGACAGGCGAACAAGGGGGGAGCAGGAGAGCGCTACCTCCCGTTTCGTTGGGGACGGACGCAGGCGATTCCGCAAGGGTCGGTTGGCGCGGCCGGGTGACGCGAGCCCACAGGCAGGGCAGGCGGGCACGCGGCGCTTCAGGCGCAACCATAAACCACGGAAACGGACGCCCCCATGGCACTGCAACCAATCTATCCGCCGACGGACGCCGTCGTTCGGCCAATGACCCGGGAAGAACAGAAAGTCATCCTGGCTTCTTCGCTCGGGACTGTCTTCGAGTGGTATGACTTTTATCTGTATGGCTCGCTTGCGGCAGTCATCGGTGCCAAGTTCTTCAGTCAATACGATGAAACGACCCGCAACATCTTTGCATTGCTGGCGTTCGCCGCCGGCTTCCTGGTGCGCCCGTTCGGCGCCCTGGTGTTCGGCCGGCTGGGCGACATGGTGGGGCGCAAATACACCTTTCTGATCACCATCGCGATCATGGGCTCCTCCACCTTCATCGTGGGCATCCTGCCGACCTCCGACCAGATCGGCTTCCTCGCCCCCACCATCCTGATCGCGCTCCGCCTGCTGCAGGGCCTGGCGCTTGGCGGCGAATACGGCGGGGCGGCAACCTATGTGGCGGAACACGCGCCGCACGGCAGGCGGGGCTTCTATACAAGCTGGATCCAGACCACCGCGACCATGGGCCTGTTCATGTCGTTGCTGGTGATCCTGTTCACCCAGTCTTCCATGAGCGGCGACGACTTCCGCGCCTATGGCTGGCGCATCCCGTTCATCGTTTCGATCCTGCTGCTGGCCGTGTCCGTCTGGATCCGCATGCAGCTCAGCGAAAGCCCGGCCTTCCTGAAGATGAAGGCCGCCGGCACGCACTCCAAGGCGCCGCTGACCGAGGCGTTCGGCCAGTGGAGGAACGCCAAATGGGCGATCCTGGCGCTGTTCGGCCTGGTCGCCGGCCAGGCGGTGGTGTGGTACTCGGGGCAGTTCTACGCGCTGTTCTTCCTGACCTCGGTGCTGAAGGTGGATGCTTTCACCGGCAACCTCCTGGTCGCCTGGGCGTTGGCGCTGGGCACCGGCGGATTCGTGCTGTTCGGCTGGCTGTCGGACAAGATCGGGCGCAAGCCGATCATCCTCGGCGGCTGCCTGATCGCGGCGGTGACCTATTTCCCCGTGTTCAAGCTGATGGCGGAGACGGCCAACCCGGCGCTGACCCACGCGCATGAAAGCGTGCATGTCGCGGTGACGGCCGATCCGGCGGATTGCTCGTTCCAGTTCAACCCGACCGGCACGTCCAGCTTCACCAGCGGCTGCGATGTGGCCAAGGCGGCGCTGGCGCGCAACTCGGTGACCTACACGCAGATCGACGCCCCCGCCGGTTCGGTCGCGGCGGTGCAGATCGGCGACAAGCTGATCCAGTCGGTGGACAGCAAGCAGGCCGGTGCGCAGGCGGGCGCGCAGCTTGCCGCGTTCAACAAGGCGCTGGGCGATACGCTGACCGCGGTCGGCTACCCGGCGGCGGCGAACCCGTCGGTGGTGAAGATGGCCCAGCCCTGGGACATCTTTCGCGCCCAGCCATTCGTTCTTGTGCTGATCCTGACCTTCCTGATGATCCTGGTCACGATGGTCTACGGGCCGGTCGCCGCGGCACTGGTGGAGCTGTTCCCGACCCGCATCCGCTACACCTCCATGTCGCTGCCGTATCATATTGGCAACGGCTGGTTCGGCGGCCTGCTGCCGGCCACGATGTTTGCGATGAATGCCCAGACCGGCAGCATCTATTTCGGGCTGTGGTATCCGATCGTGATCGCCGGCGCGACGTTCGTGATCGGGTTGCTGCTGGTGCCGGAGACCAAGGACGTCGATATCTTCTCCGACAGTGCCGCGGCGTTCCATCCGGGCGACGTGCTGGTGGAACTCGACCCGACCGTGCTGGACTGAACAAGGCGGCGGGAGCGGCGCGTTGCCGCTCCCGTGCCAGCCGTCCGTGCCAGCCGTCCGTGTCAGCCGCCCGTGTTCAGCCGCCCGTGTTCAGCCGCCTTCGGGGGCGTGGCCCAGCAGCGGGCCGAACACATCCTGCACGCCGGTGATCAGCACCTGCACGCCGATGCACAGCAGCAGGAACGCCATCAGCCGGCCGAAGGTGCGTGCGCCGTGCTCGCCGAACAGCCGGGTGATGAGGTAGGCGTTGCGGTAGCCAAGCCAGATCGTGCCGGCCACGGCGATCGCTGCCAGCGACATGCCGCCGAAATACCAGCCCAGGCCCTCAAACGCGCGCGGATGCTTGGAGCTCAGCGCCACGCCGACTGAAATGGTGCCCGGGCCGGCGGTGAGCGGCATGGTGAGCGGGAAGAACGCCATGTCGGCCGAGGCTTTGGTGGTTTCTACCGCCTCCCGGTCCGGTGCGTTGAGCAGGCGCCAGGCATTGAGCGCGATCACCGACCCGCCGGCGCAGCGCAAGGCGGCCAGGCTGACGCCGAAGAAGCTCAGCACGAACGAGCCGGCCCAGAGCGAGACGATCAGCACCGCGAGGCTGTACAGCGCAACCAGCCGCGCCAGGCGTGCCTGGGTGTTTGCGTCGCTGCCGCCGGTCATGGCCTGGAAGACGAAGGCGCCGCCGATCGGGTTGACGATAGAGAACAAAGCAGGAAAACCGAGCTGGAGGGCTTCCAGCAGGCGCTGGACGCCGTTCGGGTCTTGCAGCATGGGGGGCGGATCTCCGATGGCGCGGCCGTAATCATACATGGGTCGGCGATGGAGGTGAGGCCCGGCGCCGCGTGGCGCATCATCCGGCCGGCGCCCCTGTCTACGGCGCCGGCAGCCTCGTTGCCATCGAGACGCGCGGCCGGATACAGCATGTGGTCCAGGCTGCCGCCCCGGACTGAACGCAGCCGCTGCTTGCGTCCAAACCGTCGCGTCGTTGTCGGCGTGTTGGTGGCAAGCCGCTCTACAGGGCGCGCGGCAGCGATACGAGCAGGCGCAGGGAGCCGTCGAACGCCGGCTGCGTCCGCAGGTGTCCGTGCTTGCGGTCCCACGCGCCGGACTCCAGGTCGCGGCGCAGGTGGTCGACCGAGGCGTTCGCCGCCGCCGCCGTGACGAAGCTCCAGGCGGAGCAGGCCAGGCGTGCCGCAGCGTCGAGCAGTCGTTCGGGGCGTCCGTAGTAAGCCTCGTTGAAGCCGTCCCGACACAGCAAGGGGATCGGAACGTGCCGAACGCTGACGTTGCCGCCGAGAACGCTGCCGATGCGGCCAGGCGACGGGTAGCGACGCGCTTCTGCGGCCAGCACCTCGGGCGCGTACTCATTGAGCCAGAATTGCCTGACCAGATCGGGGTCGCAGGACAGCACGATGACCGGTCCGCGCGTGACGCGCCGCATCTCCCGCAGGCCCTCCTCCAGGCGGGTCCACTGATGCACGGAGAAGGTCGTCATGCTGGCGTCGAAATGGCCGTCCGGGAACGGCAAGGCCTCGGCAACGGCATCGATCGCCGGTACGAGACCTTCGGGGCGTTGCGCCCGCATGGATGCGGACGGCTCGACAGCTGTCATGTCGCGATCATGCGGCTCATAGGAGCCGGCGCCGGCGCCGACATTCAGGACGGTTCGCGCGGCCCCCAGGGCATCATCGATGAAGGCTGCGATCGCCGGTTCGGGCTGCCGCTGCATCGCGTAGTCGCGGCCGATGGTCCCGTAATTCGCATCCCCGGCGCTGCCGTCTGCCTGGCGATCCACGTCTGCCTCTCGTCTGACACTGCAAACCGCCAGGCTAGAAGCGCCGGCTCACCCCGGCCAATGACCGTTTCGGGTCGGTAGCGGAGATGCGGGCGCCATTAGCGATCGGGTGCTCCCATGCCGGTCCGGCAAGATCCGCCAGCCGCCGATGCAGGTGGGCGCCCGGTGCCGCTGCACGGAGGTTTCGACCGGTTTGATTCCGCGGCGATACGCTCTGTGCGTCGTAGACTCGCCAACACGTCGGTCGCTGTCTGTCGGCAGCATCGCAAAGGAAGATTTTAAACGCAGATATCAGACAATGCACGCGGAACACGCAGATAACAATGGGCTGAATGATCTTTTGGGGCGGGTGACCGGCTGTGTCGTCAATGGCCTGTAAACCGCACGCGGCCATCTGCGTGTTTCGCGTGCATCGCCTTGTATCTGCGTTTAAGCCCTTTCTTCTGCTGCGGCGCCACAGGCGCGCAACGGGTGCCGGGATCATCCCAGATCGCAGCCGCGCCGACCGACGGCGGAAGCATGCTCAGCCGGTCGGAATCATTGCGCAGAGGCGCCGGTATCCCGAGTCCGAAGCCATGCGCAAGCCACGGAAGCCGGACACTGGCCCGTTGTCTTCCGTGGCCTGCCGATCCCCGAACTCTGCTGCAAGGGGCAGCAGACTTTGGAGGCTACGTCCGAACCTTCACGTGGCTCCGGTTGCCGGTCCCGCATTTGCTGCAACCGCTGCAGGCGCAGGCCGGGTCGGCGGCCTGCAGGCCCACCAGCCGGCGCAACCGGGCGGTCACGCTGCGCGGCAGGATCAGCGTCCAGGCGACCCAGGCGCCGGCAACGACCACCAGGACCAGGACGAGTATCTGCTGCCACATCGGATCAAGCTCCCATCAGCGCGCTGGCAATGCGGAACGTCACGAACGCCGCGGCGTAGGCCAGCGCGGTCAGGTAGCTGAACAGCGCGAACGGCCAGAACCAGGAATTGGTCTCGCGCTTGACCACCGTCAACGTGGAGACGCATTGCGGGGCGAACACGAACCAGGCCAGCAGCGCGAGCGCGGTCGGCACGCTCCAATCGGCGGCCAGCGCGCCGCCCAGCGTGGTTTGCAGGGCGTCGCCGGTCTCGCTCAGGGCGTAGACGGTGCCGAGGGCTGCGACCAGCACTTCGCGCGCGGCCATGCCGGGGACCAGGGCCACGGCAATCTTCCAGTTGAAGCCGATCGGCGACAGCACCGGGGTGAGCCAGTGGCCGACGATGCCGGCCAGGCTGTAGTCGATCGCCGGGCCGGTGGCGCCGGCCGGCGGCTGCGGCCAGGACGACAGGAACCACAGCAGCACCATGATCGCGAAGATGATCGTGCCGGCGCGCACCAGGAAGATCCGCCCGCGCTCCAGCAGCCCC
>JARLIJ010000227.1 GCA_031291795.1 Acetobacteraceae bacterium | reverse complement strand
TCGTGCACCAGGACCCGCGGCAGAACCTGCGCATGGCCGTCACCGCCGGCGGCAATGTCGGCGAGCGGCTGATGGCCCAGGGCGCCCGGAACTACGGCGACATTCGCGCCCAGGCGCTGGACTGGCTGGCCCAGGTGGAGATCGACGCCAGCCGGATCGACCACCTGCCGCGCACCTTCTCGGGCGGCATGCTGCAGCGGCTGCAGATCGCGCGCACGCTGGTGACGCATCCGCGGCTGGTGTTCATGGACGAGCCGACCGGCGGGCTGGACGTGTCCGTCCAGGCGCGGCTGCTGGACCTGATCCGCAACCTGGTGGCGCGGCTGCACATCGCCGCCGTGCTTGTGACCCACGACATCGCGGTGGCGCGGCTGCTGGCGCATCGGATCGCAGTGATGCAGCGCGGGCGCGTGGTGGAGACTGGCCTGACCGACCAGGTGCTGGACGATCCGCAGCACCCCTACACGCAACTCCTCGTCAGCTCGGTTTTGAACGCATGAGTATGCAATTACAGGGTTTTGTTGCCGCGATGGGACGAAGGGTGATATTCCGGACACTGGAGGATAGTTTCAGCTATCCCCCGGCTCCGGTGGGTCAGAGGCGGATTGTCACGCGGATGGTGGTCCGCCTCTTCCCCCACCGGATCGATATCACGACGCGAATGCGCATGATCTCTCTCCAATGGCGAGGGTGCCCTGGCGACAGGGCACCTCGCCCGAGCATTCAGCGCGTCAATCATGAACTGGCGGTGAACGCGGGGGATCGGTCATGAGCCCCGTCATGCTGCGCACCGAAGCCCTGGCAAAGACCTTCACGCTGCACCTACGGGGCGGCATGCGCATGCCGGTTCTCACCGGCATCGGTCTGGAAGTGCATGCCGGCGAGTGCGTCGTGCTGTCCGGACCGTCCGGCGCCGGCAAGTCCACCCTGATGCGCAGTCTCTACGGCAACTACCGCGCCGAGGCCGGCCGCATCCTGATCCGGCATCACGACACCATGGTCGACCTCGCCTCGGCCGACCCGCGCACCATCCTCGCCGTCCGCAATGACACGCTGGGCTATGTCAGCCAGTTCCTCCGCGTCGTCCCCCGGGTCTCCGCGCTTGACGTCGTGGCCGAGGTGCTGCTCGCCCACGACACCACGCCCGAGGACGCCCACGCCGCGGCGACCGCGCTGCTGCTGCGCCTCAACATCCCCGCGCGGCTGCACGCCATCCCGCCCGCCACCTTCTCGGGCGGCGAGCAGCAGCGCGTGAACCTCGCCCGCGGCTTCATCGCCGGCCATCCGATCCTGCTGCTGGACGAGCCGACCGCCTCGCTGGACGCCGAAAACCGCGCCGTCGTGATAGAGATGGTGCGGGAGGCCAAGGCACGCGGCACCGCCATCATCGCCATCTGCCACGACGCCGAGGTACGCGATGCCATTGCCGACCGCCTCTTCCCGCTGACGCCGCTCCAGGATGCCGCATGACCCTCGAGACGATTCTGACCAACGCCGTCCTGGTACTGCCGGACGCCACCCTCGCCGGAACGCTGGTGCTGCACGGCACCACCATCGCCGCGGTGCAGCCCGGCCGCTCCTCGGCGCCCGGCGCATTGGACATGGCAGGCGACTATCTCATCCCCGGTGTTGTCGACGTACACACCGACAACCTGGAGCGCCAGGTGCAGCCGCGCAGCCTGGCGCGCTGGCCGTCGCGCTCCGCCATGGTGGCGCATGACGCGCAATGCGCCGCCGCCGGTGTCACCACGGTGCTGGATGCGCTGTGCCTGGGCGACCTCGGCTTCGACAAGGAGCGCATCCGCACCTTCCTGGACGGCGTGATCGATCTCGACGCATTGACCGAGGCCGAGTTGCTGAAGTCCGACCATTTCCTCCATCTGCGCTGCGAAGTGCCGGCGACCGACATGCTGGGCTTGTTCGAGCCGGTGGCGGACCACAAGCTGGTGCGCATGGTCAGCCTGATGGACCACAGCCCCGGCGTCGGCCAGTACGCCGACATGGACTTCTACCGCGACCTGCGCCGCCGCGGCGGGCTGGACGAGGCCATGATCGATCGCCGTATCCGTGAGCTACAGGACCAGCGCGAGCGGCTGCGCGGCCCCAACCGCCGTGCGTTGCTCGACCAGGTGCAGGGGCGCCACATCGCGCTCGCCAGCCACGATGACCGTACCGCCGCGGAAATCGCCGAGAACGCCGCTGACGGCATCCGCATCAGCGAGTTCCCGGTCACCATGGAAGCCGCCACCGCCGCCAAGGCCGCCGGCATGCAGGTGATCGCCGGCGCGCCCAACATCGTCCGGGGCGGCTCGCATTCCGGCAACGTCGCCGCCGCCGACCTGGTGCGGGCCGGTGCAGTCGATGCCTACGCCTCGGACTATGTGCCGCCGTCGCTGGTCGAGGCCGCGTTCCAGACCGCGCGCGAAGCCGGGATCGGCCTGCCCGCCGCTGTCGCAATGGTCACCGAGACCCCAGCCGGCATGGCCGGCCTGTCCGACCGTGGCCGCCTGACCGCGGGCTGGCGCGCCGACGTGGTGCGCGTGCGGCTGCACGAGACGCTGCCGATCGTCCGGCAGGTCTGGCGCGCGGGGGAGCGCGTGATCTGATGGCGGACACCCGCCTGCCGGATGCCGGCCGCGTCGCCGTCTATTTTGCCCCCCGGCCCACCGACCCGCTGTTCGCCGCCGGTGCCACCTGGCTTGGACGCGACCCGGAGGCCGATGCCCCCGCACCGCAGCCGGACCTGCCCGGCATCGCGGAGGTCGCCGCGGAACCGCGCCTCTACGGCTTCCACGCCACGCTGAAGCCGCCGATGCGCCTGGCCGAGGGGCGGCAATGGTTCGACGTGGTGCAGGCGGCGCGCGCGCTTGCCGGCCGGATCGCGCCGTTCACGCTGCCGCCATTGGCGGTGATGGACCTGCGCGGCTTCCTGGCACTGCGGGAGACTGTGCCCTGCTCCCCCCTGCAGACGCTGGCCGATGCCTGCGTGGCGGAGCTGGACCCGTACCGCGCGCCAACCTCGGAGGCTGAAATCGCGCGTCGGCGGCGTGCTGCGCTGACCGCCGAACAGGATGCGATGCTGGTCCGCTGGGGCTATCCGTATGTGTTTGCGACGTGGTTCTTCCACATGACGCTGACCCGGCGGCTGAACGAGGCGGAAAAGGCAGTGTACCTGCCGGCGGCCCAGGCGCATTTCGGCCGCGCGCTGGCAGTGCCCCAGCGTGTGACGGATATTTGCCTGTTCACCCAGGAAGCCGCCGGAGAGCCGTTTGTGATCGCAGAGCGGCTGCCGCTCAGGGGTTAGGATCACGACCGATCAGGCGGATCTGCTGCTGACCGAGGCCAACCGGCGCAATTCCTGCCCTGGAGAAAGCGAGGCGGGCAGGCGCATCATTCCACACGCCCGTCGCATGCGCGACTGCCGTTATGGCGATCGCGGAGCGGTCACCCCTTTTGCCGACCAAACGTGCTGCCCGAAGTCTATGCGCTCATGCAGGATGCGCACGACATCGATGCCCCCGTCGATCAGGCGGTAAAACAGCAAGTGCGAGCCGGCCGGATATTTGCAGTATCCGGCCCTCACCTCAGGGCACGACCGCCCTACAGTGGGATGTGCCGCCACCGTCTCGACGGCCTGCCAGAGTTGGCGGGCGTAAGCCTCGGCCTGATCGACGCCCCAGCGCCCTGCCGTATAATCCCAGATGGCATCCAGATCGCGCTGCGCCCGCGGTGAAAGGGCAGCGCCGGCAGTCATGCCTCGGACGACGGAGAGGCCCGCTTGCGTGCGACAAATGCCTCGATATCGAATCGAGTCGATGGGCCACTTTGCTCGCCCTCCACCAAGGCGGCGCGCAATGCCGCGAGTCTGGCCTCCTGCTCTTCCAGCAACCGCAGGCCGGCCCGCAGGACATCGCTGGCGCTGCCGTAGCGGCCTTGTCCGACTTGCGTCTCGACAAACGCCGTAAAATGATCGCCAAGGCTGACCGAGGTGTTCTTGCCCATCACCGAAGCCTCCTTTTTCCTTATACCAAAATCTGGTACTAGCGCGCAACGCGCCCGCAAGCCGCCACGGAACCCTCCCCCGCCCGACTCGTCTTCGGCGGTTTCCATCACCGAGCCGCCGCCGGTATCCTGCCGCCCTGACCGAACGAGGCCCGCATGACCGATCCGATCCTGCTGCGCCGTGACGTGGATGGCGTCGCCTGGTTGACCCTCAACCGCCCAGCCACCCGCAATGCGCTCTCCCTTGGCCTGATGCAGGCACTGGACGACGCGCTGCTGGCCATCGCGGAGGATGCAGCCATCCGGGTGGTGGTCATCGGGGCTGCCGGCCCGGCATTCTGCGCCGGCCACGACCTGCGGGAAATCCGCACCACCCCCACCCGCGCGGCCTACGAGCAGGTCTTTGCCCTCTGCTCGCAGCTGATGCAGCGCATCGTCCGCCTGCCCAAGCCGGTGATTGCGCGGGTGCATGGCGTCGCCACCGCCGCCGGGTGCCAATTGGTCGCCAGTGCCGACCTCGCCGTCGCCGCCGAGACCGCCCGCTTCGCCACGCCCGGCGTCGATATCGGCCTGTTCTGCTCGACGCCGATGGTCGCCCTCTCGCGGGCCGTGCCGCGCAAGCAGGCGATGGAGATGCTGCTGACCGGCGACCTGGTCGACGCCGCCCGCGCCCGCGAGATCGGCCTGATCAACCAGGTCGTCCCCGAGGCCGCGCTGGACGAGGCGGTCGGCGCGCTGGCCGCACGGATCGCCGCCAAGAGCCCACTGACGCTCGCGATCGGCAAGGAAGCCTTCTATCGCCAGGCCGAGATGGACCTCACCGCTGCCTACGACTATGCCGCGCAGGTGATGACCCGGAACATGCTGGCACGCGACGCGCGGGAGGGGATCGACGCGTTCCTCGAAAAGCGCAAACCGGCCTGGACCGGGACGTGATCCATCGGGCCTTGATCCGCCGCCTCTGCACGCTCAGGTAACAAAACCGCATGAAAGACCCGTATCAGACCCTCGGCGTGCAACGCAGCGACAATGCGGCAGCGATCCGCGCCGCGTACCGCAAGCTCGCCAAAATCCACCACCCCGACCTGAACCCCGGCAAACCCGAGGCAGCGGAGCGGTTCAAGGAGATCAGCACCGCCTACGAGCTGCTGAGCGACGCCGACAAGCGCGCCCGCTTCGACAAAGGCGAGATCGACGCCGCCGGCAACGAAGTGCCTCCCGAACGCCCGTTCTACCGCGATATAAGCGACGGACCCGGCGGCCACCAGCGCTACCAGGGCAATTTCGACCCCGAGGACCTGGAGAGCATCTTCGCCCAGGCCTTCGCTGGCCGGCGCGCCGGCGGCCAGCGCTTCACCGCCCGCGGGTCCGACGCGCACTACACGCTGACGGTCGGCTTCCTCGACGCGGCCAACGGTACCACCCGGCGCATCACCCTGCCGGAGGGCAAGACGCTCGACGTGCGCATCCCCGCGGGGGTGCAGGACGGCCAGGTGATCCGGCTCAAGGGCCAGGGCTCGCCGGGGATCGGCGGCGGTCCAGCCGGCGATGCGCTGGTCGAGGTGGCGGTCGCGCCGCATGCGCTGTTCCACCGCGAGGGCGACGACATCATCATCGAGCTGCCGGTCACGCTGCAGGAAGCGGTGCTGGGCGCGACGCTCGAGGTCCCCACCATCAAAGGCAAGGTGCGACTGACGATCCCTCCGGGTTCCGGCACCGGCACGCAGCTTCGGCTGCGCGGGCGCGGCATCCGCCAGGGACACCAGTTCGTCCGGCTCCATGTCGTGCTGCCGGCGGTCGATGAACCCGAACTGGCGGCGTTCCTGAAGGAGTGGAAACCCAACCATCCCGCCAATCCCCGCGCCGGGCTGGAGGAGGGATGATGCAGATTACCGCCGTCACCACCCTGTTCGCCGATCTGCAGGAAGCCGAACTCACCGCCTGGGTCGAGCGCGGCTGGGTCCGCCCAGAAGCAGCCGAGACCGGCTGGGTGTTCGAGGAGATCGACATCGCCCGGGTGCGCCTGATCCACGACCTGCGGCGCACGATGGAAGTGGAGGAAGGCGCGGTCCCGGTGGTGTTGTCGCTGCTGGACCAGGTCTATGCGCTGCGCAGCCAGCTTCGGGTGGTTCTCCGCGCCGTCGACGACCAGCCCGAACCCGTACGTGCCGCCATCCTGGCGCGGCTCGGGCGTCCCTGAGACGGCCGCCGGACAACTCCCACGCAGCGCGGGCCTCACGCAGCGGGAGGCCGCCTCAGGGGCGACGAGCCGCGCCAGGTCGCAGGTGTCAGTCGGCCGCAGGTGTCAGTCGGCCGCAGGTGTCAGTCGGCCGCAGGTGTCAGTCGGCCGCGTAGGCCTTGAGGAATGTGCTGACCGCTGCCGCCACGGTGGCGTCGATCTCGGCCTCGGTCGGCGGTGGCTGGAGGCCGAAGGTGGCGCGCTGATACACGCCGGTGCGCAGCATGCCAATGAACTGATCCGCCGCAATCCCTGGATCGGGCACGGCCAGTCGCCCGGCGGCTTGCTGACGCGCCAGCCAGGTCCCGAACACCTCCCGGAACAGCCTAGGCCCGTTGTCGTAGAACGCGCGGCCGAGTTCCGGAAACCGCATGCTCTCGGCGGTCACCACGCGATGGATCGCCAGCGCGCGATCCTCCAGCAGGAAACGCAGCATTCGTGACCCCAGTGCCGTCAGGGCCGCCGCAAGATCCGGCGCGTCGAGCGGCAGGAACTCGCCGACCACGATGTTGTCGAGGCACGCCTGGTTGATGATCGTCGCGAACAGCACGTCTTTCGAGGCGAAATGGGCGTACAGCGTCGCCTTGGAGACCCCGGCGCCGCGCGCGATCGCATCCATGCTGGTCGCGCCGTAGCCCTGGTGCATGAACAGCTCGCCCGCGGCGGTCAGGATGGCCTGCTGCTTCGGCGACTCGGTGTCGTGCCTGGGATCGGCGGTTGCGCTCATGACTGCCTAGATGACCGGAAAACCGGCCGGGTTCAAGGGCTAGACTGAACCGTTCAGTTTACCCTTGACGATCCATGACGGGGTCTCCATCTTTGCGCCCGGACTGAACCGTTCAGTTCAGGAGAGAGTTCATCGCATGAATGCCGTCACCGAGAAGCCGGCGCCCGCGCCCGGCCTGGCGGAAAGCCCCATCCGACACACTCCGCCCCGGCCGCGGCGCACCAGGCGCCATGTCATGCGGATCCTGCGCCCTCTGCTGGCCGTCGTCGTGTTGATCGGCGCCGGCGCCGCCACGGCCTGGTGGTTCGCCGAGGGCCGCTGGATCGAGAGCACCGACAACGCCTACCTCCAGGGCGACATCGCCGTGCTGGCGCCGCGCATCGACGGAGAGGTCCTGGCGGTCACCGTGGCGGACAATCAGCGCGTACATGCCGGGGACGTCCTGATCCAGCTCGACCCGGCCGATTACCAGGCCCGGCTGCTGCAGGCCCGCGCCTCGGCGGCGGAGGCCGATGCCGCGGTCGTCACGGCCAATCGCCAGATCGGCCAGCAGCGCGCCACGATCGACGCCGCGCAGGCGGCCATCGCCCAGGCGCAGGCCGAACAGGCCCGAGCGGGTGCGGACGCCGCGCGGTCCGCGGCGCTCACGGCCAATGGGTGGGCCTCGCGGCAGGCCAACGACCTCGCGGTGGCCGACAGCCGCAAGGCGGCCGCCTCGCTGACCTCGGCCATCGCGCAGACATCGGCTGCGGAGCAGCAGCTCGACGTGCTCCAGGCCCAGGCCACCCAGGCCGAGGCGCGCGCCCGCAACGCCGCCGCCGCGGTCACCCTGGCGGAGAACGCGCTATCCTACACCGTGATCCGCGCGCCATTCGACGGCGTGGTCGGCAACCGCGCCGCCGAACCCGGCCAGCACGTAGCACCCGGCACCCAGCTGATCGCCGTCGCGCCGCTCCCGGAGAAGCTCTATGTTGTTGCCAACTTCAAGGAGACCCAGCTCCGCCGCATGCATCCCGGCATGAAGGTGCGGCTGATCCCCGATATCGACCCAAGTGCCGCGGTGGATGGCCGCATCAACAGCCTCGCCCCGGCCACTGGCGCGCTGTTCAGCCTGTTGCCGCCGGAGAACGCGACCGGCAACTTCACCAAGGTCGTCCAGCGCGTGCCGGTGAAGATCACCGTCGACCCGGTCCAGGCCGCGCAGGCCGGCTGGCTGCGCGCCGGGTTGTCGGTCACCGCCGAGGTCGACACCCGCGGGCCGGATGCCGAACGCCTCGGCCTGTTCGGCGCCGCGGCCGCCACCGTCCGCAATGCCATCCCATGAGCACCGCCGGCGCCATGAGTACCACCGCCCCGGAGAATGCCACCGTTACCTGGCGCCAGTTCGCCGGTTTCATGGCGATGGTGTGCGGGATGTTCATGGCGATCCTGGACATCCAGATCGTCAGCGCCTCGATCAGCGACATCCAGGCCGGCCTCGCCGCCAGCCCCGACGAGGCAGCCTGGGTGCAGACCAGCTACCTGATCGCCGAGATCGTCATGATCCCGCTCTCAGGCTGGCTGTCCCGGCTGGTCTCGACCCGCATCCTGTTCGTCGCCAGTGCGGTCGGCTTCACGCTGTTCTCGCTGGCCTGCGCCTCGGCCTCCAGCCTGGGCGAGATGATCGTGTTCCGCGCCGCCCAGGGCTTCATCGGCGGCGCCATGATCCCGACCGTGTTCGCGACGTCCTTCCTGCTGTTCCATGGCGCCAGGCGGAACCAGATGTCCGTGCTGATCGGCCTGACCGCGACCATGGCGCCGACCATCGGCCCGACCCTGGGCGGCTGGCTCACCGAACAGTTCTCCTGGCACTGGCTGTTCCTGATCAACGTGCCGGTGGGCCTGTTGGTGGCGGGCTTCGTCTGGACCTGGCTCGATATCGACCGACCGGACTGGTCGCTGCGGCGCAGTTTCGACCTCATCGGGCTGGTGCTGATGGCCGCCTTCCTGGGCGCGCTGGAATACGTGCTGGAGGAAGGCAACCGCTGGGACTGGTTCCAGGACCCCACGATCGCCTGGTGCGGCGTGATCTCGGCGGCAGCCGGCGTGCTGTTCTTCTGGCGCATGTTGAGCCGGCAGGACCCGCTGGTGGAGCTGCGCGCCTTCGTCAACCTCAACTTCGCCGCCGGCTCGCTGTTCAGTTTCATCCTCGGCCTCGGGCTGTATGGGTCGGTCTACCTGGTGCCGCTCTTCCTCGGGCGCGTACGCGGCTACAACTCGCTGCAGATCGGCGAGACCATGTTCGTCACCGGCCTGGCGATGTTCATCTCTGCGCCGATCGCCGGTGCGCTGGCACGCAAGATGGACCTGCGGGTGATGCTCGCCTTCGGGCTGACGATGTTCGGCGGCGGGCTGTGGTGGCTGGGGCACCTGACGGTCGATTCGGCCTTCTGGGAGCTGTTCGGGCCGCAGGCGATGCGCGGCTTCGCGATGATGTTCGTCATGC
Organism: Acetobacteraceae bacterium; assembly: GCA_031291795.1. Lineage (GTDB taxonomy): Bacteria > Pseudomonadota > Alphaproteobacteria > Acetobacterales > Acetobacteraceae > Rhodopila. The sequence continues at coordinate 8,670 of JARLIJ010000227.1, read as the reverse complement.
TGCCGGTGAACCAGATCGCATTGGGCAGCCTGCCGCCGTCGGCGCTGAAGAACGCCTCGGGGCTCTACAACCTGATGCGCAACCTGGGCGGCGCGGTCGGGCTGGCGCTGATCAACACCGTGGCGACGTCACGCCTCGCGGTGCATACGCTCCATCTGCAGGAGCAGGTGACGTGGTCGCGGCCGGGGGCGATGCAGTTCCTCGACAACCTGACTCAGGCGATGACACCGGCCAAATCCGCCGGGGCGTCGCTGGCTGCGCTGAAGCAGGTGGCGCTGATGGTGCAGCAGCAGGCGCTGACGCTGACCTACAACGACGTCCTGCTGCTGATGGCCGGCGCGTTTTTCGTGGCGCTGCCGGTGACATGCTTCCTGGCCAAACCGAACCTCGGGGCCGCAGCGGAGGCGCACTAAGCCGCCTCACCCGTTGCGTTGCAACAGGACGATCCGGTTGGTGTTCGTCCCCCCCCGGTTGTTGCCCACGCCCCAGCAATTGGCCGTCTTGGTGAAATCCTGGCGGTTCACCATCACGCCCAGCACCGCAAAGGGCAGGCCGATGACGGCCGCTGCCACGTGGCGCTCCAGCAGCACGGAGCCGCCGCGCACCTCGCCGACCTCGAATGCCACGAAGCCGCCGGGGCGCACCGCCTGGGCGAACCGGATGAAACTGCGGCGGACGAACGCCTCCCAGGCGGCGACGTCACGGTGCCGATCGATCCGCACGGTCGCGGGGTCGATGCCGGCGAACCAGCAGCGCAGCCAGTTGTCGCCCTGGTAGTCGACGATATCGAGGAACGGCGGCGACGTCACCAGCAGGTCCACCGAGGCATCCGCAGGCCCCGAGGCCCCATCCGCCGGCCCGGTGGTCAGCGATGCGGGCGGATGCGGCGGCGGGCAGCCATCGGCGAGCAGTGCGCGGCCCTTTTTCAGGATGAGGGCGGCGACGTCGCGCGGTGGCGGCGTCTGCTGGCGCTGGGCATTGATCTTGCGCTGGGATTCGATCGAGACCGCCTGGTTGGGCGGCATCGTGTAGACCGAGAAGAACCCCGGCGAGTGCCCCGTCAGCCGGTTGATCGCCACCATGCGGATCCAGCCATCGACCGAGTCGAGTCGCCCGGCCGCGGCGCGCGCCAGCAGCCAGCCCCGCAGCGTGCGGATCTGGCGCAGCGTGTCCGGATGGTAGAACACCGACAGATCGGGCTCATCGGGGTCCTGAACGGCGCTTTGCGGGCCGATTTCCGCCAATCGTGCGCGGATTGCCGCCAGCGACGGCGGGTCGAGCCGCGGGGCGACCAGCATCGCGCTCAACGGATTGACGTCGTTGGCGACCGGGCGGCGGCCCATCAGCGCGGCCTGCACCGGCGTCGTGCCGCGGCCGGCGAACGGGTCGTAGACCGTGTCTCCCGGCGCGGTCAGCCGGGCGATGAAGAATTCCGGCAGCTGCGGCTTGAAGCAGGCACGGTAGCTGACCTCGTGCAGGCTATGGCCGCGGCGTTGCTGCGCGGTCCAGAACGCATTGACGAAATAGCGCAGCCCGTCGGCCTCGAATTCCTCGGTCGGCGTGCCGTCGAACGAGAACCGCCGCAGCATCTCGGCGAAATCCCCCGTCAGGGGCGGCATTGCGGCAATCAGGGGCAGCGCCTGCGTCAGGCCATCCGGCACATTCTTCTCCGCCGTGCGAGTCGGCGGAGTTTAGCACGCTCAGCCGCAGGCGGGATTGATGCTCCGGCAGCTCGCCTCAAACCCGTCCGAGATGAAGGCCGGGCGCTTGTAGAGCCCCTTCATCCAGGCTGCCAACATGCAGAGCTCCTCGAGCCCCAGCACCTCGTCGAGGGTATTGGGCGGGAAACGCAGGTTGAAGCTCTCCGAGACGATGGCGAGGACCGCCTCGATCTGCTCGATCAACAGGCCGCAATCGGTTTCGAGCTGGGCGGTGCGCACCAGCTTGGCCTCGTCGATCTCGAACTCGTCGCGGATCAGCTTCACGATCCAGCGGAACATGTTCATCCAGTTTTTCACGTCGTCTATCGGCGGTGGCATAGGCTCCATTCGCCTCCCGGCGGGGGGCACCATGGGAAGAAACCGTGTGTTTTTGGTTAAGCGTGGGGATTTCCGCTCTCGTGGGGCGCCCTGGACCATCGCCAGGGCGTTGCAGGCCGGCTCGCCCGCTGGTAAAGGGGCGCTCCCCGCGGTCGGAGCGTAGCGCAGCCTGGTAGCGCATCAGTCTGGGGGACTGGGGGTCGTGGGTTCGAATCCCGCCGCTCCGACCAATTTCCGCAGGGCACGCCCGTAGTTTTCCTAGCCGTCTGATAAACCGGGTGCTGGAGCCGGCGCGGTCGTCCCACTTCGCTCGTCTGCCGAGTCCCTGAGCACCAGCCCGTATCGGCCAAGGACGTGGTGCTCGGGCTGCCCGGGAAGCCTGGCGGTGGCTCACCTGGCGCGACGGCAGCAACACCCCAGCCGGACGAAACCACCTCGCTCGTCAGGATCATCCCTGATCCAGACGGCATCGGTTCCTGCGACTGACCCGCGATGTTGCGGGCCAGTCCAGGACCTTCCAGATCCAAATCTATGGCCAGACGGGCCTGCCGAGTTCAGGCCGGCAGCTTCGTGCCGTCCACCACGGCGACCTCCTCGATCGGCCGGTCAGGCAAGCGCTCCACTTTTCCAAGCAGAAAGATGTACGAAAGCGCGCCGATCAGGGCGAGTGCCGCGATGAAACTCAGTGCCGGCGAGAAGTCGCTTCCGTTTACGAGGTATCCAATCACCATCGGAACCGTAAAGGCCGAGAGGTTGCCGAAGAAATTGAAGCAGCCGCCGCTCAGGCCGATCAGCCGTGCCGGTGCAATCGAAGACACCAGTACCCAGGTGATCGACGCAAAGCCGTTTCCGAAGAAGGCGATAGCCAGAAATGCAATCACCAGGACGGGCGACTGCACGTAGTTGGCGCCCATGATCAGCATCGACAGCAGGAGGCCGCCCACAATCGGAATGCGTCGGGCCACGCCCACCGACATGCCGCTTCGCACCAGCCAGTCGGACAGCACGCCCCCGGTGAGAACCCCGCAGAACGCCGCAAAGAACGGCACCATGGCGAAAAAGCCCGCCCGAACGTAGCCAAGGCCACGGTACTGCACGAGGTACGTCATGAACCACGTCAGGAAGAACCATTGCGCGGACGTCAGGCAGAACTGCCCGATGTAAACGGCCCAGAGCTTGCGGGAGCCGAGCACGAGCCGCAGGTCGGCCCATTGCAGGGGAACGCGGGCCTTGCCTCCGCGGGCGTCGAGATCGACCAGGCCGCCGCCCGCACGGATCTGTTCGATCTCCGCCTGGTTCACCCGCCGATGCTCGCCTGGCTGGCGATAGAGATAGAACCAGGCCACACCCCAGACGACACCGACGCCGCCCGTGACCATGAACACGACCTCCCAGCTGAACGTCGCCTGGAGGTAGCTCAGCACGGGGGTGAGAAAGGCGATGCCGACGAACTGGCCGGACGTGTAGAAGCTGATCGCAGTGGCACGCTCGCGTTCCGGGAACCACGTCGTCACGACGCGGTTGTTGATCGGGAACGAAGGGGCTTCCAGCGCGCCGATGGCAAAGCGGAGCGCGATCAGCACGGCGATGCTTCCCGCGAAGCCGAGGGAAAACGTTGCCAGCGACCAGCCGATGAGAAGCGCCGCATACAGGAACCGCGGTTTCACCCGGTCCACCGCCCAGCCACCCGGAATCTGGCAGAACGCATAGGTCCAGCCAAAGGCCGAGAACAGCCAGCCCATCCGGGCCGGGTCCAGGTGGAGATCCTGTGCCAGCATCGGGCCGGCAATGGATAGGTTGCTCCGATCAAGGTAGTTGATCACAACAACGACGAATAGCATCACCATGATGCCGAAGCGGACGCGCGTCGGCGCGACGGCAGGCTGGGAAGCCGGCGTTTCCATAAGGGAACACTCCTGAACAGTGCCAACCGTGGGGGCGTTAAGGCCGCCGCACGGTTAGCCGACACTGTGTGTCGACGTGTCTCACGCCCCCTTATCCGTCCGATGGACAGGGGGCATGGGACTGTGTTGATCCGTTGTCCTCACCACTCGGCGAAGCTGCCGTCCGCGTGCCGCCAGACGGGGTTGCGCCAGCGATGACCTTCCGCGGCCTTGCGGCGCACGAATTCCTCGTTGATTTCGATCCCGAGGCCGGGCCCCTGCGGGATAGCAACGAAGCCGTCCTTGTACGCGAAGACCGACGGATCCTTCAGATAGTCGAGCAAGTCGTTGGTCTTGTTGTAGTGGATGCCCAGGCTCTGTTCCTGGATGAACGCGTTGTAGCAGACCGCATCAAGCTGCAGGTTCGCGGCCAGGGCGATCGGCCCCAGCGGACAATGCAGGGCGAGCGCGATGTCGTAGCCCTCAGCCATGGCCGCGATCTTGCGCGTCTCGGTGATGCCGCCGGCATGCGAGGGGTCGGGCTGGATGATGTCGACATAGCCGTCATGCAGGATGCGCTTGAAGTCCCAGCGCGAGAAAAGCCGTTCGCCGAGCGCGATCGGCGTGCTGCAGTGGTTGGCGATTTCCCGCAGCGCCTCGGCGTTCTCGCTGAGCACCGGCTCTTCGATGAACATCAGCTTGTAGGGTTCGAGTTCCTTGGCGATGACCTTGGCCATCGGGCGATGCACGCGGCCATGGAAGTCGACGCCGATGCCGATATAGGGCCCGACCGCCTCCCGGATCGCCGCGACGTTGGCGAGCACTGCGTCGACCTTCTCATGGCTGTCGATGAACTGCAGTTCTTCCGTGGCGTTCATCTTGACCGCGCTGAAGCCGCGCGCCACGCAGTCCTTGGCCGCCGCCGCCGTATCGCTTGGCCGGTCGCCGCCGATCCAGGAATAGACGCGGATCCGGTCGCGGCACTGGCCGCCGAGCAGTTGGTGCACCGGCACGCCGAGCGCACGTCCCTTGATGTCCCAGAGGGCCTGGTCGATGCCGGCCAGCGCGCTCATGTGCAGTCCGCCGCCGCGATAGAAGCCGCCGCGGTACAGGACCGTCCAGTGGTCCTCGATCTGGTGCGGGTCCTTGCCGATCAGGTAGTCGCCGAGTTCCTCGACCTCGGCGGCGACAGCGGCGGCGCGGCCCTCGAGGACAGGCTCGCCCCAGCCTGAAATGCCCTCATCGGTGTCAATCTTCAGGAACAGCCACCGCGGTGGCACCATGTAGGTGGTAAGCTTGGTGATCTTCATGTTGATCTCCGGATCGAACTATCGTTGGGCCGCGGCGGAAAGGGTCCGCCACGCGGTGACGAACTTGCGTGCGTGCGCGGCGACATCCGCGACGCTCATGCCCGGGCGGTAGAGCGCCGAGCCGAGACCAAAGCCGGCCGCGCCCGCAGCGACGAACGGCCCCATGGTCTCGGGCGTGATTCCGCCGACCGGGAGCAGGGCGGTCTCGCGCGGAAACACGCTGCGCCAGGCCTTCAGCACGGCAGGACCGAGCAACTCTGCGGGGAACAGCTTCAGGGCGCTGGCCCCGTTGGCGAGCGCGGCAAAGCCCTCGGTCGGCGTCGCGACGCCCGGCACGCAGGCGAGGCCCGCGCGCACGGCGGCGCCGATCACGGCCGGATCGGAATGCGGCATCACGATCAGCCGGCCGCCTGCCTTGGCAACTTCGGGCACCGTCGCCGGGTCCAGGACGGTGCCGGCACCGATCAGCACAGTCTCGCCGAACGCCGCGGCGAGGCGACGGATGCTCTCGATCGGCTCCGGCGAGTTGAGCGGTACTTCGATGATGGCAAAGCCTGCGTCCACCAGCGCGTGCCCCACCGGCACCGCCTCATCTGGCGTCAGTCCACGCAGGATGGCGACCAGGGGAAGCCGTTCGAAATAGGTCTGGATCATGGGGTGGTCTCCGGGGATGCGGACGACGCCGAGGCGCCCAGCAGCCCGGCCATGGCGGCGATGTGCCACAGGCCGGCCGGCGAGACGTTTTCGATGCGCCGAACGTCGGGGTAGCCGAACTGCGCGAAGGCGCGCTGATAGCGGCCGCACAGGGCCGCCTCGCCGATCAGCACCAGGGAGTCGGCGGGGCTGTTGCGCAACGCCACGCGCAATTCCTCGCCGATCAGAAGACCGGAGAGGAAATCGAGGCTCTCCGCAGGCTGCAACGTGCCGTTCAGCACGAGGGAGCGGGCGAGGAAGAGATTAGGAGCGAGGCCCCGTTCGCCGGCTTCGCGGATCAGGTCGACACCGCGTGCGAAGGCCGGCCAGGCCGGTGCGGGCAATGGTTCGGCCGCCCGCGCCGGACGACCCAGGATGGTGTGCTCACAGAGTACGGAGAACAGCTCGCCCGTCATGAACGTCTCGAACCGTTCGATCCGGCCCGCGCGGATATCGACCCACTTGCAGTGGGTCCCCGGCAGCACGAGAAGCGCGCGTTCACGCAACGCGGGGTCGAGGCCGAGCGCGCCGACGATCTGGGTTTCCTCGCCGCGCATCACGTTCGGCGCGGCGCCGCGCTGTTCGACACCGGGGATGATGTGCAGGACCGCGTTGCCGCCGATGTCCACCTGCCGCACGACGCGCGCCAGTTCCTGCGGGCCGGCGGGGCAGGGGCAGTAGGCAGCTTCCACCCAGCCCTGGGCACTACCGACCATGCCCGCGGCGATGGCCGGAACGCCAGGGTGGGCATCCCGCCAGTCACCGACCGTGTCATGGAAGGCCGCGGGGAAGCCGCCAGGCGGAAGATGCATGATCCCCCATGGACGCGAACGCACGTCGAGCACTGTGGCGTCGTCCGCCAGGAGATAGGCGCGCAGTGCCGAGGTCCCCCAGTCCAGAGCGATCAGTCTCGGTGAAGGCAATCCCATGATGGCAACACTCGCTTTCGCTTGATCCGCCGTCCCATCAGGCCGCGGACCAGGATGGCTTCTGCCATCCGAGTTCGTGCCCGAGGGCCGCCGCTGCCTGGAGGATCTCGGGGACGAGCGCTTCCATCCGCTCCCGGCTCATGTAGGTGACGGCGCTGGCAATGCTGATTGCAGCGATGATGCCGTTCTGCACGTCGCGCACCGGCGCGGCGACGCAGCAGATGCCCGGCTCGTTGTCCTCGAAATCCATGGTTACGCCGCGCCGGACATAGCTCTGCATCGTCACGACATATTCGTCCCAGGGCGGTCCCTCGCGTCCGGAGGACACGCGGGCGGCGTCGTACAGCACCCGCCATTGCGCTTGGTCCATGTCGAGCATCAGCGCCCGGCCCACGCCGGTGAGCGCGATCGGCATGATGTGGCCAATGCGCGAGCGCATCTCGAGGCCGCGTTGCCCAGCGATCTTGTCCAGATAGAGCACGTTGTTTCCATCCCGGATGCCGAGGTGGATGGTGTCGTGCGTGCGCGCTGCGAGCGTTTCGAGATGCGGTCGCGCCAGAGCGGGCAAAGGGAGGTGCTCACGCGCCAGGTAGCCGAGCTGAATGAGCTTCGGCCCGAGTGCGTAGGTCTGGTTGCGGATCTGCCGAAGATACCCGGTCCGCACGAGCGCGGCGGCAAGACGCTGGGTGGTGCTGCGGGTACAGCCGATCGCGGCGCCGATCGCCGCAAGGGTGGTGCCCTCGGCGGCAACCGCCTCGATCACCGCCAGCCCACGCAACAAGGTCTGCGCGCCATTGATGTCGCGGACCTCTTTTGATTCAGGGCTTGGCTGGGATTCGGTTGCCATGACGTCTCCTGCAATTGGATATAGGCTCGTTCCACAGTTTGGTCAAACTGTGGGTCACTGGCCCACATTATGGGTTACACATGCAATCGTGCATGTCCGGACCGATGGCACGGCGCTATCGCGGCAGTCGATGCCGTTCGTTGTTCGGCGGCGCTGTTGAAAAGAAGTATAAGTTGTGATTGTATGAAGATAGTCTCGGATTTGAGAATTGCGTCCTATCGGAATGGTCCGATGAGATGCCGCATATTTGCGCACCCGTCGCGCGTTCCTCGGGGCGGGCCCGGGGGAGGCTTCGAACACCGACGGACAGACCGGTCGGAGCGGGCGGGCCAGTGACCGATCTGCCGCCGAAAGCGGCGGCCGAGTGCATCATCTCACGGCGCTTTGGCCCATCGGCAATGCGACATCGTTACGAACGCGGTGTGGCGCCGCTATCAGCCGCCGCGTGCGCAGGCTTTACCGATACGTCAGGAATACGGCGCATTCCCTGCGCCCGTGACCCGTTCGCCACCGTAAATATGCCCGCCGACCGCCCAGCGTCGAGCGGCGGCGCGCACGCTGGCACGTGACGTGCTTTCCTTCCGTCAGGCGAATCAAGGGAATGACATGAAACGCTTGTTGATCATGCTCGCAGCACTGGCAGCCTGGACGCCGGGCGCCCGAGCGGAAGATATTCTTATCGGCGCGATCTACCCGCTGACCGGTAACGCTGCGCAGGTCGGAGCGGACGCCCAGGCGGCGGTCGGCGTCATCAGCGACATCATCAACACCGACCACGCTCCCATCCCCATGCTGCTCGGCAAAGGCGGCGGCCTGCCGCATCTGCAAGGCGCGCATATCAGGGTCATCTTCGCCGACCACCAGAACGACCCGCAGAAGGCCCGCGCCGAAGCCGAACGCCTGATCACCCAGGACCATGTCGTCGCCCTGATCGGCAGCTACACCAGCGCCACCGCGGCCACCATCAGC
>JARLIJ010000226.1 GCA_031291795.1 Acetobacteraceae bacterium | reverse complement strand
TGCACACGCACCGAGGCCCGCTCGTAGCGCGCCAGCGCAGTGTCGTAACGGGCGGCCTCATGCGACTCGTTATTGAAATACTTGACGGTCTCGTAGTTTAGCAGGCTGTCGAGCGCCTTGTTGGACGCGTCGTTGTCGGTGTCGTTCATCGTGCGCCGGTAGCGGCTGCGCCGGGCGGCGAAGGAGGCTGTGAAGGCGACGTAGATCAGCACGGCCACGAACGTGACGGCGGCGTAGCGCCAGTCGAACAGGTGCCAGATGATGCCGGTGACCAGCACCAGCTCCAGCGCGGTGGGTACCACGTTGAACACTGCCAGCCGCAGCACCGACTGCATGCCGAGCACGCCGCGGTCGATGACGCGCGACAGGCCGCCGGTCTGGCGGTCCATGTGGAAGCGCAGGCTGATCGCATGCAAATGGCGGAAGGTGCGCAGCGCCAGCAGCCGCACTGCCCGCTGTTGCACGGAGGCGAACAGCGCGTCGCGGATCTCTCCAAAGCCGGCGGCGCCGATGCGGGCCAGGCCGTAGCCGACGATCAGCGCTAGCGGTACCACCAGGACGTTCGTCGGGTCCTTCGGTGCCAGCGCATCGACCGTCCGGCCGTACAGGATCGGCACGTAGACGGTGGCACCCTTGGCCGCCAGCATGAACAGCAGGGCGAACACCACGCGCACCCGCGCACCGGGGTTACCGGTCGGCCAGAGGAAAGGCAGCAGCGAAGTGATCGTTTCCAGCGTGGTCCGCTGGACGCGCAGCGACGCTGGCAGGGGGGCCGGCTGCGGTGCGGCGTTGCTTCGTCTCATGGCTCGCATGTGGCATGCTGGTTCGACATTTGAAAGGCAAGCCCGTGCCGACCGACGCACTCGGAACAGGATTTCTCCGCCATGTGGCAGCCTGCAACAACGCGATCCTGCCCGGAGAGCGCCTGGCATTCCGGATCGGCGCAGCACAGGTCGGGTGGGTGCTGCCGGCGCTGGCGGCGCGGCTGGTGCAGTTCCCGACGGTTCGGCGCGACGCCTTCGGCCTGACGCTGACCGATCCGGAGGCGCTACCAGCCCTGGCGCGCACCCTGGCAGACGAAGGGCTCTGCCGCTGGCGCAACGAGGCATTCGACGTGCGCGCCGATCCGGACGGGCCGGTGCTTAGCCGGATCGATCGCGGTGCGGTTCCGGTGTTCGGTGGGTTTGCCGTCGGCGTGCACGTGAACGGGCTGGTGCAGCGTGCTGACGGCCTGCATCTGTGGATCGCGCGGCGGGCGGCAAACAAGCTGCTCGATCCAGGCAAGCTCGACCACATCGTGGCGGGCGGGGTTCCGGCCGGCCTGTCGCCCGAGGAAACGCTGGTCAAGGAAGCCGCCGAGGAGGCCGCCATCCCGGCCGATCTGGCCCGGCAGGCGCACCGCGTTGGCACAATCGGCTATGCGATGGAGCGGTCGGAAGGCCTCCGGCGTGACCTCGTGTATTGCTACGACCTGATGTTGCCTGCAAGCTTCGAGCCGCGTGCCGCCGACGGCGAGGTGGCGGGGTTCGAACTCTGGCCGATGGCGCGGGCAGTCGAAACTGTCCGCACGACGATCGACTTCAAGTTCAACGTGAACCTGGTACTGATCGACCTGTTCATCCGGCAGGGCTTGATCGCGGGCGAGCCGGCCGCCACGTTGCGCCGTGCACTGGCGGCCGGCCGTGCCTGATCAGCCTTCCGGCGGGGCTGCAGCGATCGGGATTTCGCGCGAGTCGGGCTGGTCGCCGCCGCCGGGCGTACGCTGGTCGCCATCGTCCTGATCGCCGCCGCCCGACGACTGCATGTCGTCGCCGTTCGGGTATTGCCGGCGCTGACCGCCGCCGGCCTGGGGCCCCTGGCCGCCCGGCTGGTTCTGCTGCGCGGCTTGGTTCATGGCGTTCAGGATGCGGAAATAGTGTTCTGCATGCTGGAAATAGCCCTCGGCCATCACCCGGTCGCCGCTGCTGGTCGCGTCGCGCCCAAGCTGGAGGTATTTCTCGAAGAGCTGCTGCGCGGTACCGCGGACCCGGACGTCCGGGCCATTGCTGTCGAACACGTGGTTGCGGTTCAGCGGGACATTGCCGCCATGGTGGCGTATCGCGCCGCCACCCCCGCCACCCCCGCCACCGCCGCCGGGACGGTGGTTTCGGCCTCGCATGCGTTTCATATTCATTCTGCTGCCGTCGCGCTTTCCCGTTGTGAGCCGGCCTGTGGGATGCTGGGACGCACCTGAATGCGCGTCCTGGGGCGATTCCCCTCGGCTGAGGTCTCGATCCATCGGCGTTGGTGGTGGCAGGCGTCCCGCCCGTCGTTCGTTGCCCGTCTTCCGGCATCGATCGAGAGGGCGCTGTCACCGGGGGTCGCCGCAAGGCGGCTAACCCTGCCACGGGCGGGAAGCTAGACGCTCGATCCCGTGCTGCCAAACGATTTTTTCATGATGGCGCGTGGCGGAGCAGAATGGCGCGCTGGATCCCGGCGAGATCGGTCTGGAGTGCGACCATGAAGCCACGCGTCCGGGCCTCGGCCGCCACGCCGGCGGCCTGGTCCGCCCCGAGTTCCAGCACAGCGACGCCCTGCGGTGCGAGCAGGCGGGGCAGGTCGCCCAGGATGCGGCGATACGCAACACTCCCATCCGTTCCCCCATCAAGGGCTCGGCGGGGTTCGTGGCAGGCAACCTCCGGCATCAGCCGGTCGATGGCATCCGTCTCGATATAAGGCGGGTTGCTCAGGACCAGGTCGAAGCCGCCTTGCAGCGGTTCGCCCCAATCCGCGCAGAGGAACGCGGCGCGGTCGTCCAGCCCGAGGCTGCGTGCATTGCGGGCGGCCAGCGCTGCCGCGTCGGCGGACAGGTCGGTGCCGATCCCGAATGCGTCGGGACGTTCGTGCAACACGGCGAGCAGCAGGCACCCGGTGCCAGTGCCGAGGTCCAGCACCCGCCGCGGCGCGGGGCAGGCAACGAGTGCCGCCTCGACCAGCGTTTCGGAATCGGGCCGAGGGATGAGAGTGGCCGGCGAGACGGCGAAATCGAGGCTCCAGAACTCCCGGTGGCCGAGGATGTAGGCGAGCGGTTCATGCGCCACGCGGCGGTTCAGCAGTGCCTCGAGCGGACCGGACGGGACAGTGGCGGATGGCTCGCGCAGCAAGTCCGCACGTGTGCAGCCAAGCGCATGGGCGAGCAGCAGCCGTGCTTCCAGGCGAGGATTGTCGATCTCGGCTGCGGCGAGACGTCCCGCCCCGAGGCGCAAGGCTTCCGTGACGGTCCGCGGCGGAGGATATATCTCCCCCTCCCCCTGAGGGAGGGGGAGCAGTGGGTTGGGCTGTCCATCTGCCCCGCCGTTCACTCCTCGGCAGCCAGTCGCGTGGCTTGGTCCTCGGCGATCAGCGCATCGATGAAGGCGTCGAGCTCGCCCTGCATCACACGGTCGATTTTGTACAGCGTCAGGTTGATGCGGTGATCGGAGACGCGGCCCTGGGGGAAGTTGTAGGTGCGGATGCGCTCGCTGCGGTCGCCGGTGCCGACCTGGGACTTGCGGTCCGCCGCGCGCGTGGCCGCCAGGCTCGACCTTTGCTGCTCGTACATGCGGGCACGCAGGATCTTCATCGCCTTGGCGCGGTTCTTGTGCTGGCTTCGCTCTTCCTGCATCGCCACCACGATGCCGGTCGGGATGTGCGTGATCCGTACCGCGCTGTCGGTCTTGTTGACGTGCTGCCCGCCGGCGCCGGATGCGCGGTAGACGTCGATGCGCAGGTCGCCCTCGTCGATCTGGACGTCCACCTCTTCGGCTTCCGGCAGGACCGCGACCGTCACTGTGGAGGTGTGGATGCGGCCCTGGTTTTCCGTCGCCGGCACGCGCTGGACGCGGTGCACACCGGACTCGAACTTCAGCCGCGCGAACACGCCGCGGCCGGTGATTTCCGCGATGCCTTCCTTCAGGCCGCCGAGTTCGGTGTCGCCGTATTCCAGGATCTCGAACCGCCATCCCCGCAGGGCTGCGTATCTCTGGTACATCCCGAAGAGTTCGGCAGCGAACAGGCCGGCCTCGTCGCCCCCCGCGGCGGGGCGGATTTCCAGGATGGCGGAGCGTTCGTCCGCTGCGTCCTTGGGGAGAAGCGCGATGCGCAGCTCGTGCTGCAGCTCCGGTACCTGCTCCTTCAGCGCGCGCAATTCGGCTTCTGCCAGTTCGCGCATCTCGGGGTCTCCGAGCATGGTCTCGGCCTCGGCCTGGGCACGTTCGGCGGCGCGCAGCTCGCCGATGCGGGCCACCACCGGCTCGATATCGGACAGCTCGCGAGAGGCCTTGACGTAGGCCTCGCCGGTGATCCCCTCGGTCAGCATGGCGCGCAGTTCGTCGGCGCGCGCGGCGATGCGATCGAGTTTCAGCGCAAAGCTCATGCGGGCAGGCTCATGTGAGGCGGCTCATGCGAGGCGGGCGGCGATGTCCGCCAGAGGCACCGCTTCCTGCGCCCCGCTGGCGAGGTCCTTCACCTGTGCGACACCATTGGCGAGATCGTCCTCGCCCAGAATGACGGCGGCGCGGGCGCCGATCCGGTTGGCGCGCTCCATCCGGCGGCGGAGATTGCCCCGATAGGCCATCTCGGCGCGGATGCCGGCGGCCCGGAGGGCCTGCAGCACCGGCAGGGCGGCAGCTTCCGCGGCATCGCCGATTGGGATCACCGCGACCGGGACGGGCGGCGCCGGCGGAGTTTCCATCAGCATTGCCAGCCGTTCGATGCCCGCGGCCCAGCCGACGGCTGGCGTGGACGGGCCGCCCATCTCGGCGATCATGCCGTCATAGCGGCCGCCAGCCATGACCGTGCCCTGCGCGCCCAGCTTGGACGTCACGAACTCGAACGCTGTGTGGCCGTAGTAATCCAGCCCGCGGACGATGCGCGGATTCTCCACGAACGGCACGCCGAAGCGGGTCAGGTGCGCCTGCACCTTTGCATAGAAGGCCGCGGCGTCCGCGGTGAGGTGCGGACCGATGGTCGGCGCGTCGGCGACGATGCTGCGGTCGCCCTCGTCCTTGCTGTCGAGGATGCGCATCGGGTTGCGCTCAAGCCGCGCCAGGCTGTCCTGCGACAGGCCTGCCTGGCGTTCGGTGAAATATGCCACCAGTGCATCGCGGTAGGCGGCGCGGCTCTCCTTGTCGCCCAGTGTGTTGAGCTCCAGGATCGTGTCCGCGGCGACCCCCAGTTCCTGCAGGATGGCCCAGCCGCAGGCGATCACCTCGGCGTCGGCCAGCGGTTCCCCGGGGCCGATCAGCTCGATGCCGATCTGGTGGAACTGGCGGTAGCGGCCCTTCTGCGGGCGCTCGTAGCGGAACATCGGGCCAGCGTAGAACACCTTCTGCGGCAGCGACTGGGTCAGGCCGTTGCTGACCAGGGCACGGCAGACGCCGGCGGTGCCCTCCGGCCGCAGCGTGAGCGAGTCCCCGCCGCGGTCCTGGAAGCTGTACATCTCCTTCATCACCACATCGGACGTCTCACCCATGGTCCGGGAGAACACACGCGTGTCCTCGAAGATGGGCGTGGTCCATTCGTCAAAGCCGTGGGTGGCAGCGATGCGGCGGGCGGTGTCCGCGACATGGCGGAACCGGCGCTGGTCCTCGCCGATCAGGTCGCGGGTGCCGCGGACGGGTTGCAGGTCGGTCACGATGGGTCCTTGGTCCTTATGCCGCCTCGACGCCGCTTCCATATGGGGAGGCTGGGCGGCAAGCTACTCGGGTGACTGCCGGAGGCAAAGCAGTCGTTATGCCGGCCTGGGCGCGTAAGGCCTACACGGCGCGACCACTGCCGTGCCGGCACATCACATGCGACCGATAGGCCCTCATCGGTCGCCGGACGGATTCTTTCGCTGTTCGCCAGGCACGCCACTGGGTCGCCGGTTGTGTTCGCCGACCAGCGCGGTTCTCCTTCAGGGCGCCACCGAGGCTATTCCGCGGCGACCTGCTCCGCTGCCTTCTCGGCCGCCTGCTTCGCCTGGATATCGGCCACCTTGGCCTCCACCAGGCCGACGATGTGCTCGACCATGTCGCCGCCGTCCATCGTGTGGTCGGTCTTGCCGGCCGCGTAGACCATGTGCCGCCCGTTGCCGCCGCCGGTGACGCCGATATCGGTCATCAGCGCCTCGCCCGGGCCGTTCACCACGCAGCCGATGATCGACAGCGTCACCGGCGTCTCGATATGCGCCAGCCGCTCTTCCAGGGCCTGCACCGTCTTGATCACGTTGAAGCCCTGACGCGCGCAGGACGGGCAGGAGATCACTTTTACGCCGCGGTTGCGCAAACCGAGCGTCTTGAGCAGATCCCAGCCGACGCGGACCTCTTCCTCGGGTTCGTCGGACAGGGAGACGCGCACGGTGTCGCCGATGCCGGCCCAGAGCAGCGAGCCCAGGCCGACCGCGGACTTCACGGTGCCCATGCGCCGGCCGCCGGCCTCGGTGATGCCGATATGCAGCGGGTGGTCGCAGACCTCGGCGAGCTGCTGATAGGCGGCGACCGCCAGGAACACGTCGGACGCCTTCACGCTGATCTTGAAGTCGTGGAAATCGTGCTGCTGCAGGATGTTGGCGTGGTACAGCGCGCT
>JARLIJ010000225.1 GCA_031291795.1 Acetobacteraceae bacterium | reverse complement strand
CCTGGTTCACCGCGCTCGCCTACGCGGACCGGCTGGCCGTGGCGCAGCGCAACCTGGCCGACGCCGAACAGACCCTGGCGGTGATCCGCGGCCGCTTCGATGCCGGCACCGCCAACGCGCTCGACATCGCCCAGCAGGAATCGCAGGTCGGGCTGGAGCGCGCGGTGATCCCGAACCTGACCAGCCAGCGCGACCAGCAGGTCATCGGCCTCGGCATCCTGACCGGCCGGCCGCCCGAGGCGATCGACCTGCGGCCCGGCACGCTTGACACGCTGGCCTTCCCGCTGATGGCGTCCGGCCTGCCGTCGGAGCTGCTGCGCCGCCGCCCCGATGTCGCCTCGGCCGAAGCACAGCTCGTGGCGCAGAACTTCAGCATCCAGGTGGCGCGTGCGGCGTTCTTCCCGACCATCCAGCTCACCAGTTCGGCCGGCTACCAGGCCGCGGCGCTCAACCACCTGGTCGGTCCCGGCGGGGAGCTGATGTCGCTGGCCGTCGGCCTGACCCTGCCGATCTTCGATGCCGGCACGCTGCGCGGCCAACTCGAGCAGAGCAAAGGACGTTACGACGAGCTGCTGGCCGACTACCGCAAAGCCGTGGTGCAGGCATTCACCGACGTAGACCTCGCGCTGACGCAATGGCGCTTCACCACCGAACAGGAGGCCCTGCAGCGCGCCGCCGTCGAAACCGCCCAGCGTGCGGCCGACATCGCGCGTGCCCAGATGGCGGCCGGCACGGTCGATGTCACCACCGTCCTGACCACCGAAACCACCCTGTTCAGCGCCGAGGACACCCTGGTTCAGATCCGCCTCGCCCGTTTCCAGGCCCTGCTCGCCCTCTACAAGGCGCTGGGCGGCGGCTGGACGCAGCCGGCAGGCGAGATCGCCGACCAGGTCCCGCCGCTGCACCCCGGCACACTGGGAGGCGGCGTCGCCCTGCCGGTCGGAGGCAACCTGCGATGAACCATTTGCACCCACCCAGGCCAAACCGATATGCCTGCGCAGCACGTGAAGGCGCGCCATGGACAGCCTGACCCGCGACCCGGTCGATCTCCCCGGTGAGGCCCGCCCGCGCAGCCGCACGCGGCGTTGGCCGATGGTGCTGCTGTGCCTGCTGGTAGTGGCCGCGATCGGCGGCACGATCTGGCTGTGGCCGGCGCGTGCGCCCAGCACCGCCGCGCGCGACCGCAACGCCGGCCAGCCGATCCCCGTGCTGATCGCCACCGCCGCGCGGCGCGACATGCCGATCTACCTCGACGGGCTGGGCACTGTGCAGGCGTTCAACACCGTCACCATGAAGCCGATGGTCGACGGGCCGCTGACCGCAGTCGCCTTCAAGGAAGGCGAGGCTGTCCGCAAGGGCGACCTGTTGGCGCAAATTGATCCGCGCACCTACCAGGCGGCGCTGGACCAGGCGGTGGCGAAGCAGGCGCAGGACCAGGCGCTGCTGGCGAACGCGCGGCTCGACCTCGTGCGCTACCAGAAGCTGGTGGCGAGCAATTTCACCTCCGGCCAGCAAGCCGACACCGCGAAGTCGCTGGTCGCGCAGTATGAGGCGCAGGTGCGCCAGGACCAGGCCCAGATCGACACTGCCCGCACCAACCTGAGCTACACCACGATCACCGCCCCGATCGACGGGCGCACCGGCATGCGGCAGGTGGACCCCGGCAACATCGTGCACGCGTCGGACATCACGGGGCTGGTGGTGATCACGCAGCTGCAGCCGATCTCGGTGGTGTTCACGCTGCCGCAGCAGGCGCTGCCGGCCGTGGCGAACGCGATGAAGCAGGGGGTGGCGAAGGCGCTGGCCTACAACCAGGGCGCCAACGGCAGCAGTGCGGGGCTGCTCGATACCGGCACGCTGAGCGTGCTCGACAACCAGGTCGATTCCACCACCGGCACGATCAAGCTGAAGGCGACGTTCCCCAACGCCGACAGCAAGCTGTGGCCGGGTGGGTTCGTGGGCATACGGTTGCAGGTCGATACCGCCCGCAACGCCGTGGTCGTGCCGCCCGCCGCCGTGCAGCGCGGGCCGCGCGGACCCTATGTCTTCGTGCTGGGGCCGGACGATACGGCGAAGCGGCAGGCCATCGCGACCGGGTATGAGGACGAGCAGGCCTCGATCGTCACCGAGGGGCTGACCGGCGGCGAGCGCGTCGTGGTCGATGGCGCATCCCGGCTGTCCGACGGCAGCAAGGTCGCGGTCGCGCAACCGAATGCCGAGACGCCGGCGGCGTCGGATCAGCCCGCTGCGCCGGGCACGCGGCGGATTCGGGGATGATCGTGGGGGTGGTAAGATCAGGGGGCGTTGCCCCCTGGACCCCCATCAGGGGCGCTGCCCCTGAACCCCGCCAGGAGCACAGCCCCTGGACCCATTCTGTTGGTGTTCTCCGGGGAGAGGGGCCAACCGAGACCTCGGCTGGTCCGGGTCGGCCCCTCTCCCCGGAGAACACCAATGGATCGGTTCCAAGGGCCGTCGCCCTTGGCGGGGATCCAAGGGGCAGCGCCCCTTGGTGGGGTCCAGGGGCAAAGCCCCTGGCCTTGCCGCCCCCATGAACATCTCCGCCCCCTTCATCGCGCGTCCCATCGCGACCTGGCTGCTGGCGATCGCGATCCTGCTGGCCGGCGCCCTCGGCTATCGCGCCTTGCCCGTCTCGGCGCTGCCCGAAGTCGACTTCCCCACCATTCAGGTGGTGACCCAGCTCCCCGGTGCCGGCCCCGAGACGGTGGAAGTCCTGATCACCGCCTCCCTCGAACGCCAGTTCGGCCAGATCCCCGGCCTGGTCGACATGACCTCGCAAAGCTCCGAGGGCACCAGCCAGATCACCCTGCAGTTCGACCTGAATCGCTCGATGGACTCCGCCGCCCAGGACGTGCAGGCCGCTATCAATGCCGCCGCCGGGACGCTGCCGACCAACCTGCCGTATCCGCCGACCTACGCGAAGGTGAACCCGGCCGACGCGCCGATCCTGACCCTGGCCCTGACCTCCGACAGCCTGCCGATCGACGTCGTCAGCGACGCCGCCGACACATTGTTGCAGCCGAAACTGTCGGAGATCGACGGGGTCGGGCGGGTCACCGTCCAGGGCGGCATGCGCCCCGCGGTGCGCGTGCGGGTCGATCCCGCGCGGCTCGCCGCCTACGGCCTGTCGATGGAGGACGTCCGCACCGCCGTCGCCGCCGCCAACGTCAACGGCGCCAAGGGCGGCTTCGACGGCCCGAGGCTGGCGTTCGCGCTCGGCGCCAACGACCAACTGGTCGATGCGGCGGCCTATCGCGACCTGGTGCTCGCCTGGCGCAACGGTGCGCCGGTCCGGTTGTCCGCGGTGGGCAGCGTCGTGGCGGGGGTGGAGAACAACCGCGTCGCCGCGTCGTACAACCAGACGCCGGCGGTGGTGCTGGACATCCAGCGCCAGCCCGGCGCGAACATCGTGCAGACCGTGCAGGCCATCAAGGACCAGCTGCCGCGGCTGCAGCACGCCATTCCCTCCGGCATCCGCCTGACAATCGTCACCGACCGGACGGAGACCATCCGAGCGTCCGTGGCGGACGTGCAGTACACGCTGGTGCTGTCGGTGGTGCTGGTGGTGCTGGTGATCTTCGCCTTCCTCCGGTCATGGCGCGCCACCTTCATCCCCGCCGTCGCCCTGCCGCTGTCGCTGATCGGCACGTTCGGCATCATGCAGTTGCTGGGCTACGGGCTGGACAACCTGTCGCTGATGGCCCTGACCATCGCGACCGGCTTCGTGGTCGACGACGCCATCGTCATGATCGAGAACGTGGTGCGCTACATCGAGCAGGGCGTGCCGCCGTTGCAGGCCGCCTATCGCGGTGCCGCGCAGATCGGCTTCACCATCGTCTCGCTGACCGTGTCGCTGATCGCGGTGTTCATCCCGCTGCTGTTCATGACCGGTATCGTCGGGCGGCTGTTCAAGGAGTTCTCGGTCACGTTGTCGGTCGCCGTGGTGGTGTCCGCGGTGATTTCCCTGACCCTGACACCGATGATGTGCGGCCGCTTCCTGCGCCCGGCCGCCTTGGAGAAACCCGGCTGCATCGCGCGCTGGAGCGAGGCCGGCTTCGACCGCATGCTGGCCGGCTACCGCCGCACGCTCGACCTGAGCTTCCGCCACCAGGGCTTCGTGCTGTTCGTGGGCGGCCTGACGCTGGTCGGCACCCTGGTGCTGTACGCCATCGTGCCGAAGGGCTTCCTGCCGCAGCAGGACACCGGCGTGCTGGTCGCGGTGACCGAGGCCGCGCAGAGCATTTCCATCCCCCGCATGATCGCGCTGCAAACGCAGGTGGCGGAGAAGGTCCGCGCCGACCGCGACGTCACCGGCGTGGTCTCGTTCGTCGGCGCCGGCACGATCAATGCCACGCCCAACACCGGCCGGCTGACCATCGGCCTGAAGCCACTCCGCCAGCGCGACGGCGCCGCGGTGGTGATCGAGCGGCTGCAGGCCGAGATCGCCGCCATTCCCGGCATCACCGCGTTCTTCCAGCCGGTGCAGGACATCCAGATCGGCACGCGCCTCAGCCGCACGCAGTTCCAGTACACGCTGGTGGACACCGACTCCGTGGAACTGGCGACCTGGGCGCCGAAGCTGCGCGCGCGCCTGTCGGAGCTGCCGGCGATGCGCAACGTCGCTTCCGATCAGCAGGACGAGGGGTTCCGCACCTACATCACGGTCGATCGCGCCGCGGCGATGCGGCTGGGCGTGTCGATGCAGGCGGTGCAGGACACGCTGTACGACGCGTTCGGGCAGCGCCAGATCTCCACGATCTTCGGCCAGGCGAACCAGTACCGTGTGGTGCTGGAGGCCGACCCGACCTGGCAGGCCGACCCCGCCGCGCTACGCCTGCTGCGCGTGGCCGGCGCCAACGACGTGCAGGTGCCGCTGACCGCGATCGCCACGATGCGTCGCGGCATCGCACCCCTGGTGGTCAGCCACGAGGCGCAGTTCCCCGCCGTCACGCTGAGCTTCGACCTCAGCCCAGGCTATTCGCTCGGAGACGCGGTGGCCGCCGTCGCCCAGGCGGAGCGCGATATCGGGATGCCGCAGACGATCAGCGGCAGCTATGCCGGCGACGCCGCGGAGTTCCAGAAATCGCTCGCCGCCGAACCCTGGCTGATCGGGGCGGCGATCGTGGTGATCTACATCGTGCTCGGCGTGCTGTACGAGAGCTGGATCCACCCGGTGACGATCCTGTCCACGCTGCCGTCCGCCGGCATCGGCGCGCTGCTGGCGCTGATGGCGTGCGGCACCGACCTGTCGCTGGTGGCGCTGGTCGGGATCGTGCTGCTGATGGGCATCGTGAAGAAGAACGCCATCATGATGGTGGACTTCGCGATCGAGGCGGAGCGCGAACACGGCGCCACCCCCGAAGCCGCCATGCGCGAGGCCTGCCTGCTCCGCTTCCGCCCCATCATGATGACCACCGTGGCGGCGTTGCTCGGCGCTCTTCCGCTGGTCCTGGAACGCGGCGCCGGGTCGGAACTGCGCTGGCCCCTGGGCGTCACGATCATCGGCGGCCTGCTGCTGTCGCAGTTCCTGACGCTGTATACGACCCCCGCGATCTACCTGGCGTTCGAGCGCCTGCGGCGGCGGTTCGGCGGAGCGGCTGCCAACGCGGCGGCAGCGGAATGAGCGCCGCGGTTTTGCATTCTCCCCCTCCCTCAAGGGGAGGGGGAGTGACAGTCGCGCCAGCCAGCCTCGCCCCCACCCATGAACTTCTCCGGCTTCTCTGCCACCTTCATCGCGCGCCCGGTGGCAACCCTGCTCCTCTGCATCGGCCTGATGCTCTCGGGCCTGGTCGCCTACCGCTTCCTGCCCGTCGCGGCGCTGCCCAGCTTCGACATCCCCACCATCGTCGTCATCGCCGCCCGCCCCGGCGCCGATCCCGAGACCATGGCGAACTCCGTCGCCGCCCCACTCGAGCGCCACCTCGGCACGATCTCCGGCGTCACCGAGATCACCTCCACCTCCTCGATCGGCAACACCGCGATCGTCATCCAGTTCGACATCGACCGCGACATCAACGGCGCGGCGCATGATGTGCAGGCGGCGCTCAATGCCGCGGCCACCGATCTGCCGCCCGACCTGCCCACCCTGCCGTACTACCGCCAGTTCAACCCGGCCGAGACCCCGGTGCTGACCATCGCGCTGTCGTCGGACATCCTGTCCACCGCGCAGATCTACGATGCGGCCGACACCGTCCTGGCCCAGCGCCTCGCCCAGGCCGAGGGCGTCGCGCAGGTCACCGTCAACGGCTCCGAGAAGCCCGCTGTGCGGGTGCGCCTCGACCCGCAGCGCCTGGCTGCCACCGGCCTGTCCGCGCAGGACGTCTACACCGCCATCCGCGGCGCCAACGTCCTGGAACCAACCGGCGGCTTCCAAGGTCCCGACCGCGCCGAAACGATCGGCATCAACGGCCAGATCGCGCAGGCCGACGACTACGCGCCGCTCGTCCTGAAGGCCGGCCCCAACACCGTCCTGCGGCTGTCCGACGTCGCGACGGTGGTCAACAGCACGGCCAACACCCGCCTCGCCGCGTGGAACGGCAAGCAGCCCGCCATCCTGCTGACGATCACCAAGGCCGCCGGCGCCAACGTCATCGATACCGTCGACCATGTCCAGGCGCTGCTGCCCCAGCTGATGGCCTGGCTGCCGCCCGACATCAACGTCACGGTGATCAGCGACCGCACCACGACAATCCGTGCATCGGTTGATGACGTGCAATGGACCCTGCTGATCACGGTGGCGCTGGTGCTGATGGTGGTGCTGGTGTTCATGCGCCGCATCGTGCCGACCGTCGCCGCCGCCGTCACCGTGCCGCTGTCGATCTGCGGCACGCTCGCCGGCATG
>JARLIJ010000224.1 GCA_031291795.1 Acetobacteraceae bacterium | reverse complement strand
TGGATCGTCAGGGCCGGGGGATTGTCGAGCATGCCGGAAGTTCCTCCTTGGTTGCGGCGACTGTGCGACGGCGATAGGGGACAGGCAACCGGGCGCCCCGGCCCTGCGTGTGCGGGCGCGCCTTCAACCAGCCAGGAGGGGAGGCGGATGATCGGCAGCGAGGACGATCTGCCGGAGGTTCAGGACCTTGAGGCAACGGCGGAGTGGCGCCTGCGCAAGGTCGATGCCGATCCGACGGATCGCCAAAGTGCGGCGGCGGCACAGAGGATGCAGGACCTGGCCGAGGAATTGCGCGGCCTGGAGACATCGCCACTGTTCAATGAATACCGAGCGATCTGTGCCTGGCTGGACGAGTTCCAGGGGATGGAGGATTTCGCCGCGATGGCGCACGCCTATCGCCGGGGCATTGGCTTCACGCACCACCCGGAGAACGCCGAAGCATATCTCCAGGCGCTCCTGGTGCTGGCGAAGGAGACCTTCGGCACGCCCTGACCGGGTCGCGGCTTATCCCTGGATTTCCTTCAGCAACGCCGCCGTGGTGACCTGGCGGCAATAGCCCCGGTTGTTGCGCAAGGACCACTCATGCCGCTCGGTTGTGGCCGTGGCACAGGCATCGGTCGGCACCGTCACCAGGTAGCCGAGGTCGCAGGCATCTCGGACTGCGGAATCGATGCACTGGTCGGTCATCACGCCGGCAATGATCAGCGACCGGATGCCCAGATTGCGGAACACGTAATCGATGTTGGTGGAGATGAACACCGACGAGGACGTCTTGGGCAGCACGATCTCGTCCCCGGCCGGGGCAATCACATCCAGCACCTTTGCATCCCAGGAACCCCTGGGGACGAACAGGCCGCTGATCTTGTAGTCGAGGCTCATGTCCCTGCCATCCTGGGTCATGGCCTCGATGACGGTGTAAAGCACCTCTATCCCGGCGGTGCGGCAGGCCGTCTGCAGGCGACGCATATTGGGTAGTGCGGTTTGATCCAGGGTCTGGAAGAACGCACCGTAGCGCGCCTCCCGTTCCGTCGGCTCCATGCCTGTGTATTCGCCACCATCTGGCCGGGCGTTGTAGTTCTGGACGTCGACGAACAGCAGGGCCGCGTGTGCGCGGTCGATCGGGACCTCGCGGCTGAGTCCCGCCCAGGGTGATACGCTGGTCATGGCAATGCCTTCAAACGTGTGTCAGCGGCAGTGAGGAGGCGGGTGAACCGCTCCGCCCAGGCAGCCTGGCCGGCCTCGTCGGCGATCAGGTCCTGCCT
The DNA here is from genome assembly GCA_031291795.1 of Acetobacteraceae bacterium. Classification (GTDB taxonomy): domain Bacteria; phylum Pseudomonadota; class Alphaproteobacteria; order Acetobacterales; family Acetobacteraceae; genus Rhodopila. Next base: position 26,968 of record JARLIJ010000224.1, on the reverse strand, counting down.
GATCTCGATCTCTGCATGGGGCAGTCCGCGGGCCTCACCGTACACCGGAATACCGTAGTCGCTGGTCCCGGAGACCGCATACGGCGCGTTGTCCCCCACAATCAGGTCACCCTCATCCCTCAGCAATCCCAGGAGCATCGATGCCAACCTGGAGTCGCGATCGTACAGCACGCCGATCTGCATATCCCGTCGTTCGGTCTTGAACACCGGCGTGAAACTGTGCATCGCGATGAGGACGGTCCGCCGGCCCGCTGCGGCACGGCCATCAAGCAGTGCTTCGATCCGCGCGTGGTAGGGTTTGAACACGTCCGCCACCCGCGCAGCCCGATCAGCCGGACGGAGCTCGATATTCCCGGGGATGGGCGTCGATTCGCTGATCTCCGGCATGGCGGTCGGCCAATCCGGGTTGCGGTTGCAGTCGATCACCAGCCGGGAATAGGTCTGCAGCACCGCCGTCGCATCCAGCATCGCGGACAGGCGTTCCGTCACGCCGGCGATGCCGATATCCCACGCAATGTGCCGTTCCAGCTCATGAGGCGGCAATCCGAGGGAGTGCAGCCGCCGGGGGATCGCGCGTCCTGCATGGTCCGCGGTCAGGAACAGGTCGGACCGACCGTCTGGGCGTAGCACCCGCACCGGCGACGGCTCATCCGCTGCCAGCAGCTTCTCGTCAGCCATGCAACCCCTTTCTCTCGTTCTGCCGCGCCGCGCATAGGCATCGCGCTGTCCAGATCTTATGGTGCCACGCCACCGGTGAATGAGGGAATGCAGCGATGACCTTGCCGCAGAGTATGACCTATATCCTGGCCGACGGCGCCGGCGGGCCGGAGGTGCTGAAGCCGGCGACCGGTCCGCTGCCGCAGCCGAAGCCGGACGAGGTCCTGATCCGCGTTCAGGCCGCCGGCGTGAACCGCCCGGACGTGGCGCAGCGGCAAGGCTCCTATCCGCCGCCGCCGGGTGCCAGTCCGATCCTGGGCCTGGAGGTGGCAGGTGAGGTTGTTCAGGTCGGCTCCTCCGTCACCACTTTGAAGGTTGGCGAGTCTGTCTGTGCCCTGGCGAACGGTGGCGGCTATGCTGAATATTGCGCCGTGCCGGCGACGCAATGCCTGCCGTTCCCGGTTGGCTACGATGCATTGCGCGCGGCGGCCCTGCCCGAGACCTCCTTCACCGTCTGGGCCAACCTGTTCCAGGCTGGCCAGCTTGCTGCCGGCCAGAAGGCCCTGATTCATGGTGGCAGCGGTGGGATCGGCGTGACCGCCATCCAGCTGGCGCATGCCTTCGGTGCCACGGTCTATGCGACCGCCGGCTCCGACGAGAAATGCGCGGCCTGCCGCAAGCTGGGCGCCGACACCGCGATCAACTACCGGACCGAAGACTTCGCCGACGTCGTGAAGAAACTCACCGAGGGGCGCGGGGTCAACGTCATCCTGGACATGGTCGGCGCCCCTTATATGACCCGCAACGTCCGCAGCCTGGCGCTGGATGGGCGGCTGGTCTTGATCGCCTTCCTGGGCGGATCGAAGGTCGAGAATTTCGACTTCGTCCATGTCATGGTGAAGCGCCTCGTCATCACCGGCTCCACCATGCGTCCGCGCACCACAGCCCAGAAAGGCGCCATCGCCGCGGAACTGCGAGAGAAAGTGTGGCCGCTGCTCAACGCGGGGAAATGCGCGCCGGTGATCCATGCCACCTTCCCACTCGCCCAGGCCGCCGCGGCACACCGCCTGATGGAAACCAGCCAGCATATCGGCAAGATCATGCTGACCTTGGATTAGGCGGCGACCGCCGCGTCGTTGCCAGTCAGCCGGCGCCGAGCTTACGCCTCTCCTACCACGACGTTTCGAATCGACCGAGGAAGGGACCTCCCATCCGATCAGCTGCACCAAGCCAGCCGGCGCGCCCTCCGCCAGCGACCCAAACCGCTTCGGTCACGGTCGCCGCTCTGCCCCCGGTTGGTCTTCTCCAGCTCTTTGCCTCGGTGTGCCTGCTGTCCAGCGCATGGCCGCTGACCAAGCTTGCCCTTACGGCCGGTTCGACACCGCTGTGGTTCGCCGAAGGCCGCGCGGTGCTGTCCGGACTCACGGCGGCCATCATCCTCATGGTGCGAGGCCGGTTCCGGCGTCCGGGCCGCGCGGACCTGCCGGCACTCCTGGCGGTCGGTGTCCTGCAGCTCGGCGGCTACTTCGCCCTGGCGCATGAGGCCGTGGCCTGGGTGCCGGCGGGACGCACCGCCATCCTGGCCAACACCACCACCGTATGGGTGGTGCCGTTGTCGCTGATCTTCCTGCGCGAACCGATCGCTGCCCGCAGATGGCTCGCGGTCGCCCTGGGCGTGGCGGGCATCGCCGTCCTGACCAATCCATGGGCGATCGATTGGACCAGCCGCGACGTGCTGATCGGACACGCCTTCCTGCTTGGAGCGGCGCTGTCCTGGTCGGTTGCGATCCTGGTCACCCGTGTGAGCCGGCCGCGCCTGACGATGTTCGAGTTGCTGCCCTGGTGCTTCCTCGTGGCGTCCGTGATGCTGGCGCCCCTGATCTGGTGGCACGCACCGCATGGCACCTTGGGCGCCGACCCTGGTTCCTGGGCAGCCCTGGCCTATATCGGCTTCATCGCCGGGCCGCTCGGGACCTGGTGCGTGATGGACGCGACGGCGAAGCTGCCGGCCGTGGTGTCCTCCATTGGCTTCCTGACCACACCCGCAGTGAGCCTTATCCTGGCTAACCTTTTCCTTGGCGAACCCCTCACGGCCGATCTGGTGTGCGGATCGGCCCTCATCATGGTCGGCGTGGCATTTGCCGCCTGGCCGGGACGCAGATTCCGATGATCCTGAATGCCTTGCAGTCCGGCGAAGGTTCGCCGGTCGTCCTGCTCCACGGTCTGTTCGGTGCCGCGCGCAATTTCGGGGTGGTCCAGCGCGCCCTTTCGGCGCGGTTCCGGGTCATCGCCCTGGACATGCGCAACCACGGTGCCAGCCCGCACGGCGACGACATGCGGTACGCGACCCAGGCCGCGGATGTTCTGGAAACCCTGGATGCGCTCAGCACCGGGCCGGCCGCCGTCATCGGTCATTCGATGGGAGGCAAGGCGGCGATGGCCGTCGCACTGACCCAGCCGGCAGCGATCGGCCGGTTGCTGGTGTCGGATATCGCCCCGGTTCTCTACCAGCACGGCAACACAGGGATCGCCGCTGCGTTGCAGGCGCTGCCGCTCACCCCGTCGCTTACCCGTGCCGAGGCGGACGCCAGGCTGGCCGACAGCGTGGCCGATCCGGCCGTGCGCGCATTCTTGTTGCAGAACCTGCGGTTTGGCGCGTCGGCGGGCTGGCGCATCGGCCTCGACCAGATCGCCGCCGCGGTTCCGGACCTGGAAGGCTGGGCGCCGCTGCCCGGCACCTACGATGGCCCCACGCTGTTCGTCGCAGGGGAGCGCTCCGATTATGTGCGCTCCGAGGACCGGCCCACCATTCGAACCATGTTTCCTCGCGCCCGCTTCGTCACGCTGAAGAACGCCGGCCATTGGGTGCATGCCGACAATCCGGCCGGATTCCTCGCGGTCGTCGAAGCCTTCCTGCAGAACTGGAAGTCCTAGGAGACCCGCGACCGGTGGGCGGTGGTGCGCTCCCGGCTGCCGCTAGCGCAACCCGAACCCGAGATTGGCCAGCGCCTCCCGCATGCGGTCGCGGCCATGCAAGGCGGCGGTGTCTTTCAGCCGGTCGATCGCCTGGCTGGTCCAGTCCTGCTCTTTCATCCCCTGCTCGCGCATGTAGTCCCGCGCGATCGCGTTGTACCGCTCGACGGCCTCTCGCTTTCGGTCGACGTCGTACTGCTCGCGATGCAGCACCATCTCCTGGGGCAGACGAGGCTTGATGCCGGTTGCCTTGTCCGCATCGGGCCAGCCGATCGCCATGCCGAAGACGGCAAACACGTTTGGCGGCAGCGCCAACTCCGCCGCCACCTGCTCCGGCAAATTGCGCATCGCACCGACAAAGACCCCGCCAAGCCCGAGGGATTCGGCGGCGATCAGCGCCGTCTGCGCTGCCAGGGCCGCGTCCACGACACCGAGGATGAAGGCCTCAAGGTATTGCGCCCCCTCCAACTGCATCTGACGATCGGCGGCGATCCCGTCGAGCCGCGCCAGGTCCGCCAACCAGACCAGTAGCACTGGCGCCTCACGGATGAATTGCTGCCGCCCGGCCAGGTCTGCCAGCCGCGACTTCCGTTCAGGATCCTCCACCGCGACCACGCTCCAGACCTGGAGGTTGGAGGAGGTCGAGGCCGACTGCGCCGCCGCGACCAGGAGTTCCAAGGTCCCTGCCTCCAACGGCTTCGGCAGGAAGCCGCGGACGGATCGATGGGCCAGGATGGTCTCCAGGACGGTGTTCCAGGCCACCGGCGTCGGCATCGCGGACTCGCGATTCCGCTGGGTCAGCAGCGCGTGCGCTGAGGCTTCGTCGATTGTGGTCGACACGGCAGTCTCCAGATTGGACGATGGCGGATCATCCCCGACCTGTCCCAGGCCGGCAAGGAGACGCAGCATGACCATTTACACCGGTCCCGTGTTCGACATGGCGCGCGCCCAGTTCCAGGTGATCGCGGACTATCTGGAGATCCCCGCGGACCAGCGCGACCGGTTACTTTACCCCAAGCGGGCGATCATCGTGTCCTGCCCGATCCACCGCGACGACGGATCCACGGCGGTGTTTCAGGGGTATCGCGTCCAGCATCACCTGACGCTTGGCCCTACCAAGGGCGGCACCCGTTTTGCGCTTAGCGTCGATATCGGTGAGGTCGCAGCTCTGGCGGTCTGGATGAGCTGGAAATGTGCCCTGACCGGCCTGCCCTATGGGGGGGCCAAGGGTGGCATCACGGTGGATCCGCACGCGCTGTCACGCCATGAGCTGGAGGGTCTTTCTCGCCGTTACATGCAGGAGATGATCCCGTTCGTCGGCCCGCACACCGATGTCATGGCGCCCGACATGGGCACGAACGAGCAGGTGATGGCCTGGTTCATGGACACCTATTCAATGTACCAGGGCCGCACCGTGACTGAGATCGTCACCGGCAAGCCGGTCGCGTCCGGCGGCACCGAGGGGCGGCGCGAAGCCACTGGCCGCGGCGTCGGGTTCCTGGTCGAGCGTGCCTGCCAGCGCATCGGGTTGGAACCGCATGGTGCCACCGCGATCGTCCAGGGGTTCGGCAACGTCGGGAGCGTCGCGGCCCAGTCGCTCGCGGAGCGGGGGATGAAGATCATCGGGGTGAGCGACCACACGGCCTGCTGCTTCGATCCGCGCGGCCTCGATGTTGCGGCGCTGGTCCGCCACGCTGCACAACGGGGCGCGTTGAGCGGGTTCTCCAACGAAATGGCGTTGGATCCGAGCGAATTGCTGACGCAGAAATGCGATGTGCTGGTGCCGGCCGCGATGGAGCGGGTGATTGATGCGGGCATCGCTGCACGGCTGCAATGCCGCATCCTCGCCGAGGGGGCCAACGGTCCGAGCACCCCCGACGCCGATCTCGTGCTGGACCAGCGGCGCAATGAGATCTTTGTGATCCCGGATATCCTGTGCAACGCCGGTGGCGTCGTTGTGAGCTACTTCGAGTGGGTGCAGGACCTTCAGCAGTTCTTCTGGGACGAAGCCGAGGTCATGAGCAAGCTCTACCACGTCCTGCAGAAAGCGTTCGGCCAGGTCATGGCGCGGGCGGAGCGCGACAAGGTCTCCCACCGGACGGCGGCGATGGCGATTGGGGTACAGAAAGTCCTGAGCGCGAAGGTGACTCGCGGCCTGTTCCCGTGACGGCGGTCTGCTCCCGCTTTTTCGCCGGACCTGTGAGCTAATTCACAGCCAGCCGATGGGTGCTTCGCGCAGATTTTGTGGGTCAAGCGGCGCTGCCCCAACACCCGCGCCGTTGGATTGGGTCCTCATGACCCAGGTCAACCCGGACCTTCTTGTCGGCCCGATCAGCCCCTGATCGGGCCGACTTTTTTGCTGCTCGGCGGACATCTCGGCCCCTGGTGGCGACTGCTCCCCATACCAACTGCCGATGAAATCGGCTCATCGGCTTTCACCCTGGCCTTTCTGGCCATGACGACGAAACGGACGGCCGAAGGGTCAAGCAAAACAGCCTCTGGCCGGTGATCTTCCATAATCTATTGATATGTCATGGTTTTTGCCGGAGTACTCCGCTCGGGAAGGGCGGACCATCATGCCGAGGACGGCCGTGTCTTCCCGAGACGCCGTTGCCGTCGATGCGCCGGATGACGTCGGGCAGGGCGGCGACCCCGACGGCCCGGCTGAAGAGGTATCCCTGCACCTGGTCGCAGCCCTCCTGCACCACACGCTGATATTGTTCGGGGCTCTCCACGCCCTCGGCAACGGTTTCGATGCCGAGGCTGTCGGCGATCCCGGTGACCGCGCGAATGATCGCATCCGCACCGCGCCGCTGGCCGATGTCATCCACGAACGACTTGTCGATCTTGATCTTGTCGAACGGGAAATGTCGGAGATAGGAGAGCGACGAGTAGCCGGTGCCGAAATCGTCCATGGCGATACGCACCCCGAGCGACCGCAACTCGTCCAATATCGCGACGGCCGAATCCACGTCTTTCATCAGCGTGGACTCCGTCACCTCCAACTCCAATCGTCCGGCCGGGATGCCGGATGCGGTCAGGGCGTCTCGCACCGTGCGGACGAGCTCTTTGTTGCGGAATTGCACCGGCGACAGGTTCACGGCCATTCGCAGATGCGTTGGCAGTCGTGCCAGATCGATGCAGGCCTGCCGGATTGACCACGTGCCGAGCGGTACGATCAGCCGCGTTGCTTCGGCGACGGGGATGAAATCGGCCGGTGCAATCAGACCGCGTTGCGGATGGTGCCAGCGCATCAGTGCTTCGAAGCCGGAAACGATGCCGGTTCGGGTATTGACCAACGGTTGGTAGAACAGTCTGAGTTCGTTTTTCGCGATGGCCGTGCGCAGATCGCCCTCCAGCGCGTGGCGGGCAAGCAGGCGATCGTTCATGATCTGCTCAAATACGCAGAACGTGCCGCGGCCATCCGCCTTGGCTGCGTACAATGCCATGTCGGCATGCCGCAGCAGCGTTTCGGAATCCTTGCCCTGTTGCGGCGCCACGGCGATGCCGATGCTGGTGCCGACGGTGATTTCATGACCTTCGACGTCAAAGGGTCTGCCGAGGATGTCGATCGCGTGCTGCGCGGCGGCAACAGCGACGTCGCGCGTACCGGGCGACAGGATCACGGCAAATTCGTCGCCACCCAATCGTGCGACCGTGTCGCTTTGACGGAAGCAGTTGCCGAGTCGCGTGGCGGCGAAGCGCAGCAGCGTGTCGCCGATGGTATGGCCGAGGGTGTCGTTGACCTCCTTGAAGCGGTCGAGATCCAGATAGAGCACGGCGACGTCACCGACCCGCGCCAGGACTTCCCCCAGCTTCAGATGGAACAACACCCGATTGGCCAGTCTGGTCAGCGGATCATGGTGGGCGAGGAAGGCCACCTGGGCCTGCGCCCGCTGTCGTTCGGTGACATCCTCATAGGTGGCAAGCCAGCCGCCACTCTCCTGCGGATGGTAGGAAACCTGCACCACCCGGCCGCTTGTCAGTGCGATGTCGAACGTCAGCGCCTTGCCGCGCCGCACAAGCGCGCATCTCCGCGTATACACATCCTCGGGACCCGGCCCTTCCAGGTGGCCGTGTTCGATGGCCAGGTCGATGAACGTGCGGAATCGCATCCCGGCCACGATTGCTTCTGGTGGCAGCCCGAACAACTCGTGGAGCCGCCGGTTGGCCATCACCAGCCGCTCCTCGCCGTCCCACAGCGCGACGGCACCCTCGATATTGCCGAATGCCGTGTCCAGCTGAGCCCGGTGCTGCGCCATCGCGTGCAGCCGCGTTGCCGTGGCACCCAGCGCGTCGGCGATGTCGTCAATGCGAGCGATCAATCCGGGCATGAATCCGCCATTTAGCTTGGCGCTTACCGTCGTAAGAATCGGACGAGACCGATCGCCCGCGAGACGTCAGCACCTGTCATGTCGCTCCCCTCGGTGTCCGCGCCCGTGAGCGTGGCGCCAGCCAGGTTCGCGCCGCGCAACTGCGCCCGCGTCAGGTCGGCCCCCGACAGGTTCGCGCCCCGCAGCACGGCGCCATCGAGGTCGGCATCGCGCAGGTCCGCAGCCTGCAGATGAGCCAGCGTCAGGTTGCAAGGGAGCGTCACCCGGCCGCCCACGCCGTCCACCTCGGCACAACCGAGCCGTGCCGACGCCAGGCAGGCGGCCTGCAGCTTCGCTCGCTCCAGCACGCAGCCTCGGAGGTCGGCGCCGAAGAGTTGCGCCTCCCTGAGGTCGACCCCCGAGAGGTCTGCGATCATCAGGTGGGCGCCTGTCAGGTTGGCCCCGCGCAGCACCGTATAGGCCATGATGGCGGCGCTGAGATTGAGGCCGCTCAGATCTGCACCCGTCAGGTCCGATTCGGAGAAATCCGCCCGTACCCCGTCATTGCCAAAACTGGCCAGCCACACGGCATGCGCCCGCGCCACCGTCGCCACCAGTGCCGGAACATTGTTCGGCCGCCGTGACATCCGGGCGGTGCCGAGAGCGCAGCCGTCGAAATTGACCCCGTCAAGCAGCGCGCCCAGCAGGCTGGCATTCGATAGGCTGGCGCCCTTCAGGTTGGCGTTGCAGAGGGTCGAGCCATCCAGATTGCATCCGTTCAGGTTGGCACCTTGGAAGTCCACGTCCTGAAGATCGCAGCCGATCAGAATCGACCCGCTGAGGTCGGCACCTGCGAATATGCTGCCGCGCAAGTTCGCGTCGCGCAGGTCGGTCTGCGAGACGAAGGCATTGGAGACCTTCGCCTTGAGCATCTTCACACCGACAAGGGAGGCATTCGACATCTGTGTTGCGTCTGGCACCCATGCGGACCGAAGCACCGCCCCCTCCGCGCGGAAGAGTTGGCCGTCGCGCAGGTCGGCTTGCGATAGATCGGCTTGCGACAAGGATGCGCCGCGCAGCGTGGCACCGCGCAGATCGACGCCGACCATGCGCGCCAGATCGAGCCGGGCCTCCCGCAGATCGGCGCCGAACAGGGTCGCACCGGTCAGGTTTGCGGAACGGAGGTCGGTTCCACGCAGGCGGGCCCCGGAGAAGTCCACGCCCATCAGTTGTTTCCCGGCTAGGTTGGAGCCGGAGAAATCCTGGAATTTCATATCGACGTTGGTTGGCATCCCCGTGTCGCGCGCAGCAGGCAACCCGGTTTTGGCGAAAAGGAAGAGCTGAGCGGAATCGGACATGACACGGGCATCACGAGCAGCACGGGTCGGCGTGGTGATCGACATGTTTTTTGCTGTTCCGCCGGGTTGCCGATTAACGGTGGCTTGGCCACCCGCACGGAGACCCATACGGACCAAGAGTTAACAACTCCTCACCGCAGCCGGTCTGCCATCCGCACCTGCGACGCGTTGCCTGGATACGTCATCCGCCTGTATGTGACTGGCAACAAATACAGGGGAGGCCGTCATGATCCGCCGCCGTACGCTCTTGGTTGCCGCATCGGCCCTGCTTGGTGCCCGCCGCACCCGCGCTGCCGATACCGTAAAGGTCGGCGTGCTTTTTCCGCTCACCGGCAACTCCGCGGCGTCGGGTGGCGAGGCCAAGGCCTCCGTGGAAGTGGCGACCGATATCATCAATACGGGCCATCCCGAACTGACGGGCCTGACGGTCGGAACCTCGCCGGGATTGCCCGGCTTGGGCGGCATGAAGATCGAGCCGGTGTTCGTCGATCACCGCGGCGACCCCTCGGTTGCACAGAGCCTGGCGCAGCGGCTGATCACGGGCGACAAGGTGGCAGCGCTGTTCGGCTCCTATCACTCATCCACCGCGATGACCGCCACCGCCGTTGCCGAACGCTATGGTGTACCATTCGTGGTGGCGGATTCCGTTGCAGCCAATATCACCACCCGAGGGTTCAGGTTCACCTTCCGCGTCACGCCGATCGCCAGCAACTTCGCCGACAGCTACATGCGATTCCTGCTCGACCAGAAGAAGGCCGGGCGGCAGATCGAGGATGTGGCGATCATCAACGAGAACACCGACTACGGGTCCTCGGTCGGCGACGCGATCGAGGCGGAGGCCAAGCGTGTCGGCCTGCCGGTCGCGATCCGCATTCCCTACAATGCGAACGGCCCGGACGTCTCGGCGCAGGTGCTTCAGCTCAAGCAGGCGAACCCGTCGGTGGCGCTGTTCGTCAGCTATGCCTCGGATGCGATCCTGTTCATGCGCACGATGAAGACGCTGGGCTACCTACCGCCCATGATCGTCGGCGATTCGGCCGGATTCTCCGACCCGTCGTTCCTGCCGGCCGTGGGGAGCATCGCCCAGGGGCTGGTGAACCGCAGTGTCTGGAGCCTTGGGGCGCCCGACAGCCTCTCAGCCAAGGTCAATGCCCTCTACAAGGCGAAGACCGGGAACGAGATCGGCGATGTGAGCGGCCGTTCGATGCAGGCCTTTTTCGTCCTGGCGGATGCGCTGAACCGGGCGGGCTCCGCCGACCCGGCGAAGCTGCAGGCAGCGCTGAAGGCCACCGCCATGCCGCGCGGCGCGATGTTCATCGGCTATCGCGGCGTCCGCTTCGACGAGACGGGACAGAACGTCGAGAGCGCGATCTACCTCACGCAGCTTCAGGGCAAGGACTACGTCACGATCTGGCCTGACGATGCGGCCGTGGCCAAAACGGGCTGGCCGATGACCGGCTGGCACTGAGAGAGCGGCGCGCTCGACCCTTCCGGCATTGTGCTTGCATGACAACCGCGGGATAGCGGTGGGGAAGGCAGGACATGACAGGTGAGGCAACGGCGCAGCTTGGCCGGCACGCGGGTCCGACCGCGGCGCAGAGCCGTAAGGCAATCTACGCCGCGACCATCGGCAACGTCATGGAGTGGTACGATTTCGGCGTGTTCGGTTACCTCGCCGGCGCGCTGGCCCTGAATTTCTTCCCCAAGGACAATCCGAACAGCGCCTTGTTAAACACATTCCTGGTGTTCGGGGTCGGCCTGATATTCCGTCCCCTGGGTGGGATCGTCATCGGCCGGATGGGCGATACGCGCGGCCGCAAACCGGCGCTGGTGCTGACGATCCTGCTGATGGCTGCCGGCACCGTCATCATGGGTGTCCTTCCCACCTATGGCAGCATCGGTATGGCGGCGCCGGTCCTGCTGCTGCTCGCGCGGTTGCTGCAGGGGTTCTCGACCGGCGGCGAATGGGGCGGCGCGACCGCCTTCATGGCGGAGTGGTCGATGGAAGGCCGCCGCGGATTCTACACCAGCCTGCAGCAGATGTCGGTCGCTGGCGGCGGGCTGCTCGGGGCCGGCTTCGCTGCTCTGCTCACGTCCTGGCTTGGGTCGGAGGACATGAACGCGTGGGGGTGGCGCATCCCCTTCCTGGTCGGCGGCCTGTTCGGGCCGATCGGATTCTGGCTGCGGCGGGAGGTGGATGAGACCCCGCCCTATCGCGAGATCGTCGAGGAAGGCGAAGTGGCGGCAGCGCCGACGTCCAACATGGGCATGGCCGTGCAGGCGTTCGGCTTCACCGTGCTGTGGACCGTGTCGTACTACACGTTCCTGACCTACATGCCGACGTTCACCCGGACGCAGCTGAAGCTCAGCGCTGCGCAGTCGCTCTGGGCCACCGCCGCCAGCCTGGTGGCGCTGGTGATCCTTGTGCCGATCATGGGGGCATTGTCGGACCGAATCGGGCGCCGGCCGTTGCTGCTCGCCTCCTGCGCCCTGTGCTTCATCGTTCCGATCCCGGCGTTCTGGCTGCTCACGCAGGACTACGGGTTCGGTATTGTGGTGGCGGTCCAGATTGTCTTCGCGTTTGCGATCTCGCTGTTCTCCGGACCAGGGCCCGCGGCGATCGCCGAGATATTTCCGACGCGCGGTCGGTCGACGTGGATGTCGTCGTCCTATGCGCTCGCGGTCGCCATCTTCGGTGGCTTCGCACCGTTCATCTCGCAATGGCTGATCGACGCCACCGGCTCCAGGATGGCGCCGACCGCGTATGTGATGGCGTCCGCGCTGGTGAGTTTCCTGGTCATTCTCCGGCTTCGGGAGACCGCCCATCGTCCATTGGACTGAGGGGCCAACCACCGAAGGGGGGCTCACGGGAGCAGGCGCAGCCTTTCGAGGAAGATGCGGGCAGGCGGCACCAGAAGGTCGCCTGCCTCGGCGACGAATCCGGCAATGTCCTGGAAGCCGATCACACGCAGCGGATCGTATTCGCCGTTGCCATCCGTTCGGTGGGCGTCAAGCACAGCCTGCGCATTGACCGTCGTGGTCAATGCCATGCCGAGATCGGAGACATGGCTACCGGGGTGCTCAACCACGCAGATCGGGCAAGGGGCCGTTACGGACGTTGCCGGCAGCCCGAGTTCCTCGCGCAACTCGGTCAGCACCTGCGCCACCAGGTCAATCGTCCCGTCGGCACCCAGCGCACTCGCGTCGACACTGCCGGCTGGCGGCAACTGCCACATGCCAGGTTGGTACACCGCAGCTGGCGGCCGGCGGCCAACCGCGACACCGTCGCGGCACCGCAGTACCCCGCCGACCGCCAACGGTCGCAGTGCCAGCGCCGGGAACAGGGATGGGTCCTCCATCTGCGCCACGATGCGGCGGAACTCCGTCATGTGGCCGGTGATAGCGGCTGGTGTGATGCGGTCGGCACTGAACACGCGGCCGTTGAACAGCCGACCTGCGCCGCCGGCTTCCACACGTGAAGCTGCCTGACGCCACAACGCTTCGACGCGGGCATCGATCTCTGCCGGCAGCGGCGGCATTGGGCGGGTCACCCGCACCATCAGCTCTGGCGCCAGGTCGTGCACGACAAATCCGTCCGCCACTATCTCGTCCATCCGTTGCCTGCCCCTGGTGGGCACGAGACTGTTATGGGCGATAGGCCAGAGGCTTGCGACCCTGTCCGATGCGGCGGAGGGCTTCCCCCCTGGCCGGCAACGCGCCACAACACACGTCCAATCCAAAGTGGGGAGAGCGGCGATGAGCCATGACCATCATCATGACGTGCCACCGGCGCCCGGCACAGTCGACTGGCGGCTGAACGGCGTGCGGGTGATCAAGGGCGATCAACTGGACACCAACACGGCCCAGACTCCCGGCATGAACCGGGCCGCTGCGATCAATGCGGCGCGTGTCGGCGCACAGAAGATCTGGGCGGGCACCGTCAACATCTACGCGAATGCCAAGACCGGTGCACACCACCACGGTGCGCTCGAGAGCGTCATCTATGTCGTGCGCGGCAAGGCCCGCATGCGGTGGGGCGAGCGCCTGGAGTTCGTCGCCGAGGCCGAGGCGGGCGATTTCATCTTCGTCCCGCCGTACGTGCCACATCAGGAAATCAATGCCAGCGCCGACGAGACGTTGGAATGTGTCCTGGTACGCAGCGACAACGAAGCGGTCGTGGTCAACCTGGACATCGAGCCAGTGGAGAAGCCGGAATCCGTGTTCTGGGTCGACCCCATCCACAAGCACCCCTGAGGGCACCTGAACGTCTGTCGCATCCGGTCGTCCGGATGGGTTTTCAGCGGCCCGAGACTGTCGCTGCCTGGAGCAACAGTCCGCACAACTACGCCCGAAGCGACCGTACGGCCCGATGAGGGGCCGTACGGGAGGCGGCCGGCTATCGGCGCCGGTTCAATGACGCGACGATCATGTCGATGCCCTGCGCGTGCCAGCGCTGGACCGCTTTGTGATCGGCGCCGAGCGCGGCGCCAAGTCGCCGCCAGGGGAACAAGTGCCGCTCTGTGATCGGGTGCACCAGGCTGCGGGCGCCGACCACCCGACGCAGCACGAAGCGGTCGTCGGGGATGCGCTGAAGCCAGCCCATCGCCTCATCCATCCGGGTGATCTTTTCGGCTGACGGGACGGGGGGGCGGATCGGGGCACGGGACCAGCCATATGTTTCCGCCGCAACCCGTACCACTTCGATCGTTGAACTGCGCAGCTTGGTCGTCCAGCCGGCGGCCGGCAGTGCGAGCAAGGAGGCCCCCGCCTCCTCCAGGCGGGCGATGACGTATTCCGCATCGGGTTGCCCGCTGTCTGGCTTGTCGGAACGGCTTACGGCCCCCGTTGCGCTTCCGTTCCCCATGGGGTGCGTTGGCGCCGGCGTGGCTGCGTCGGGGACGATCTGCAACTCCGTCATGGACTGTCTTCCCCCTTAGCGTGTGAAGACCGGCAGCGGGTAGGGCGTCCCTTCCAGGACCGTTCCCCGCGTCAGGGCATCCCAGCTCCGCGGATCGCCGGCCGGCAGCGGCTCGCGCAGCAGGCTGTCCGGCGGGGGCACGAAATCGGCCGGCGGCTGCCGTGCGCCGATCCGCCGGCCGCGCTCGATCGCGGTCCAGCGGGTCACGCCGAGGGATGCCGCGATGGCATCCCAGGTCGCTCCCTCTGCCCGCATCCGCTTGATTTGCATGTCCTGGGCGGCGGTCCATTCGATTTTCTTCGGCATGGGAGCCTCTCTGACGATGGCGAGGCGTCCAGTTAGTTATATTCACCTATAATGTCAATAAAACTAACAATTCCTGGCCTGGTGCGTCTCTCTGCCGTCCAAGGCCGCCATATCTCCGTATGCCAGCGGCATGCGATCAGCCGCCGCCGCAGGACTGGCGAAGCCCCTGGCATCTGTTAGGGCCGCCATATATACTAACGCTGATGAGCGACCCCGCACAGATTGGTGCCCGTATCCGCGATGTCCGGCGCGAGAAGGGCATGACCCAGGACCAACTCGCCACTGCGATCGGCGTCTCTCGCAGCGCCGTCGCTCAGTGGGAGACGGGGCGGGCCGGTCAGATCACTGGCAACCTGACCCGAATCGCCTCGACCTTGGACGTGGGGGTGGAATACCTCATGTATGGCGAAGACAAGCGCAGCCCCAGCCATGTTGGCAGCGGCGACGAACTGGCGCTGCTGCGGCTCTATCGCGAGTGTTCGCCTGAAGACCGCCAGCTCTTGCTACGCACCGCCCGCCGCCTTGCCGGCCCTGATGCCGAACGGTGAAGCGGCGCGGGCGGGCGTCAGTTCGCTGGCAGTTGGTGCGCCAGAGCGTGCCGGCGTGCGGCTGCCACGAGCGATGCCACGGCGCAGGATGCCAGCCGCGTTACCACCGAATCCGCACGGCTGGTCAGGATGATCGGCACCCGCGCACCCAGGACAATGCCGGCACATTCCGCCCCTGCCAGGAACGACAGGCTCTTTGCCAGCATGTTCCCTGCCTCCAGGTCCGGCACGACGAGCACGTTGGCGTGCCCGGCCACCGGGGACACGATATGCTTGACGGCGGCGGCCTGCGGGTCGATCGCGTTGTCCAGCGCCAGCGGCCCGTCCAGCACGGCGCCGGTGATCTGGCCCCGGTCCGCCATCTTGCAGAGCGCGGCTGCCTCGACCGTCGAGGGCACCTTGGGGTTGACCGTCTCCATCGCGGACAGGATCGCCACCCGCACCTCATCCAGTCCGATGGCGTGGGCAAGGTCGATCGCGTTCTGCACGATGTCGACCTTTTCCTCCAGCGTCGGCGCGATGTTCACCGCGGCATCGGTGATGATCAGGGGCGCCGCATGCCCGGGCACGTCCATGATATAGCAGTGGCTGATGCGCCGCTCGGTCCGGATGCCCGAACTCCCCGATACCACCGCGCCCATCACCTCATCGGTGTGCAGGCTGCCTTTCATCAGCGCCTCGACCTTCCCCTCCCGCACCAGGGCCACCGCCTTTGCCGCCGAATCGTGGCTATGCTCGCTCGGCACCACTTGCAGGCCGCTGATATCGATGCCGGCTTTCACCGCAACATCCTGCAGCTTCCGCGGCGGCGCTACGAGGATCGGCAGGATCAGGCCGAGGCGATATGCCTCGACCGCCCCTTCCAGCGAGACAGTGTCGCAGGGATGGACGACCGCGGTGACGACGGGCGGCAGGCGCTGCGCCATCGCCAGCACGAGCTGGTACTTCTCCCGCCCCTGTTCTATCGTATTGTCCATGTGTTCCGCCCAGGTTGTTGCACGCGGATCGCCCGCATGGCTTCGGTCGGACGTCGGCCCCCCCTGTCGCAGTGACCTGCCTCAATCGGGCAAAAACGCGGGCTGATCAGCCCTTCACCCCACCCATGGTCAGGCCGCCGCTCATGTGTCGGCGGAACGCATAATAGATGATCAGCGGCGGCAGCGCATAGGTGATCGCCGCTGCCATAAGATAGTTCCATGGCGCTTCGTCGCTGTTAAGGAACTTCCCGAGCGCCACCGGCACCGTGATCGTGCTGTCGGAGGAGAGCAGCAGGAAGGTGTAGAGGTATTCGTTCCAGGACAGCAGCAACGCATAGGTGCCGATCGCGACCAGTGCGGGCGCCATCAACGGCAAATAGATGCGGAAAAAGATCTGCGGCGGCGAGGCGCCGTCGATCCGTGCTGCCTCATCCAGCTCATGTGGGATCGAGGTGGCATATTGCTGGAAGATGAAGATCGCATAGGGCGTCGCGAAGGTGACCTCCACCGCGATTACCGACCAGGCGTCATCCGCCAGCCCGTAGCGCTTCATGATCCCGTAGAACGGGATTGCCAGGAAGGACATCGGGATGACGTAGGTCAGCAGCGCCGCGTTGGTCAGCATCCAGCCCAGGCGGATTCGCATCCGGCCGATGGTGAAGCTGGTCAGCGTGCCGATCGCCAGGGTCAGCAGCGCGACAGTGATGCCGATGAAGCAGCTGTTGCCCATCTGCTGCCAGAAATTCGCCAGCAGCCAGTAGCCTTCGTGCAGCACTGCCCCGAAGCTTTCCAGCGTCGGCGCAGGCGGGAAGACGTTGGTGCTGAACACGTCCTCCTTCTGCTGCACTGCGACGAGGACCATGTTGTAGAGGGGGATGAACGTCCAGATCAGCAGCACAGCCGCGAGCGCCATGGCACTGGCATCGCCCAGCCGGCGCTGCATCCGCGCGTGGCTGCCGACGCTCACAGCTGCACCTCGCCTCTAGACAGCCGGCGCATCAGCAGGATCACCAGCGGAATCAGCAAAGGCAGAGCGGAGATGACGCAGGCCATGCCCATGCGCGGATCGCCCAGTTCGAACGCGTCGCGGATGCCCAGCGTCGCCAGAACATGCGTCGAAAGCGCCGGCCCGCCGCCCGAGATGAAGTGCACCGCGTTGAAATCGCCCAGCGACCAGATCGTGCTGAGCAGCGTGCAGACGGTGTAGAGGTTGGCCATCAGCGGGAACGTGACGTGCAGAAACCGTCCGATCCCGGTGGCGCCGTCGACATCCGCCGCCTCGTACAGTTCCCGCGGGATCGCCATCCGCCCCGCCAGGAAGATCATCGTCCAGAACGGCAGCCACTTCCAGATATAGGCATAGATGACCGATCCCAGCGCCAGGGTAGACTGGTCCAGCCAGGGCGGCCCGTCGGTCTGGAACAGGTCCCAAATGGCATTGTTGATCAGGCCCCATTGGCCGTTCAGCATCCAGTGGATGGAGATGAAGCTGGGAATCCCGGGGACCGCCCACGGCAGGATGAACACCAGCAGCAGCGCCTTCATCCACCAGCCCTTGCGCATGAAGAAGCCAGACAGCAGCAGGGCGAGGAACAGCTTCAGGTTCACCCCGATCGCCAGATAGATCAGGGTGTTGACCACCGCCTCCGGGTAGACCGGGTCGGCGAACAGGGCGCGGTAGCTCGCCGGGTCGCTGCCCAGCCAAAGCCCGTAGGTCACCGGGTAGATGACGAAGGCGAGGAACACCGTGATGTAGGGCGTGACGAACGCCAGCGCCCAGAGGTAGTCGCTCCCCAGCAGGCCGCTACGCCAGGCACGGCGTGGCACGCGCCTGGCAAGTGCCGGTGCGTCAAGTGTCGTGGTGATGCCCATGGCGCCGCCCCCTTAACGCTCAGTGCGACTCTGGGAGACGGCACTGCGACGTCCGGTGCACCAGCACATCGAACAAGTCCTTCCCTACAGTCCCGGACGTCGAGGCCCGGGACATTTACCTTTATGCTTCTTGGACGTTGCGCCGGATTTAGCGGCTCCAGGGCCGTCTAAGTCAATAAAAACGACGCTGGGCTCGATCAGGAATTGGCGACACACTATGTTACTGGTTGAGAAACGCGCCGGGCCTAAAGTCGGCGCAGCCGACTTGAATGAGGAACAGCGATCATGCGCCCCGTGCCCTTGTCTCTTGCGCTTGCCGCGACGTTGGGGGTGGGCGCCTGCGCGGTGGCTCCGCCTTCCGGTCCCAGCGTCATGGCGCTGCCGGCACAGGGCAAGCCGTTCGAAGTCTTCCAGCAGGACGATAGCGTCTGCCGCGGGTTCGCCACCCAGCAGACAGGGGGAGTGTCGGCCTCCCAGGCTGCCACCAATAGTGCGGTCGGCAGTGCCGTCGTCGGCACCGCGCTCGGGGCCGGTGTCGGTGCCGCATTGGGCTCCGTTGGCGGGGCTGCCGGCGCAGGTGCGGCAATCGGCGGGGCGACCGGTCTGCTGGCCGGCAGCGCCATCGGCGCCAACAACGCCCAGGTGGTGGGCGGCAACGTGCAGCAGCGCTACGACGTCGCCTATACCCAATGCATGTATTCCAAAGGGAACTCGGTCCAGAGCGCCCCCTCGGGTTATGCAGGCTACCCTGGGCCCTACCCCTATCCGTATCCGGCAGCCTACCCGTATCCCTACTATCCCTACGCCTATGGTCCCTCGGTCGCGATCGGTGTCGGGGGAGGCTGGGGCTGGGGGGGCGGAGGCTGGCATCGGCACTGGTAGCCGTAACCGAGGCGCCGGCAGCACCTGACCGGGTGTCCGTGTTGGATGCGCATGTGCTGCGGGTGCCTCGTTCGGGCGCGCGCCGCCCTTTGGTGTGCGGGTGGGAGCTGTCCAGTTTCTCCAGCCTGGGTGTCTATGGTCTGAACCTGGCGCTGTCTCTGGCCAACCACCCGGATTATGCGTTGCTGACCGCCCAGCCGATCCGGCATGAGGCGGTGGTGCTCGATCCGTTGGGCCAGCGCGCGCTGCTGCCGATGACCGCTGCGTCCCAGGCGTTGTGGAATGTCATGGGCGCCGCACCGGATAGGGAAATCGCGCTCGATGCCCCGGTGCTGCTTGCACTCGGCCAGGAGTTCAGTGCCGCGCCAGTCGTGCATGGCCGCTGGCCAGAGGGCGATCCGACCATCGGCATGGTATTCCTCGAGCGCGCAGGGTTGTCGCCGGTGGCCCGCCAACGCGCGGCACGCCTGGCACTGATCGTTGCCGCGTCATCCTGGAATGAGTCTGTGCTGCGTGCCGACGGGTTGACCGCGGTCACCACGGTGCTGCAGGGCATCGACACCAGCCTGTTCCATCCTGCGCCCCGCGCAGGTCGCTTCCCTGGCCGGTTCGTGGTCTTTTCCGGTGGCGACCTCGACTTTCGCACTGGCCAGGACCTCGTCCTGGCGGCGTTCCGTATTTTCCGCCAGCGTCATCCCCAGGCCCTGTTGCTGGCCGCGTGGCCCTCCTCTCGGGCCGGCTTCGCATCCACGTTCGACGGAACCGCACTGGCCCCGATGGCCATCCGTCCCGACGGTGTGCCGGATGTGGTGGCCTGGGCCGTCGCGAATGGCATCCCGCCCGACGCAGTCATCACGCTTGAGGCCACACCCGATATTGCCATGCCGCATGTGCTGCGAGAGGTCGACGTGGCGGTGTTCCCCAATCGCTGCGAGGGCGGCACCAACCCAGTGGCGATGGGCTGCCTTGCCTGCGGCATCCCGACGATCCTGTCCGACAACACAGGCCATCGCGATCTGCTCGTGCACGACATCGCCGTCCGGCTGCACCGTCAGTCGGCGGTCCGCCGCGCGGGCGTCGACACGCTCGACTGGGGCGAAAGCGACGTAGAGGAGATTGTCGAGCAGTTGGAGGCAGCCTGGCGCGACCGCAGCGCCGCCGCGGCGGTTGGCGCCCGAGCGGCTGCGTTCATGCCGCAGATGGACTGGCGGATCCAGGTGGGGCGCCTGCTGCGTGCGATCGAGCCGTTGCTGCAATAGCACCGACCTCGACGCGGCTGTCTTAAGACACCAAACGCGCGATCGCCGCCGCCATCTCATCTCCTGACTGGTCCGCGCGGATCGGCGCGATAAAGCTGCCATCCGGCCCCATGAGATACAGGATCGAGCTGTGGTCCATCGAATAGTCGTCCGGCCCAGGCCCGGTGCGGTGTTCGGCGTAGTAGACGCGATATTCCTTGGCCGCTTGCGCGATCTCATCCGGCGTCCCGGTCAGTCCCTGGATCGTCGTCCCGAACGCAGATGCGTACTGCTTTACGACGGCCGGCGTATCGCGTTTGGGATCCACCGTGATGAACAGCGGCTGCACCTTGCTCGCCTTGGCGCCCAGTTTGTCCATCGCGTCCGCGACTGCAGTCAACGTGGTCGGGCAGACATCGGGGCAGAACGTGTAGCCGAAATACACCAGCATGTAGCGGCCGCGGAAATCCTTGTCGGTGACTGGCTTGCCGTCGCCGTTCTCCAGCGCGAACGGCCCGCCGATGGTCGGCATTGCGCGATGGTTGTTGTCGAGCCAGAGGAACCCGCCGGTCCCCACCAGCAACACCGCCAGCAGCACGCCGATCAGCGCATAAACCAACCGCGGCATGGCGTTGTCCGGTTTCGGCCCTTTAGGGGTGGTGGTGCTCATGGTCGTCTCCGGCTGGGGTGGAAATAGGGTGCTCGCAAATTTGTCGCACTTCGGCGATCAGCAGGGCTGGATCGGTCCAACTGGGTCCGTCGCCGGCGCGCCGCACCGCCCGCAGCCAGCCGTTGGGATCGACGAGGAAGGCCGTCCCGGCCAATGCCTCCGGGCGGAGTCCGGCCAGCACGGCATAGGCGCGCCACGCATCCGGCGTTTCGACCGTGCAATCCGGCCGCCGCGCCCCGTCGGCCAGATGCAGCCTGACGACCCGGACGCCGTCCTGCGGCGGGATGGCGGGTGGTTCCGGCGAGGTGGAGGAATCGGCAATCACTTCGACAACCTGCCGCCGCAGCGCAGCCATATCGGCGATCGCCGGATCGGTGCAGACAACCGGGAGCGCCGGGGCCCGCATCGGCTCCGGCCACTGCCCTTCGTCGCGCATCGCTGCTCCGGCATTGTTGGCGCGGACGAAGTCGATCAACGCCCAGCGTTGCGCTTCGTTCAACTGGTCCGCGAACCCCGGCATGGCCATGCCGCCTTCCGGATCCTCGATGCCATGGGCCAGCCACCAGAACAGGTCGCCATCGGCGTGCTCCAGCAGGTGGGCGGCAGTCAGGTCGGCTGGGTGATCCCGCAGTCCCGCGGCGGCCGGCCCGTCGCCGGTGGCTCCATGGCAGGACGCGCAATGGGTTGCAAAGAGCGCCTGGCCCTGTGCGATGCCGGACGCGGCGAAGCCGGTCGGGGAGGTGTAGAAGCTGGTCGGGTACGCCTCGACCAGCAGCAACTCAAGCGACGGCAGGCGGTTGACCAGGATGACCGCCAGCACGATCCAGGCAACGATCTGCCCGCGCCGCCAGATCAGGCTCGCCGCCACGGCCGCCACGCCGAGGCCGACCAACATCACCGCGTTGCCGACCTCCTGCTTCAGGTCGGGATCCGTCAGGACCGTCAGGCTGGGCCGCCAGGAGAATGGCCAGACCGGTTGCTCGTGCACGGCTGGCGTCAGCGACGCCAGGGTCGCCGCGGCTGCAACCAGCACCAGCGCGAGCACCGTCTCGGCAAGGATGGACTGGCCGAGCCGCCGGCGGGCTTGTGGGGAACCGTCGGCGGCCAGGCGGTCGGTCAGGCTCAGCCGGTTGTACATCGCCAGGACCAGCATCAGGCCGAACAGCCCCAGCTTCGTGAGAGCCGCCAGTCCATAGTCGGTCCCCACCAGGGACGGGACGCTGCCGATCAGCTCCAGTCCCTGGAAAAGGCCGGTGCCGCCCAGGAGCAGGACGGCGGCCATCCCGATCGGCGAGAACCGCCGGCACGCCAAGGCCGCAGCCGTGGGCGGAAGGATCGCCAGGCTGCGCCACAACGGCACCAAGGACCCCAGCCAGGCCCCCGCGGCGAGCAAATGCACCGTCTCGGAGATCAGGAGGTCGGTGCCCTCTGCTCCGACGGCGGCCCCCGCATGACCGAGTTCACCCTGCAGCACGAGCGCCAGGCCGGCCAATCCGGCTGCAACCCGGTCGGCGCGCCCGATCAACGGCACGACCACCAGCAGCAACGCCGCTCGCAGCAGCACGACCTGCCCGAACCGGGTATGTAGCGCGACCACCGGCAGCACTGCGAGGGTATTGCCCACGCCCTCGGTGCCGCCGATCGCCGCTGCCTGGACCACAAACCACGCCGCACCGAACACCAGCGCCAGCGTCACGCTCCAGTGTCCCAGCCGTCGGAGGCCCCGTCGCAGCCGTGCCCCCGCATCCGGCGCCATCGCCAGTGCGGGAGGGGCTACGGCGGCGACGAACACCAGCGTGCCGAACAGCGACAGCAAGGTCGCCAGATGCAGCCCGCGCAGTCCGGCCAATACTATCTCGACCGGGAGCACCGCTTACTCCTTCACCGTAAAGCTGAACCGGCCCTCAGTCTTGTGGGTGTCCACCGAGGTCACGTGCCAGATCACGGTATACGTGCCCGGCCGCAGTGGCGGGAGGGGCACGACCAGACTGAGACCGTCATCCGCTGCGCGCGCAGGCCCGGTTGTGACGGCAGTTCCCTGCGCATCCAGCAGGGCGATGCTGGAAAACCGGGGTTCCACCGCCTCGGTGAAACGCAGCGAAAGCGCCGCCGGGGCTGCCTGGATCGAACTGCCCACGGCGGGGCTGGATCGGTCCAGGAAGGCGTGTGCGAAGGCGGCCGGCGCTCCAAACAGGAGTGCGAACGCCAGCGACACACCGCAAATGCGTGCTACCACCATTGGCTGATCGGCTTTCCAAGGCTGTTGGGGAACAGGTCGTCGAAATACAGGTGGAACTGCGCGATGACGCCCATGTGGGAGCCGGTCTGCCTGTTGCCGGGCACCAGGGCCTCCACGCTGACCGCATAGGTCTGTGCCGTGTAGTTCACCCCGGCACCGATCAGGTATTGCGTGCTGCCGTTGTTCGGCTTGCTGGCCGGTGAGGACCAGGCAACTTCGACCAGCGGCGTCAGGCGATTGATGAACGCCGGCAGCCCGAGATCCTTCACCTGCGACTGCAGGTAACGGATGCTGTATTGCACCGACAGCCCACCGGTCCAGGCATTGGATGTGCCGTTGTTGAAGCCGGAAGCCGCGGCCGGCTGCACCTTCAGCTTCGTGTCTGCGATCTGGTAGCCGAACTCCCCGGTGACCGCGAGCGCGCGCAGCCAGCCGATCGGAAGGTCGCCCAGGCCCTTGCCGAAATAGATCAACGGCGTGGTGGACCCGGAATCGTCGTTGTCCAGCACGGCCCCGTTGCTGCCGTTGGCACCGGTCCGAGCAAAGTCGCGCTCAACGCCGACGGACAGCATGAATTCGTGCGGATCGTTGACGTAGGCCTTGTACTTCAACGCGAGTGACAGATTCTGCCAACCATTCGCCGTCTTGTTCCCGGGTTGGCGCAGCCACTGGTAGCCGTCGTTCAGCGCGAAGCCGAAGTTCTCCGTGATTCGCTTGTCGAACTCGAAATTCAGCGTCGACAGCGCCGAGATGCCTGAATCACCGTTCGGTTGGGGCAGGTAGCTGAAGGTTGGGACACTCGCCTCGTCGGCCACGTTGGGGTCGTCGATGATGAGCGTGCTGACGAACATATGCGCGCCGGCGACGCCGTGGGCGTAGCCGGGATGGGTCATGAGCGCAGCGCCGGCGGTCAGCGCGGCGAGCGCAGTGGAACGTGACATGGGACTCTCTCCACAGGCATGAACAGACGGCGCGGTGCGCCGCATCCGGGACGGGCGGAGGGGTTCAGGCCTGGGAGGGGGGCGCGCGCGGCCGTGCCGCAAGGCGGTGTGTGGACGGGGGAGCCGTGGCGGGCGGAGGTGGCGCCGCCAGCGTGACAACCGGTGTCCGCGGCAACGGCAGCGCTGGTTCGGCTGCCGCCAGAAAGGCCGACGGGCTGCCGATCGCAGCGCAGATCGGGCAGAGTACGCAGTCGCCTTCGTGGTGCGGCGCGGGCGCGTCCACCGGCTGCTCGCCGCCATGGCAGATCGGGACGCCACCCGCGGCGATGTCCAGGATCGGCGGCACCGACGCACCCGTTGCCAGCTGTGCCACGAGGGCAAGCAGCGCCAGCAACTGCCGCCATGAGGGTGGGATGCGTGCGGTCATCTGAAGCGAAATGCTACACGGCGCCGCCAGGGCTGTCTCGTGCCGGCTGCGATATCGGTCGAGCGTCGTCCGGACGCTTTTCTAGTCGGCGTGAAGCCGCTTGGCCGTGGGTGCGCAAGGGGACCCTGCCGAGTGGCCGCGGGCAGTGTGGGCAGCGAGCAGTCGACAGGGACCCGGTGGGTGGACGGGCCTGCTGGTTAGCCAGCAGCCGCGGCGCGTCGCCGCTTGCGGGGGGCCGGAACCGCATGCACCGGTGCCGGCTCGTCTGGATTTTCCAGCGCTTTCAACAGCGCGTCGCGGAGTTGCGCCAGCTTGCGCTCATTCTCGACCTTCAGGCCGAACACGTCCTTGACGTAGAACACATCGACTGCGCGGACGCCGTAGGTCGTCACGTGGGCCGAGGCGATCTGCAAACCTTCCTCGCTGATTGCCGCCGTCACGTCGTGCAGCAGGCCCGGACGGTCGCGGCCGTTGACCTCCAGCACTGTGTGGGTGTTCGACGCGTGGTTGTCGATGACGACCCGGGGCGGCGCATGGATCGCCTGCATCCGCCGGCCCAGGAGCACTTTCGACGCCTTGCGGATCTCGGCCGCCACCCGCAGCCGGCCGGACAGGGCCTGCTCGATCAGCACCGATAGCCGCGCGAGGCGATGCGGGGAGTCGAACGCGCCTCCGGCGGCGTCCTGGATCCAGAACGTGTCCAGCGCCATGCCGTTGGTCATGGTGTGGATGCGGGCATCGACGATCGAGGCGCCTGCCACCGCGAGCGCCCCCGAGATCTTGCTGAAAACGCCCGCATGGTCGGCGCAATAGACCGTGACCTCGGTCACCGCGCGCGCCGGCAGCGGCTGGGTATCGACCGTCAGCGGTGCCTCGCGGTGTTCCGCATCCCGCAGCAAGCGGGCATGGCGGGCATGCGTGTCCGGATCGAAGGACAGCCAGTAGGCAGGATAGCCGATGCTGGTGAAATGCTCGATTTCCTCGGGAGACCAGTCGGTCAGCAATTGCGCCGCGGCGTCCTTTGCCCGTTGCACTCGTATGTCGCGTTCGGTGGTGGACAGCCCGCCCGCCAGGACCTCGGCCACCCGCGTGTAAAGCTCGCGCAGCAGCGTCGCCTTCCAGCCGTTCCAGACCTTGGCAGACACCGCCCGCATGTCGGCGACCGTCAGCACCAGCAGCAGGCGCAGCCGTTCAGGGGACTGGATCGTGTCCGCCAGGTCCAGGATGGTCTTGGGGTCGTCGATGTCGCGTTTGAACGCGGTCTGGCTCATCAGCAGGTGGTGCAGGACCAGCCAGGAGACGGTTTCGGTCTCCTCGGCCGACAGGCCAAGCGTTGGCCCGATCTTCAGCGCGACGTCCGCGCCCAGCACGGAATGGTCGCCGCCACGGCCCTTGGCGATGTCGTGCAGCATCATCGCCAGATAGAGCGACCGGCGCGACTGGATGTGCTCGACCACCTCGGAGGCGATCGGCGCGATCTCGGCCAGTTCGCCGCGCTCGATCCCGTTCAGCACCTTCACCGCCTCGATGGTGTGCTCGTCGACGGTGAAGATGTGGTAGGTGTCGAACTGCATCTGGCCGACGATGCGGGCCCAGTCCGGCAGATAACGGCCGAGGAACCCGGCCTCGTTCAGTATCGCCAGCCAGCACGCGCCGTCCGGGTGCTGTCCGTGTCGGCGCGGGCTTTCAGGCTCCTTGCCGCAGAGCAGGTCCATGAACACCGCGGCGGCCTTGGGGTCGCCGCGGAGCTGGATCGCCCGCCGCTCGTTCTGGATGAAGGAACGCATGGCCAGCGGGTGCAGGTCGAGGTTGCGGTCGCGCGCCACCTGCAGGATGCGCAGCATCTGGATCGGGTCGGTGTCGAAGTCTCGCCCGCTGATCGGCATCAGCTTGCCTTCCGCCAGCACGAAGCCGGCGGCGACCAGTGCCTTGTCGGTCTCGGCCTCGATCGCGGGCGGGCCCAGCGCGGTGCGCAGGATGGCCGGCTCCAGGATCCGGGTGAGACGGGCGATCTCGCGCGCGGTCAGGAAATAGTGGCGCATGAAGCGCTCCACCCCGTCCTGGCGGCCATGCCGCGTGTAGCCCATCCGGGCGCCGACGACCGGTTGCAGGTCGAAGGTCAGCCGCTCCTCCGCGCGCCCTGCGACGTAGTGCAGGTGGAAGCGCACGGTCCACAGGAACTCCCATGCGCGACGGCCATGCCGGGCTTCCTGCTGCGTCAGGATACCGCCGAGGTCGGCCAGTTCGCCCATCGTCTGGGTGTCGAACACGTAGCGGGCGATCCAGTACAGCGTCTGCAGGTCGCGCAGGCCGCCGCGGCCTTCCTTGACGTTGGGTTCCACCACGAACGGGCTGTCGCCGTAGCGCCGGTGGCGCACCGCGCGCTCGCCCTGCTTGGCGGCGATGTATTCGGCGGCACCCGCTTCCTTGCACGCCGTGCGGAAGCGCTGGTGGAATTCCTCGAACAGCTTCTTGTCGCCGGTGATGTGGCGAGCGTCGAGCAGCGCGGTCCGGATCGTGGTGTCCTTGGCGCCCTCGAACAGGCAGTCCTCGATCGAGCGGGTGGCGTGCCCGACCTTCAGCCCGAGGTCCCACAGGAAGTACAGCATGTACTCGACGACCTGCAGTGTTTCGGGCGTCGGGTGTTCG
>JARLIJ010000223.1 GCA_031291795.1 Acetobacteraceae bacterium | reverse complement strand
TCAGCCCTTCGCCGCGTCCACTTCCTTGAACACTTCGGTGGCGATCTTGAACGCCTCCAGGCAGGCCGGGATGCCGCAATAGGCGCCGACCTGCATCAGGATCTCCTTGATCTCGTCGCGGGTCACGCCGTTGGTCAGCGCCGCCTTCAGGTGCAGCCGCAGTTCGGCGCCGCGGTTCAGGGCCGAGAGCATCGTCAGGTTGATCATGCTGCGGGTCTTGCGGTCGAGGCCGGGACGGGTCCAGCACATGCCCCAGGCAATCTCGGTGGTCATCTGCTGGAAGGCCGCATTGAAATCGTCAGCGCGGGCCAGCGACGCATCGACGTAGTCGCCCCCCAGCACTTCGCGTCGCACTGCGAGGCCCTTCTGGAACAGCTCGCTTTGATACTCGGGGCGGTTGGGGACATCGACCATGACGCGGCTCCTCGGTTTCTTGGTGCCCGGACCGTAGAGATTGCCAGCACGGCCGACAAGCTGTTGACTCCGGTGGAACGCGACCCGGGGGACAACGACCATGACAACCATAACCGGCCCTACCTATGAGGTGCTGGCGCTGCGCTACGGCATTTTCGACGGCCGGCTGCAGTACCAGAACTTCATCATGCCCGACGACCATGCAGCGCCTGACCCGCTGGATTTCTTCGTGTTCGCGATCCGCGGCAACGGGCGCACGATCGTGATGGACACCGGCTTCAATGCGACATCCGCGAAGCGCCGGGGACGGGAGATCCTGTGCACGCCGGCACAGGCGCTGCTCGACGCTGGTATCGATCCCGCGACCGTGAAGGACGTGGTGCTGACCCACATGCACTGGGACCATGCCGGCGGGATGGAATATTTCCCGCAGGCGATGTTCCACATCCAGGCGGCCGAGATGAGCTACTGCACCGGCCCGTGCATGTGCGAGCCGTTCCTGCGCCGCCCGTTCGACGTGGACGACGTCAAGAGCGCAATCGATGCGCTGTATGCCGACCGGCTGAAGGTCCATTCCGGTACCGTGGAACTCGCACCGGGCGTCACGCTGCACTTGATCGGCGGCCATTCCGGCGGCATCCAGTCGATCCGGGTGCCGACCGCTCGCGGCTGGGTGATGCTGGCGGGCGATGCGACCCATCTCTGGCGCAACATCCGCAAGCGCAATCCATTCCCAGTGGTGGTGAACGTCGAGCGGATGCTGAAAGGCTTCGATATCCTCAACAACCTTGCGGATGGTCCCGACCACGTGATCCCTGGCCACGATCCGCTCATCCTGAAGAAATTCCCGCCGTTGGATGGCAACCCGGAGATCGTTCGGCTCGACCTGCCGCCGATTGCCTGAGTGTCCACGGCCCGCGCCTGGGTCCGGTTGCCCTCAGGGCGGCGGCTCGACCTGCTCGACCCCACGCCGTTCGACTGGACCGATGAGGACCTGGCGATCGGGTTAGCCCGCACCTATCGCTGGGGCGGTCACTCCACCTGGACGCTGCCGCTGTCGGTCGCGCAGCACTCGCTGCTGGTGCTGGCCCTGCGGCGGCAATCCAGCGCCACCGGCCTGTCGGACCCGGCGGCACGCCGCGAATTGCTGCACGACGCCGACGAGGGCTTGTTGGGCTTCGATCCGATCTCGCCGCTGAAGCCGTTCCTCGGGCCGGGCTATGCGGCGCTCGCGGCGCGGCTGCAGGCAGCACTGGCGCGACGCTATGCCTTGCCGGCGTGGACCGTAGCGGACAAGCGCGTGCACAAGCGGGCCGATCGTATCGCCGCCGCATCCGAGGCAGTGCATGTCGCCGGCTGGACGCAGGAAGAAGTGCGCAAGACGCTGCGCATCGTGGAACCGCTGGAGGACACCGATCCGCTCGCCGCCGCCTGGGACGTAGCACCCTGGGAACCGTGGCCGGCCGATGCTGCGGCCGCCCGCTTCCTTCAGGTGTTGAGGCGCCTCGCAGGGTAGCGTGCAGCCTGCGGAAAGGCCGGCGGGCTCACCGGCCGTCCCCGGATTCCGATCCAGGGACGGCTCTGACGAAACTCAGCTCTTGATCAGCGGGCAGCCACCTTCGCTCAGCGGGCGCCAGGCGTCGGCGGGCGCGATGGTCGCCAGATTCTTGCAGAAATCATATTGCGACTTCGCCTCCGCCAGCGGCTTGACCTGCCAGAGGTACCATTGGTGCATCACCCGACCGTCCTCACGTATCTGGACGTTGGTGTTGTAGAAATCGTTGACCGGCGTCGCCTTCATCTTTGCCACCACGGCGTCTGCGTCCGTGCTGCCGACCGCCTGCACGGCCTTCAGCCAGTGGGTGGCGGCGCAGTAGCTGCCGGCGTGCAGCAGGCCGGGCACCCGGCCGCCCATCTTTTCTGCCCAGCGCTTTGTCCACGCGCGCGTCCTATCGGTCATGTCCCAATAGAAGGAATCGGTATAGGCGAGCCCCTCGCACACCTTCTGCCCCAGCGAGGTTACGTCGCTGATCTGCATCAGCAGCGTGGCGATGCGCACGCCGCTGGTGGTCAGGCCGAACTCGGCTGCCTGCTTCACGCAATTCTGCGTATCGGTGCCGGCGTTCGCCAGGCCGATGACCTTGGCGCCCGACGCCTGCGCCTGCACCAGGTAGGAGGAGAAGTCGGCGGTGCCAAGCGGAGCACGAACGGATCCGAGGACCTTGCCGCCGGCGGCTTTCACGGCGTCCATGGTGTCGCGCTCCAGCGCGTAGCCGAAGGCATAGTCGGCGGTGATGAAGAACCAGGTGTCGCCGCCAGCCTTGGTCAGTGCGTTGCCGGTGCCATGCGCCAGCGCATAAGTGTCGTAGGAGAAATGGATGCCGTACGGCGAGCACTGCTTGCCGGTCATGTCCGACGTTGCCGGACCGGTGATAAGGTAAGGTTTCTTCTTCTCACGGCAAACCTGCTGGATTGCCAGGCCGGAGGAACTTGCCGCACCGTCGGCCAGCACATCGACGCCGGCGCTGTCGATCCACTCGCGCGCGAGCGAGGTTGAGACATCCGGCTTGTTCTGGTCGTCGGCCTGCATGATCTCGATCGGCCGGCCCAGCACGGTACCGCCGAAATCCTGGATCGCCAGTTCGGTGGCGACACGGTTGCCCGGTCCGCCCACATCGCGGTACGGGCCGCCCATGTCGGACAGCAGCCCGATCTTGACCGATTTGGATGTGCCCTGGGCACGGATGATGGCTGGCCTGGCCAATGGTGCGGCAGCCATGCTGCCCAATAGAATGCGACGCGAAACGCCCGGCATGTTCTTTCCCCCTCGTCGTGCCTTGCACGCTTGAACGTATTTCTCCGGTACGCTTGATCTGCGCCGGATTGCCTTGTAGCGGAACAGTATGGTTATGCCGCCGAACAGGAGATAGTCCATGCCCGTGATGCCGGGAAAGACCGCACTGCTGGAATTGTTGAAGCAGGAAGGCGTGCGGGTGATGTTCGGCAATCCCGGCACCACCGAATTGCCGCTGATGGACGCCTTGGCGGCGGAGCATGAGCTGCGCTACGTGCTGGCCCTGCAGGAAGCACCCGCGATGGGCATGGCGGACGGCTATGCCCAGGCTTCCGGCGGCCTGGCCTGTGTCAACCTGCATGTCGCCCCCGGCCTGGGGAATGCGCTCGGCATGCTGTACGACGCGCAGAAGGCCGGCTCGCCGATCATCGTCACCGCGGGCCAGCACGAGCAGCGCTTCAATTTCACCGAACCGCTATTATGGGCCGACCTGCCGACCATTGCGCGGCCGTTCGTGAAATGGTCGGCCGAGGTCCGGCAGCTCTCCGACCTGCCGCGGGCCATCCATCGTGCCGCCAAGACCGCGCTGGCGCCGCCGACGGGGCCGGTGTTCCTGTCGCTGCCGGGCGATATCCTGCTGGCGAGCGAGGACCTCGATCTCGGTGCCCCCAGCCGCGTCGCGCGCAACATCCGCGGCGATGCCGGCGCCATCGCACAGGCGGCGGCGATCCTGGCGCGCGCCGAAAGCCCGGTGATCATCGCCGGCGACGCCGTCCCGCAGGGCGACGCGCTGGCCGAGCTGGTCGCGTTGGCCGAGGCCCTGGGGGCGCCGGTGTTCGACGAGGGCATGGCCAGCCGGGCGATGTTCCCGTCCTCCCACCCGCTCTATCGCGGCGCCATCGTGCGGCTGCCCGCGGCGATCCGCGGCATGCTTGCGCAGCACGACCTGCTGGTCTCGGTCGGCGCCGACCTGTTCACCCTGTCGTTGCCGGGTGACGTCGAGTCGCTGCCGGAGGGGATGCCGATCGTGCATATCGACACCGATCCGTGGGAACTGGCGAAGAACTACGCCGAACAGGTCTCCATCCTGGGCGAGCCGAAAGTCACGCTGCCGGAACTGACCGCCGCCGTTGCCGCAGCGCGCTCCGCCGGTGAACAGGCAAAGGCGGTGAAGCGGCTGGAGCACGCGCGCGCCGAGGGGGTCGCCAGCCTGCACAAGCTGCATGCCATGGCCGACGCGGTGGCGGCACGCAACCCGATCCATCCACTGGCCCTGATGCAGGCGATCGGCAAGGTCTTGCCGCCCAACGCGGTGGTGATCGATGAAGCCATTTCCTCCGGCACTGGCTTACGGCGGTTCCTGAAGAGCGACGATGCGCAGAGCTTCTTCGGGCTGCGCGGCGGTGGCATCGGCTGGGGGCTGCCGGCGGCGATCGGTGCCAAGCTGGCGCTGCCCGACCGGCCGGTGGTGGCGCTGATCGGCGACGGGTCGGCGATGTACACCATCCAGGGACTCTGGACGGCGGCACATGAGAAGCTGAACATGGTCTTCGTGGTGATCAATAATTCTTCGTACCGGATTCTTAAGCAGCGGACCAACGCGATGAAGGCGCTGGCGGCGCAGACCGACACCTATGTCGGGATGGACCTGGACAATCCGCGCATCGACTTCCTGAAGGTCGCGCGCGGACTGGGGCTGACGGCCCATCGCGCGACCACGCTGTCGGAGGTGCAGGACATGCTGAAGCAGGCGTTGCGCCATGACGGACCCACTCTGCTGGATGTCGAGGTCGACCGGTCGTGGAAGCCGGTCTGACGCTGCGCCTGGCCGCGGCGCTCGCCCTGGCGTTCGCACCGGTGCCGGCCTGGGCCGGTTGCGACCTCGACCAGGTGCTCGGCTACCAACTGGTCTGGATCAAGACGATCTACGGCTACCGCGACAGCGACGGTAAGACGCATAACGGCTTCGACGGCTGCGAGCCGGATCGACGGATCATGTTCACCGACCAGACCACGCTGCGGTGCGAGGGTTCGGCCGGCAAGCATCTCACGACGACCAAGGCCTATGTCTTTGCGCGCAACAACTACGACATGAAGATGTGCGTGCAGGACGATCTGTTCGATGTCTCGCCGCTGCGCTGAAGCGGCTTGCTCGGGCAACGAGGGGAAGGCAGCGGCATGACGCGTTTGGATGGACGACGGATCATCGTAACGGGCGGTGCCTCCGGGATCGGGCGCGCAACCTGTGCGCTGTTTGCCGCCGAGGGGGCACGGGTCGCCGTGCTCGACCGGTCCGCGGCGGCGGCCGAGGCGGTGGCCAGCCCGATCGGTGGTGTTGCCAGTGCGGTGGACGTCTCGGACGCCGCGCAGGTTGCGGCGGCCGTGGCGAAGGCGGCGGACGCGCTGGGCGGCGTGGACGGACTGGTGAACGCAGCGGGCATCTTCTCGACGGCGGGGCTGATGGAGACCACGCCGGCGCTGTTCGCCCAGACCCTGGCGGTGAACCTGACCGGCACGTTTCTGATGGTACAGGCGGTGGCCCCGTTGCTGCTGGCCTCGGGGCGCGGGACGATCGTGAATATCGGATCGGGCGTGGGCATCATGCCGACCGGACCTGGCAGCACGGCTTATGTCGCGTCCAAGGGCGGCGTCATCGCGATGACCAAGGCGCTGGCGATGGAATTGGCGCCGACCGTGCGGGTGAACGTGGTGTGCCCGGGGGCGGTGGAGACGCCGATGACGGCATCGTTCCTGCGGCGGCCGGACGGGGAAGTGGACAAGCTGGTCGCCGATCGTTACGCGCTGAAGCGGCCAGGATCGCCCGAGGAGATTGCGGCGGCGATCCTGTTCCTGACATCGGCGGAGTCATCGTTCGTCACCGGTGTGACGCTGCCGGTGGATGGCGGACGGACATTCCATTGAGGCGGTAGGGAACGTCGCCAGGACGTTCAGAGGCCCAGGGACTTTTTCTCGGCCTTGGCCTTGGTCGGCTCATCCGGCTTCGAACCGGTCGCTTCTTCGGCGATCTTGGCCCGCGCTTCGAAATCGGCCGCCATCCCGAGCAGCCGCAGTCGGGAAGCTTCACGACCGGAGGTCTCGGCCATGTCGCGGAAGCGCACGGCTTCCTCACGGAGGAATTTAGGGGTCATCGTCGATCCTGTCAGAGTGGGAAGCGGATATCGGCAGCCGGCTCTGTCGGATTTGCAGATAACAGCGGGGGCGCAATGCATGTGTGCATGGCGCGCGCGAACCGCAAGTCGTGTCGTATCGATGCCAGCGAACGTCGGTGCGCGATCAGGCAGACACTGCGGCCTCTACCCCGCCGGCAAAGCATGCGACGCCAGCACCTGTACCGGCCGGAATCGGACCAGTTCGACCCGATCCAGCCGCCCGTGGATCGGCAGCGTCAGCGCCTCCAGTGCCCGAATGGCATCGGCCGGCGCGACCAGATCCTTCGCCAGGGTCACGTGCGGCATCCATGCACCCGGGTGGTAATTCGGGGATACCGGCACGCCTGAGAGCGCCTCCATCGCCACCGCATGCAGATCGAGCAGCGCCGGCGTCACGATCGGGGCGAGGAACACCACGCCCGGTTGGGTCGTGAACACGCCCAGGCTCGCCAGGCACAGCTTCAGCCAGTCGCGCCCACGTGCAACATGTGCTGTCGCATCATGCAACGGGCTTTCCGGGGTCTCGTCAGGGCAGATGGCCAGCGTGACGTGCGGCCGGTAGCCCAGCCGTAGCGAGTCGTCGCTGAGCCCGGCGGCGGCGAGCGTCTGCCATAGCGCCGAGACCTGACCGGCAGTCGCGTCGTCCAGGCGAAGCGTGATGGCGAAGGGCATGGGGTTCCTCGGTCGTGCCGTCTGCCGGGGGCGCGGCAACTGACGATAGGCCGGGTTGCCGGGGATGGGCGAGCCTCACGCGGCCAAAAGAAAACGGCCCCGGACCGAAGTCCGGGGCCGCTCCAGCCAGAAAGCCGCAGGCGAGATCTATTTCAGCCAGCCGGCCAGGACCGCCAGCAGCAGCAGCGCCACGATGTTGGTGATCTTGATCATCGGGTTCACCGCCGGGCCGGCGGTGTCCTTGTACGGGTCGCCGACGGTATCGCCGGTCACCGCCGCCTTGTGCGCGTCGGAGCCTTTGCCGCCGTAATTGCCTTCTTCGATGTACTTTTTCGCATTGTCCCATGCGCCACCGCCCGAGGTCATCGAGATGGCGACGAACAGACCGGTGACGATGGTGCCAAGCAGCATCGCGCCAAGCGAGGCGAAGGCTGCGGCCCGACCGGCGATGATGTCGATCACCACCCACAGCACGATCGGTGCGGCCACCGGCAGCAGCGACGGCAGGATCATCTCCTTGATCGCGGCCTTGGTCAGCAGGTCCACCGCTTTGCCGTATTCCGGCTTGGCGGTGCCCTCCATG
>JARLIJ010000222.1 GCA_031291795.1 Acetobacteraceae bacterium | reverse complement strand
CGCGAGCCAGTAGCGGGCTTCTGTCTCAGTTGGGTTGGGATTTTCATCCAGCAACGCCTTGGTGGCCACGATAAGGCCTGGCGTACAGAAACCACACTGCAAAGCAGCATGCTCGAGGAATTTTTGCTGCACGGGATGCAGCTTCTCGCCGTCGGCGATGCCCTCGATGGTGACGATCTTCTTGCCCTCGGCTTCCACGCCCAGCATCAGGCAGGAGCACATCAGGCGGCCATCGACGATCACGGAACAGGCGCCGCAGTCGCCCGACGCACAGCCTTCCTTGCTGCCGGTCAGCCCGATCACGTCGCGCAGGACGTCCAGCAGGGTCTGCTGCGTCTCGCACAGGAACTCGGTCTCTTCGCCGTTGATGACGGCGGATACATGTTGCTTGGCCATTGTCAGTGCGCCTTTCCGTTCACTTTGCCGGCGGTGCCCCCTTGGGCACGGTCGAAGGCGATCGCGGCGACGCGACGCGCCAGCACCCCGGCAATCTTCGTGCGATATTCCACCGTCCCGCGCTTGTCGGTGATCGGCCTGGCCGCGGCCTGCGCAGCGGCGTCCAGTCTCGCCAGCGTGTCGGCATCGAGCGTGTGCCCGACCAGCACGTCGGCGGCAGACTTCACCAGCAGAACCGTCGGCGCCACCGCCCCCAACGCCACGCGGGCGGCGGTGCAGACGCCCTTCTCATCCAGCGTCAGGCTGATGCCGCAGCCGACCACGGCGATGTCCATCTCGGTGCGCGGGATGAAGCGGAGATAGGCATCCCCCGAGCGGGCGGGACGCGGCGGGAGCTTGAATTCGAGGATGAATTCGTCTTTGGCGAGCGATGTGCGGCCGGGGCCGACGGGGATCTGCTCGACCGGGACTTCGCGCTTGCCGTTGCTGCCAACGACCACCGCGATGGCACCGGCGGCGAACAGCGCCGGCACGCTGTCGGCGGCCGGGGAAGCATTGCACAAATTGCCCGCCAGCGAGCAGCGGCCCTGCACCTGGGTGGAACCGATCAGGTCAAGCGCCTCGACCAGGCCCGGCCAGACGGCTTTCAGCGCCTCGTTGGCCTCGACCTCGGCGCCAGGGGTGGCGGCCCCGATCACGAACCCGCCGTTCTCCTGGCGGATGCCGATGATGCCGGGGATCTTCTTGGTGTCGACGATCAGGTCGGGCTTCAACCGCCCGGCACGCATCTGCACCAGCAGATCGGTCCCGCCCGAGAGTACCCTCGCAAGGCCGGACGCGCCGGCCAGAAGTTTCACCGCTTCGTCCACCGTGGTGGGGGCGGCATAGCTGAGACTAGACATAATCTCTCCCGAATTTGCGTCAGTTTCCCCCCGATCCTGAGGCTGGACCTCAGGACGGCTGAAGGTACGTTAGGCGATGAACCGAAATCGGTCGAGGGGCGGCCTCGGAGAGATGCGGGCATGGTCGGGGGCGTGCGGTTCCGGGGGGAGGCGGTTGGGAGCTTTGGGCGGGCGCCGGGAGCGTCGGTTCCGGGGGGCTCGTGCTTC
This sequence comes from Acetobacteraceae bacterium, assembly GCA_031291795.1. GTDB lineage: Bacteria > Pseudomonadota > Alphaproteobacteria > Acetobacterales > Acetobacteraceae > Rhodopila. The sequence goes on along the minus strand of JARLIJ010000222.1, from coordinate 4,060 downwards.
CTGGTTGGGAGGTCCGGTATTTCCCGAATGGGAGGTCCGGTGCTTCCCGGATGGAAGGTCTGTGCGGCTCGCTTCCACTTTGGTTCAACACAGAGTTTGAAGGCGAGCCTCAGAGCGCACAGAGAAGAATATTTCTAATATTCAAGAGCTTTTCTTTCCCGTGTGTTTTGCCGGCGGCGATACGGCGCATGAACGACACCAGGGACACGGGGGAGCGTCCCGACCGATCAGGCCGCTTCGAAGCAGCTCTTCCTGGCGATCCGCCATAGCAGGGTGCAGGGATGCCGACGATCGCCTGGCCAGGCGCGGAACCAGTTTATGATTGTGTTCTGAGATCGTTTCATTACGTTATCCATCCGATACACCGAAACGCCCAGCCCATGGAGCCGCTTGCACAGACGATCAGACGCACCCTACCCTGATTAATACCTGTAATCTTCTCTGTGCGCTCTGAGGCTCGCCTTCAAACTCTGTGTTAAACCAAAGCGGAAGCGAGCCGCACAGACCGTCCGCCCCATTCACACCCAGCCCCGCCCCCGCTCAGCAACACCCCCCGCAACGCCCCAAACCTCCCCGACCGCGATTGCGTTGCCGGAGTGTGCAGCGCAACATAGCCTCACCCGCCATTTCAAGAGCCAACCGATGCCGCTGCATGTCGCGCTGACTCACCGCACCTCCTACCATTATGACCGGCTCATCACCCTAGGCCCTCAGACCATCCGCCTGCGGCCAACACCGCATGCTCGGACAGCAGTACTGTCCTATGAGCTGAAGGTCGAACCCACGCCACATTTCATCAACTGGCAACAGGACCCGCAGGGCAACCAGCTCGCCCGCGTCGTCTTCCCCGAAAAGGTCGACCGGTTCGAGGTCACGGTCGACCTGGTGGCCGACATGGTCACCGTCAACCCGTTCGACTTCTTCCTGGAACCCGACGCCGAACAGTTCCCCTTCAGCTACGACCCGCTCCTGGAGCAGGAACTGGCCCCGTTCCGCCGCACCGATCCCCCCGGCCCGCACCTCGACGCGCTCCTGGCCGAGGTCTCGCGCGCGAAGCAGCCCACCGTCGACATGCTGGTGGCGCTCAACCAGTCGGTGCAGCACCGGGTCAAATACATCGTCCGCCTGGAGCCCGGCGTCTACACTCCCGAGGAAACCCTGGGCGGCGGCAAAGGCTCGTGCCGGGACAGCGCCTGGGTGCTGGTGCAGCTCCTGCGCCACCTCGGCTACGCCGCCCGCTTCGTCTCGGGCTACCTGATCCAGCTCGCCCCCGACGTGAAGCCGCTGGAAGGCCCGCCGGGGCCGGAAGCCGACTTCACCGACCTGCACGCCTGGGCCGAAGTCTATCTCCCCGGCGCCGGCTGGGTCGGGCTCGACGCGACCTCCGGGCTGTTCTGCGGTGAGGGCCATATCCCGCTGGCCGCCAGCCCCGACCCGATCTCCGCCGCGCCGATCACCGGCCTGGTCGAAAAATGCGGGGTCACCTTCGACTTCGAAATGAGCGTGCGCCGCGTCCGCGAAACCCCGCGCACCACCAAACCATACACCGAGGCCGCCTGGCAGGCGATCCTGGCGCGCGGCGCGGACGTCGATCGCGCACTGGCGCGCGGCAATGTCCGGCTGACCATGGGCGGCGAGCCGACCTTCGTCAGCGCGTCGGATATGGACGCGCCGGAATGGAACACCGACGCCCTCGGCCCCACCAAGCAGCGCATAGCCGAACGGCTGATGCGCCGGCTGATGGACCGCTGGTCGCCGGGCGCCGCGCTGCAGCACGGCATGGGCAAGCAATACCCCGGCGAGCAACTGCCGCGCTGGGCGCTGCACACGCATTGGCGTGCGGATGGCGAGCCCGTATGGCGCGATCAGGAATTCCTGGCCTCGGTCGAGGACCGCGACACCGCCGGCGCCGACGATGCCGCGGGGTTCGCGACCCGCCTGGCGGAACGGCTGCAGGTCGATCCCGGCCTGGTCATCCCGGCCTATGAGGACGTGCATTACTACCTGTGGAAGGAGCACCGGCTGCCGGCCAACGTGCTCGCCGAAGACTCGAAGCTCGCCGACGAGATGGAACGCGCGCGGCTGGCGCGGGTGTTCGGCCAGGGGCTGGCCAGCCCGGTCGGCAGCGTGCTGCCGCTGCGCCGCGTGCTGGAGGACGGCGCGCGGCGCTGGCAGTCCGGCAAGTGGTTCTTCCGCGCGGGCGAGCTGTTCCTGGTCCCCGGCGATAGCCCGATCGGCTTGCGCCTGCCGCTGGAAGCCCTGCCCTGGGTCGACGCGGCGGATTTCGAAGCCGACCTGCCGCCCGATCCGTTCGCGCCGAAGACGCACCTGCCCTCCCGCCAGGCGCTGCGCACCGCCGCCCCCGACGACGGTCGCGGCATCGAGAACTTCCGCCCCGTCCCGCAGGAACTGCCGGTGGTCGGCCGCGGCGAACCCGGCGTGGTGCGCACCGCGCTGACAGTGGAGGCGCGCGGCGGGCTGCTGCACGTGTTCTTCCCGCCGGTGTTCGCGGTGGAAGACTGGCTCGCGCTGACTGCCGCGGTGGAGGACACCGCCGTCGAGACCGGCCGCAAAGTCATCCTGGAAGGCTATTTGCCGCCGGAGGACGACCGGCTGCTGCATTTCTCGGTCACCCCCGATCCCGGCGTGATCGAGGTCAACGTCCACCCGGCCGCGTCGTGGTCGGAAATGGTCGAACGGACCCAGGTGCTGTACGAGGAAGCCCGCCAGGTCGGACTGGCAACCGAGAAGTTCAACCTCGACGGCCGCCATGTCGGCACCGGCGGGGGCAACCACGTCGTGATGGGCGCGGCCACGCCGGAGGATTCGCCGTTCCTCCGCCGCCCCGACCTGCTGAAGTCGCTGCTGGGCTTCTGGCACAACCACCCCAGCCTGTCGTTCCTGTTCAGCGGCCAGTTCATCGGGCCCACCAGCCAGCATCCCAGGGTGGACGAGGCGCGCCAGGACAGCCTGGCGGAACTGGAGATCGCGTTCTCCCAGATCCGCGCGAAGGAGCCGGTGGCGCCGTGGATCACCGACCGGCTGTTCCGCAACATCCTGGCGGACATGACCGGCAACACCCACCGCACCGAGTTCTGCATCGACAAGCTTTACGCACCCGAGACGTCGTCCGGCCGGCGGGGGCTGGTGGAATTCCGCGCGCTGGAAATGCCACCCCATGCGCGCATGTCGGCCGCGCAGATGCTGCTGATGCGCTCCGCCGTCGCGGCGTTCTGGGAGCGGCCGTACCAGCACCGGCTGGTGCATTGGGGCACCCGCGTGCACGACGACTTCATGCTGCCGCACTACGTCGAACAAGATTTCCGCGGTGCGCTGGAGGAACTGGACAGCCTCGGCCACGGCCTGGACCCGGCGTGGTTCGATGCCCACCTGGCGTTCCGCTTCCCCCATATCGGGGAGATCGCGCTGCGCGGCGTCGAACTCGAGCTGCGCAACGCACTGGAACCCTGGCACGTGCTGGGCGAGGAACCGGCCGGCGGCGGCACCGTGCGCTATGTCGACAGTTCGGTGGAGCGCGTGCAGGCGCGCGTGTCAGGCTGGGCCGAGGAGCGCTACGTGCTGGCCTGCAACGGCCGCGCGGTGCCGCTGGACCCGACCGACCGGGTGGGCGAGTACGTCGCGGGGGTGCGGTTCAAGGCGTGGAACCCGCCCTCGTCGCTGCATCCCACCGTGCAGCCGCATGTGCCGCTGGTGTTCGATATCTTCGACCGCTGGAGCGGACGCAGCCTGGGCGGCCTGACCTACCACGTCTCGCACCCCGGCGGGCGGAACTACGAGCGCTTCCCGGTGAACGCCAACGAGGCGGAGGCGCGGCGGCGTGCGCGGTTCTTCCCGATCGGGCACACGCCGGGCCCGATGGAGGAGCCGGTGCAGACGCGCTCGCGCGAGCATCCGCGGACGCTGGATTTGCGGCGGGGCGGCTAGGAGGCCGAAGCAGGAAGGATCAGGGCGCTGCCCTGAAACCCGCCAAGGGGCGCCGCCCCTTGGATCCCCGCCAGGGACACAGTCCCTGGACCCATTCTGTGGTGCGTCCTCGGGG
>JARLIJ010000221.1 GCA_031291795.1 Acetobacteraceae bacterium | reverse complement strand
CCATCGCCACCTGCCAGGCGTCGGCGTCCCGCAGCAGCGTCGAGATATCGTAGAACAGGATGCCGGGCTTCGGAAAATCCGGAATGCCGCGGATGTGGTCCTTGAGGTCCATGAGCGGCGTCTCCTTTCGGGCAGATGGCAGCCGCTACCCTGTAATGCCCCGCCGGCCCCGCCGCAACGCCGGTTGCACGCCGGCGCTCCGGGTGCTCACACTGGCCGGCACGGAATGGAGAGAAGCCCAATGAGCGAGACAGGCCTGCGCAACGCCGACATCGACGCGGCGCTGAACGAAGCGAAAGAGGCTTATGTCGCGCGCAACCCGAAGAGCCTGGCCCGCTACGTGGAGGCGACCGCCGTCATGCCGGGGGGCAACACCCGCACCGTGCTGCATTACGCGCCGTTCCCGCTGGCGATGGCCCGCGGTGAGGGCTGCCATCTGTGGGATGCCGACGGCGCCCGCTATGTCGATTTCCTGGGCGAATACACCGCGGGGATCTACGGCCACTCCCATCCGGTGATCCGCGCGGCGGTGGACGGCGCGCTGGACCGCGGGATCAATTTCGGCGCCTCCAACCTGACGGAGGCCCGCTTTGCCCGCGCCGTCTGCGACCGGTTCGGGCTGGAGCGCGTGCGGTTCACCAACTCCGGCACCGAGGCCAACCTGCTGGCGCTGTCGCTCGCCCGCATCTTCACGAAACGGCCGAAGGTGCTGGTGTTCAACGGCGGCTACCACGGTGCGGTGTTCGGCTTCGCCGGCGGCGGGTCGCCGATCAACGTGCCGTTCGATTACGTTCTGGCGCCGTACAACGACGCGGCCGAAACGCGGGCGCTGATCGAGCGGCACGCGGACGAACTGGCGGTGGTGATCCTGGAGCCGATGATGGGGGGCGGCGGCTGTATCGCAGCCGACCCGTCCTTCCTCGCGATGCTGCGGGCGGAGACGTCGCGGGTCGGCGCGCTGCTGATCTTCGATGAGGTCATGACGTCGCGCCTGGCGCCCGGCGGGCTGCAGTCGGTGCGGGGGGTGAAGCCCGACCTGACGACGTTCGGGAAGTATATCGGCGGCGGCATGTCGTTCGGCGCGTTCGGCGGGCGAGCCGAGGTCATGGACCTGTTCGATCCGCGCCGGCCCGACGCGCTGCCGCATGCCGGGACGTTCAACAACAACGTGCTGACCATGGCGGCCGGGCTGGCCGGGCTGACCGAGGTCTACACGCCGGAGGCCGCTTTGGCCCTGAACGCGCGCGGCGATGCGCTACGCACCCGGCTGAACGCGCTGTGCACCGACGCGGACGCGAAGCTGCAGTTCACCGGCATCGGCTCGATGCTGGCGGTGCACACGCTGCGCGGGCCGGTACGCTCGCCGGCCGATGCGGCGAAGGGCGATGCCAAGCTGAAGGAGCTGTTCTTCTTCGACATGCTGGCACACGGGATCTGGCTGGCGCGGCGCGGCATGCTGACGCTGTGCCTGCCGATCGGGGACGCCGAGTGCGACACGCTGGCGGCGGCGGTGGAGGAGTTCCTGGCGTCGCGGGCCTCGCTGCTGGAGGCGGCGGGCTGAGCCGGGGGTCGGCGCTGGCGGCGCCCCCTCCCCTTCCGGAACCGCCGCCAAACCGTCATATGGCGCCGATGCGACGTCGGGCGGGTTCTGCCGTATGAAGGCGCGCCGTGCCGGCCTTCGCGGCAGGCCACCCCGACGGAGAGCCCCCAGGTGGAATATGCACGCCGCTTCAAGTTCCTGATCTGCGCGCCGGCGTTCAATGCCGAGGACCTGGAAGGCCAGCGGCTCGCCCAGATCGTCGCCGAGATCGAACGGGCCGGCTTCGGCGTCATGAAGGCGCGCGACGACGACGATGCGGAAATGGCGATCCGCACCGATTCGGCGATCGGCTGTTGCCTGATCGACTGGGGCAAGCGCGGTCCGCAGGGCAAGAAGGCGCGCCTGGTCAAGACCATCCGCGCCCGCGGCCTGGAAGTGCCGATCTTCATCCTGGTCCGCCGCCACCGGCTGGAGGATATCCCGACCGACGTGGTGCATGAGGCCGACGGCTACGTCTTCCTGTCCGAGGAAACGCCGGACTTCATCGCCAAGAACCTGGTCAGCCGGCTGCGGCAATATGCCGAGACGCTGAAGACGCCGTTCTTCGGCGCGCTGGTCGATTATGCCGAGGAAGGCAACATGCTGTGGACCTGCCCCGGCCACAACGGCGGCGTGTTCTACAGCCGCTCCCCGATCGGGCGCATCTTCGTCGAGCATCTGGGGGAAGCGGTGTTCCGCGACGACCTGGACAATTCCTGCCTGGAACTGGGCGACCTGCTGACCCATGAGGGGCCGGCGTTGCGCGCGCAGCAGGAAGCCGCGCAGATCTTCGGCGCCGAGCGGACGTATTTCGTGCTGAACGGGACAAGCGCGTCGAACAAGATCGTGCTGCAGTCGCTGCTGACGGATGGCGACCTGGTGTTATTTGACCGCAACAACCACAAGGCCGCGGACCATGGCGCGCTGTTCATGGGCGGGGCGATCCCGATCTTCCTGCCGACCGACCGCAACGCCCATGGCCTGATCGGCCCGATCGACGACGATGCGCTCGACGAGACACGGATCCGCGAGCAGATCCGTAACAACAGGCTGGTGACGGACCCCGAGGCCTGGCGGCGCAAGCGTCCGTTCCGCGCCGCGGTGATCGAGCAGTGCACCTATGACGGCACGATCTACAGCGCAGAGCAGATCGTCGCCCGCATCGGGCATCTCTGCGACTACATCCTGTTCGATGAGGCCTGGGCCGGCTTCATGAAGTTTCATCCGCTGTTTCGCGGGCGCTTCGCCATGGGCCTCACCGGGCTGGATGCGGAGCGGCCGGGAATCATCGCGACCCAGTCGACCCACAAGCAGCTTGCGGGGTTCAGCCAGGCGAGCCAGATCCATGTCAGGGACAGCCACATCGCGGGCCAGAAGCGGCGCGTGGAGCACCGGCGGTTCAATGAAATCTTCCTGATCCACGCTTCGACCTCGCCGTTCTACCCGCTGTTCGCCTCGCTGGACGTGGGCGCGCAGATGATGAAGGGCCGGTCGGGCGAGGTGCTGTGGGACGACACCATTCGCCTCGGTATCGAAGTGCGCAAGAAGATGCGCGCCATCCGGTCGGAATTCGCCGAGAACGCCGATCCGGCGCGCCGCTGGTTCTTCGACCCGTTCGTGCCGGACGAGGTCGATACGGTCGATGAGCGCGGCGACACCACGCGCCGCCGGTGGGAGGATGTGCCGACCGACGAGCTGGCCGCCAACCCGCATTTCTGGGAGCTGGTGCCGGGCGCGCGCTGGCACGGCTTCCATCATGACGCAGCGGGCTACGTCATGACCGACCCGAACAAGCTGACCCTGCTGACGCCCGGCTTCGACCGTGCGACCGGCGCGTATGCCGCGCACGGCATCCCCGCCCCGGTGCTGGCGCAATACCTGCGCGAAAACCGGATCGTTCCCGAGAAGAACGACCTGAACTCCATCCTGTTCCTGCTGACCCCCGGCGTCGAAAGCAGCAAGGCCGGCACTCTGCTTTCGGCCCTGGTGTTCTTCAAGCGCCTGCACGACGACAACCGCCCCCTCGAAGAGGTCATCCCGGAATTCGTCCACGCTCGGCCGCACCGCTACAAGGGGCTGAAGCTGCGCGACCTGTGCGCCGAGATGCACGCCTATTTCCGCGACGCCGGCACCAGCGCCTTGCAGCGCGCCCAGTTCCGCGCGGAGCATTTCCCAGAGATGGCGTTGTCGCCGCAGGAGGCGCTGCGCCGGCTGGTGCGCAACGACGTCGAGTACCTGCCGCTGGACGAACTGCACGGACGCATCGCCACGACGCTGTGGGTGGTCTATCCGCCCGGCATCGCCACCATCATCCCCGGCGAGCGCCTGGACGAGCGCGCCCGGCCAATGGTGGACTACCTGAAGGTATTCGAGCGCGCCGCCAACCTGTTCCCCGGCCTGGACAACGAGATCCAAGGCGTGTTCCGGGAGACGCAGGCGGATGGATCGATCAGGCTCTATACGTACGTGACGAGCTAGAACGCATTCAGGCGGACCGGAATCGGCTGGCCCCTCCGAAACAGCGGCAGGATATGATGCCAACCGCCGTTGAGACCGACTCATAGGTTGCGGCGGCAGTAACGCCTCCCTCTCCCCTTGAGGGAGAGGGGTGGGGTGAGGGGGCGAGCCGCATCGCCGGTGGTGGTACGCCCCCTCACCCCAGCCCTCTCCCTCAAGGGGAGAGGGAGTAGTGTCATTCTCTACGGCGGTTGGCATGAGTCGCCGGTCTCTGATGCGGTCGGACCGATCGATGTTCTGGGAGCGGGACAAAGCCTCGTCGCAGGACCTGCATGAGCGGGTGTCGGCGCCCGAGGGCCGGGGCGCGCTGATGGATCTGCGCCCTGCAGGTCCGACGACCTGCGGAGCTCAGGCTATTTCCCGGTCAGCACGAAGGCGATCGAGGGCGGCTGGTGCCGGGCCGCCGGCGAACGCCGCGCAACCTGACACCGTTCGTGCTTTACGCGCGGCGGCTGGCGACTTATTCAACGCGCTCGCCGGATGGGGCGTCGCCAAGCGGTAAGGCAACGGATTTTGATTCCGTCATACGGAGGTTCGAATCCTCCCGCCCCAGCCAGCCGGCCCAGGCCGTCGATCCCCCGGGCCGTCATTCGACGGAGGCAGTCTCCAGATGCGGCGCCGTCCGGCGCAGCTCACAGATCGCGGCATGCACGGCCTGCCAACGCTCGATCCCCGTGGCGTCGCCGGACTGGCGCTGTTCCATCAGGTGCTCCATCGCGATCGCCTGGGCGCGGAGCCCATGCAGGCGGATCATGGTCTGGGCGGTATCCCGCGGATCGGCTGCGGCCATGGCGGTCGTCTCCCCTCCTGGTTGGTACCGCCTCTATGTGACCGTCCCGCGACCCGCGCACCAATCTCAGATGCGTGAGTCGCCTTCGGTCAGCGCATGCCACGTCCCGCGTCGAAGCCGAGGAACCCGGCCGACGGCACCGGCGCGCCGCCGTCATTGGCGAACAGGCGCGGCGCCTGGTCCGCACGGTTGGCCGGCCCGGCCACCACCTTGATCGGCACGGGCTTGCGCCCCGTCGTCTTGGCCGCCGCCGTCTTCGCGCCGGCAGCGCCGCCGGATTGTGCGGTCGCGGTGCGGCTGCGCGGGGTCTCGCCCCGCATCGACAGCAGCAGGAAAGCGATGTCGTTGCGGCCCAGGTCGACCGACAGCTCCATCGGCGTCATGCCCAGGACGTTCTGCGCATTCAGGTCCGCGCCACGGCTGAGCGCATCGCGGGCGGCGGTGATATCGCCGCGGTTGATGGCGTCGAACAGCGCCTCACTCGGAGCCATGTCGGTCGCGAGCTTGGTGGCCGGCGCCGCACCTCCCTGCGACTGGGCACCCGGCAATGCCGGCGGCTGCACGACGGGGGCGGGACCCCCGGTTGCCTCGGCTTTCGGCCGGATCGAGACGGCGTTGTTTGTGTTGTCGAACTGCGCCCATGCCGGTGCGGCGAACAGCACGGCACCGAGGCTGGCCATGGCGGCGAGGGTCAAGCGTGTCATGGCAAAAGCCTAGCCTAGATAGCGTTCAGCCACCAGAACCCGGCATTGAGGTAGGCCGCGAAGCAGCACCAGCCGAAATAGGGCAGCATCAGCCAGGCCGCCAGACGCTGCACGCGGGCGAACCGCACAATGGTCAGCCCGACCAGAACGAGCAGGACGGCCAGGACCGCGAGCCCCAGCGCCAGGTTGTGCAACCCGAAGAAGGCCGGTGCCCAGAGCGCGTTGACGGCGAGTTGCCAGCCCCACAGCAACAGCTCCCGCGCTGGTCCGCGACGGCGCCAGACGAGCCAGCCACTGATGCCGATCGTCACATAGAGCGCTGTCCAGACCGGTCCGAACAGCCAGTTCGGCGGCGTCCCGGGCGGCTGGTGGAGGGCGCCGTACCAGACCCGCACCGATCCGGCCGTCACGGCGCCGCCCGTGGCGCCCACCAGCAGGCACAATCCCACGAACCCGACCAGGGCCAGCGCGGAGGCGCGCGGCGCGGACGATCCAGGGAAAGACCACCAATCGTTTGGCCCGGACTTCTGGAAGACACGCTCCTGGTCTGGCGGTGGACGGGCAGGACCCTTCGATGCGGGGCGGACCGGGTGGCTCCCCAGCAGGGCAGTCGGAAACAGGGCAGTCGGAAACAGGACACCCGGAAGCAGGGCGACCGGACCGGAGGCGCCAACCGAAGGGTCCGTGCCACCTGTAGCGTACTGGATATCATAAAGCGCGCCCTCGAACCACCCGGTTCGCGCCGAACGCCGCCCGCAAATCCCGCAGCCACATGCGCTTCCCGGCCCGCCTGCCGGCTTTGTGATGCCGGGGCGGTCGCCCGGCCGCCGCCCTACCAGCCGTTCACCCGCCGCCACACCGCCACCACCTCATCGTCCCCATCGGTGACGTAGTAGCGGTCATGCGCGGCGGCGGTCATGCAGGTGTGGTTGGGCGCGATCCGCAGCTTGCTGCCGACCGGCAGGTCGATCGGATGCGCCGGGTCGAGCGCGATCACGCCATGTTCCTGGTAGGCGCGGCGGACGATGGCGTCGCCCAGGCTCCGGCGTCCCGCCAGGTCCAGGGCCAGGCCGTAGCCGTAGTCGTGCGGCGCGTTCTCGGTGCTGCGGTCCTTCGACAGCGCCAGCCCGCCCGCGTCCACCACCAGCTGCCCCGGCCGGCGGCCGATCACGCTGGTCAGCACCGTCATGGCGATGCCGTCCAGCGCGTGGGTCTCGATCTGCGCCTGGAACAGGTCGCCGAACATGTAGACCCCGGCGCGCACTTCCGTGACGCCCGAGAGATTTTCGGCGTGCAGCGCCGTGGGCGAGCTGCCGATCGAGACGATCGGCGCCGGATAGCCCGCAGCCCGCAGCCGCTCCGCCGCGGTGACGGCAGCCGCCCGTTCGGCCTCGGCGACCGCCGCGATCGCCGCCACGCCGCGGGCCGCGTAGGAGTGCCCGGCATGGGTCATCACCCCCGCCAGGTTCGGCCCCAGCCGTTCGGCGAGGGCGAGCAGCAGGTCGCCATGCGGCTCGACCCCGCTGCGCGCCTCGCCGCTGTCGACTTCGATCAGCGCACGCGGCGGGTGCGGGTGGCGGGCGATGGCCGAGGCGACGTCCAGATCGTCGGTCACCACGATCACCCGCGCCCCGGTCTCCGCCAGCTTGGCGATCTGGTCGAGCTTCTGCGGCGTGATCGCCACCGCATAGAGGATATCGGTCAGGCCATGGGCGGCGAAGTATTCCGCCTCGGCCAGGGTGGAGACGGTGATGCCGCCCGGCTGGCCGTCGATCGCAAGGCGCGCCACGTCGATCGACTTGGCGGTCTTCATGTGCGGGCGCAGCGGCAGGTGGTGGCGCGACAGCACCCCCGCCATGGATCGGATGTTCCGCTTCAGCACCGAGCGATCGAGTACCAGGCAGGGGGTGGGCAGGTCAGCCAGGATCATGCGGGAGTCCAGTTGGCGGTTGGGTCGATCGGCAGCACCGGGCGCGGCAGGTGCTTCCACGGGAAGCGGGACAGGATCGGGCTGGTCAGGCCGGGCGCGTCGACCTCCACCACGTCCTGGTGGCGGAAGAACTCGTCGAACCCGCCGCGGAAATGGCCGCGGGACTTGACCACCACAACCCTTGCCGCGGCGATATCGAGGCCGAATGCCTCGAAGAAGGCCGGGTCGGCGCATTGGTAGCGGGTGCTCAGCACCACCACGGTGATGCCGTCGAGCCGCAGCGCCGCGGACTTGCCGATGCCCAGCGTGTTGCGGGCGTAGATGCCCCGCCGGCCGGCGATGCTGCCGTCGCGCAGGGCATGCACGACCGCGGGTGCGCTGAACGGCTTGGAGAACTGGTCGTCCAGGTCGCGGTTGAAGCGGGCGGTGAAGGCGGAACCCTCACCCAGGGCGTGCGCCTCGGCGGCCAAAGCGGGGTCGTGGATGACGCCCACCAGCGCATCGCGCACGCCGGCCGCGTGGAACGCCTGCAGGATCCACATCGTGTTGCCGCGCCCGCCGCCGCCGGGGTTGTCGGCCACGTCGGCGAAGATCAGCGGATGCCGCGCGCGGTCCTCGGTGGCGCGGGCGCGGGCGGTGGCCTCCTCCAGCGAGGTCAGGGTGGGCGAGAACCGGTCGCGCCGTGCCCAGCCGGCCTCGGCGATCTCACGGGCGAGCGCGTCGGCGGTGGCCTGGTCGGTGGCGGTGACCACGACCGTCAGGCCGTTGAACGGGGTGTCGGCAAACGCGAAGCCGCCCATCACCGAGACGTTCAGGACTTTCCCGGCATAGGGCGGCTCGTGCATGCGTTGCTGGCCCAGGTCGATCAGCTCGCCATACGGCCGGTTGGGCGCGTCCTTGCCGGTGAGCTGGGTCACCGTCGGCGGCACGATCGGCAGGCGGATGCGGGCGAGCGCGGTTTTGGTCCCGCCGATCAGCGTGCGGATGGTCTGCGCCGCCTCGGCGCCCCGCTCGCGCATGTCGAGATGCGGGTTGGTGCGGTAGCCGATGAAGGCGTCGACCAGGGTGACGTCGGCGTCCGAGACATTGGCGTGCAGGTCATAGGTTGCGACCAGCTTCACGGCGGGGCCGACAATGCGGCGGACCAGGCCAAGCAGCACGCCCTCGGGGTCGTGTTCGGCGGTGGTGAGGCCGGCGCCGTGCAGCACCAGGTAGACGCCGTCGAGCGGGCCGGCGGCGCGCAGCCCGGCCTCCCAGTCCTGCATGAGTTTCTGGAAGAAGGCGTGGTCGACCGGCCCGCCGGGTTCGGCCATCGCCAGGGTCAGGGGCACCGGCTGCCAGGGGCCAGCCGCGTCCATGTCGGCAACGAAGCCGGGCAGTTCCCCCAGCATGGCCGGCGCAGGCGCGCGCGCGTCGTCGAGCATCGCCGGCCCGGCGATCAGGGTGCGGGCGCGGAAATCGGCCTCGGTGGCGATCGGGGCGAAGCGGTTGCACTCGATCGAGAAGCCGAGGAGCGCGATGCGGGGACCGGTCAGGGCAGGAACTCGTGGCGGGTGTGTCGGTCTCTCCCCCTCCCCTTGTGGGTGGGGGTTGGGGGGAGGGGTCCAAGTTCCGTGGCGTTGGCCCCCTCCCCCCAACCCCCTTCCTCAAGGGGAGGGGGAGAAGTAAGCGCCCTCACAGCGTCACCCCCAGCAGTTCGGCGATCCTCGGCGTGGCCTTCAGGCCGCTGCCAGTCAGCACCAGCACCGTCGTCTGTTCCGGCAGGATCATGCCGGTCGCCAGCAGCTTCGCCAGCGCGGCGGCCGGCTGGGCGGCGGTCGGCTCGACATAGACCCCCATCCGCGCCAGCGCGAACACGGCCGCCGCGATCTCGCCCTCGGTCAGCATCACCGCGCCGCCGCGGGTCTCGCGCAGGGTGCCAAGGACCTCGGGCAGGCGGATGGGCTGGGCGATGGCGGTGCCTTCGGCGATGGTCGGGCTGACCGTGATCTCCACCGCGGTTTCGCTGCCCTCCAGGAAGGCCGCCGCGATCGGCGCGCAGTTCTCCGGCTGGGCGGCGAAGATGCGCGGCATGGCCTCGATCGCACCGGCACGCAGCAGTTCGGAGAACCCGATCTGGCAGCCCAGCACGTTGGAACCCGCCCCGCAGGGCACGATGATGTTGTCGGGGACGTGGAAGTCGAAGTCCTCCCACAGCTCGTAGGCGAGCGTCTTGGTGCCGTGCAGGAAGAACGGGTGCCAGTTGTGGCTGGCGTAGAACACCGTCTCGGCGCGGCGCACGGCGGCGTCGGCGGTGTCCTGGCGGGTGCCGGGGACCAGCTCCACCGTGGCGCCGTGGGCGCGCATCTGCACGGTCTTGGCCGGGCTGGTGGAAGCGGGTGCCATGATCGTGGCCGCCATGCCGCCGGAAGCGGCATAGGCGGAAATCGCGGCGCCGCCGTTGCCAGAGCTGTCTTCCAGCACCGCACGGACGCCCTGCGCACGCAGAAGTGACAGCATGACGCTGGCGCCGCGGTCCTTGAAGCTGCCGGTGGGCATCTGCCACTCGCATTTCAGGTGGACCGGCACGCCATGCAGGGTGCGCGGCAGCAGCGGCGTGCAGCCCTCGCCCAGCGTGATCGGGTCATCGACCTGGAACGGGAACGCCGCCCGGTAGCGCCACAGGCTGCGCGTGCCGCGGTCGATGCCGTCGCGGCCGATGCCGGGCAGCGGGGTCAGCAGGAGGGGTGCGCCGTCCGGCCCGCACCAGCGCGGGTGGTCGAGCGGGAAGGTCGCGCCGGTGCGCGGGTCGAGATAGGCGTGGGTCATGGGACGCACTTTGCCCCGTTCGGCGCGCGAGCGGGAGGGGGTTTCCGCCGGAGGAGCGGGAGGGAGTGTCGGCGGCGCCGGAGCGGGGCGCCTGATCGCGGCGGCTTGCCGGCGAGCGTGTTCCCAACGGGCGTGTTCCCAACGGGCGTGTTCCCAACGGGCGTGTTCAAGGAAAGCGGGTGGGTTTTCCGCGGAAAAAGCTGGAGGACGCATTCGTACTGCTCGACCGGCACACCGGCAAAAACAGTGCGGGCGGCTGCAACCTCTTGGCGCCTTGGCGACTTGGCGGCGATCTGGTTCGGCCGCACATCACCCGGCGCAGCGTGACGGAGCGTCAGGCCGTGGGTTCAGCGGCTGGATGACCCACCGCAAAGCGGAACCACCAAGTCGCCAAGGCGCCAAGAGGTTGTAGCCACCTGGTCGGTCTGAACCCTCAAACCTGAGACACGGCTGGCTAAGGCTCATCCCCGAGTCCACGGACGACTGACGGTCGCATCGCAGACGGACGGTCAAAAACCTCATCCGGTTTTGCTGCACCGAACCTGACATGGAAACTCCGGGCTGCTGCTGCTTCCAAACACCCGATCCATCCCATGGCGTCCGAATGTGCTGACACAAAAAGGGTTCCTCTTTCGGGTCACAAACGGAGCCAGACGTGCCACAAATCGTGTCACCACCCGTTAACGCCCCGAAAGGCCGACGCTTGATGCAAGACCTGACCCGCGCCGTGACCGACCTGGCCGCCGACCTCGTTCGGCTGGACAGCCGCAGCTTCGTGAGCAACCGCCCGGTCGCCGACCGGTTGGTGGCAGCTTTGGCCGGCTTCGAGGTCGAGCGGCTGGACTACCTCGACCCCGCCGGCACCCCCAAGACCTGCCTGGTGGCGCATCGCGGGCCGGCCGGCGGGATCGCGTTCTCGGGGCACATGGACACGGTGCCCGACACCGGCTGGCAGGACGACCCCTGGTCCGCCCGCATCGACGCGCAAGGCGTGATGCACGGCCTGGGCACCGCCGACATGAAGGGGCCGGTCGCCGCCGCCGTCATCGCCGCGCAGGCACTGCCCACCGGCGTGCCCGTGACCCTGCTGATCACCACCGACGAGGAGACCACCAAGCAGGGCGCCCGCCAGATCGCCCAGCAATCCCAACTGGTTAAACAGGTCCGCCCGGCCGGCATCCTGGTCGTCGAGCCGACCCGCCTGACCCCGGTCCGAGGCCACCGCAGCCATATTGCCTTCACCTGCGTCGCCACTGGGGTGCAGGCCCATAGCAGCACCGGCCGGGGCTACAACGCCAACTGGGACCTCGCCCCGTTCCTGATGGACATGAAGGCCATCTATCAAAGGCTGCGGACCGACCCTGCCCTGCAAGACCCCGACTACGACCCGGTTTTCAGCGATTTCAACGTGGTGGTCGACAACCATGGCGCCGCGGTGAACGTCACCGTCCCGGTCGCCACGGCGCGGATCAAGTTCCGCTACTCCGCCAAGGTCGATCCGACCCCGGTCCTGCAGGCGGTCCAGGAGGCCGCCGCCCGTGCCCGCATCACGGTGACCGAGGCGCGCGAGGGCTTCCCGCCCGAACTCCCCGCCGACCACCCCTTCGTCCGCCTGTGCGTGCAGGAGGCCGGGGCGCCCGCGACCACCGCGCCGTACGGCACCGATGCCTCGGAACTGCAGGCGATCGCGCCCTGCGTCGTCCTCGGTCCGGGCGATATCGGCGTGGCGCACACCCCGCATGAAGCCGTACGGCTGGCCGATCTGGCCGCAGCAATCCCGCTGTTCCAACGGCTTGCGACCCGGATGGCCGAGGCTCAGCCGACCGCGGCGATGGCGTAGGCGGCCCATCCGGCGACGCCCCACAAGCCCATCTGGCGCCACGCCATCACGTCCTGCGCGACGCCGCGCGCCAGGAGTTCGCGCGCCAGCAGGCCGGGCTCGATCCGCCCGGCCTCCCGCACGTCGAAGCCGGTGGCGCGCAGCATGCCGGCGATTTCGGCCTCGGAAGGCGCGTGCAGGTGCGTGGCGTCATCGGTGAAGTTGAAGATCTGGATGTCGAAGCCGCGCGCCCGCAGCGCATCGGCCGAGGGCAGCCGGCGCGTGTCCGGATGCGGCCATTCCAGGTAGACGCGGGCGCCTGGCGCGGCGACCGTCGCCATCCAGGCGAGCAGGCGCGCCGGGTCGGCCAGATGCTCCACGACGTGGCTCATCAGGAACCCGTCGAAGCGCTCCCCGGCGAAGTCCGGCAGCGTGGCGTCCAGGTCGACGGCGGCCCAGGCGGCGTAGCGGGCGGCGTGCTCGCCGGGCTGGCGATCGACCCCGAACAGGGCGATGTCCGGCCGCGGCGGAGGGCCCCATTCCCGCCAGAAATGCAAGCCACCGCCGCCGGCCCCGATGTCCAGCAGGCGCGCTTCGGGAGGCAACGTCTTGAAAAACCTGAAGCGCGGGTGGAACGTCCAGAACAGCGCCTCCACCGCTTCGTCGTCCAGCTTCAGGACGGATTGCGGGGTGAGCAGCGTCCAGTCGAACTCGGCGGGCGGGGGCGCGTCCTGCATGCCGCCACGGTTCCGGGGGCGCTGCGCGGAGTCAAGCGACTTGCCAGCCTGGCGGTCCGCTTCCATCGTCCGCCCAGACAGCAAAGGCGGCGAGCGATGACGCTGGGGACGCGCGCGCGCCGGTTGCCCCGCCAGCGTTCGGCCATGCCCGGCACGCCGATCCGGCGATCCCACGCCGGCGCGCCGGCGCGTCCATGAAGGCCGCCTCGCCCGGCCTGCGGGTCGCGTTGTTCCTGGGCGCCTATTTTGCGGCCAATGCGATCAACGCCTTCATGCCGCTCTGGTTCGCCGACCGCGGCCTGTCGGCCGGCGCGATCGGCCAGGTGCTGGCGGCGGCCTCGCTGCTGCGGGTGCTGGCGGGGCCCGGCTGGGGAACGGCCGCGGACCGGATCGGGCGGCGCCGACCGGTGCTGATCGCCGCTGCCGCATCCGCTGCCGTCATGGCCCTGTTATACTTGCCGCTTTCAGGTTTCCTGCCGCTGCTGGTGGTGGCTGCCGGGCAGGGCATCGCCGCCTCGGCGGTCAACCCGCTGGCGGATTCCCTGGCCCTGGCGCTCGCTCGGGAAGGCCGCATGGAGTACGGGCCGGTGCGGTCGGTCGGGTCGGCGACCTATATGGTCGCCACCGCCGCCGCTGGCTGGGTGCTCACCGCCGCCGGCTCCTGGCTCGTTCCCTGGCTGCTGGCGCTGAGCTACGGGTCGGCCGCCGCGCTCGCCCCGTTCCTGCCGGAGGCCGCCACGCCGCCCGCCGCGCCACGCGCCTGGGCCGGGCTGGCGCTGTTCCGGCTGCCGGGATTCCGCCTGGCGGTGGCGGCGACGGCGCTGATCCAGGGCGCCCACGCCGCGTATTACGGCTTCGCCGCGCTGCTGTGGCGCAGCCAGGGGTTCAGCGACCGCACCATCGGCCTGCTGATCGCCGAGGGCATCGTCGTCGAAATCCTGCTGTTCGCCCGCGGTCGCCGCCTGGTCGCCCGGCTGGGTCCCGCCGGCCTGACCGCCTGCGCCGCCGCGGCGTCGGTGCTGCGCTGGACGGTCATCGCCACGACCCCGCCGCTGGGCGTGCTCGCCGTGGTCCAGGTGCTGCACGCCGCAACCTTCGCGATGCAGCATCTGTCGGCCATGATGGTGCTGACCCGCGTCGTGCCGCCGGAACGCGCCGCCACCGCCCAGGCGCTGCACGCCGCCCTGGGCTACGGCGCGCCCACCGGGCTGATGATGCTGCTGGCCGGCGCGCTGTATGCCCGCGGCGGCGGCCTGGCCTTCCTGGCGATGGCGGTGGCCGGCGGCGCGGCGCTGCTGCTCGTCAGGCCCCTTGCGCGCGCGGTGCCGACCCGGCCAGGGTGACCCCAACAAAGGGAGGCAACGATGCGGCCGGAAGACGTCATCGCCGACAAGCGGCGGCCTTTCACCGGGGCGGAATACATGCAGAGCCTGCGCGACGGGCGCGAGGTCTATATCGACGGCGAGCGGGTTGCCGACGTCACCATCCACCCCGCCTTCCGCAACGCCGTCCGCTCCATCGCGCGGCTGTACGATGCGCTGCATGATCCGAAGCACCACGACACGCTGACCTGCCCGACCGACACCGGCTCCGGGGGCTACACCCACCGGTTCTTCCGGGTGCAGCGCTCGCGGGAGGACCTGGTCGGCGCGCAGCAGGCGATCGCCGGCTGGTCGCGCCTGAGCTA
Organism: Acetobacteraceae bacterium; assembly: GCA_031291795.1. Taxonomy (GTDB): domain Bacteria; phylum Pseudomonadota; class Alphaproteobacteria; order Acetobacterales; family Acetobacteraceae; genus Rhodopila. Next base: position 1,812 of record JARLIJ010000221.1, on the reverse strand, counting down.
TGGCTGGATGGGTCGCACGCCGGACTACAAAGCAGCCTATACCAATACGTTGGGCGCCAATTCCGGGTATTACGGGCCCTATGCCGAGAACGCGCTGGCCTGGTACAAGCGCGCCCAGGAAGCCGTGCCGTTCATGAACCACGCCATCGTCAACCCGCCGGTCGACCGCCACAAGCCGGCCGAACAGGTCAAGGACGTGTTCGTCCATGTGGAGCGCGAGGTCGACGGCGGGATCATCGTCTCCGGTGCCAAGGTGGTGGCCACCTCGGCCGCCTTCACGCACTACAACTACATGGGGCAAAGCTCGAAGACGGCGACCGAAGACCTTGATATGTCGCTGATGTTCATGGTGCCGATCGACGCGCCCGGGCTGAAGCTGTTCTGTCGCACGTCCTACGAACGAGCCGCCGCCGCGCAGTCCCCGTTCGACTACCCGCTGTCCTCCCGCTTCGACGAAAACGACGCGATTTTCGTGCTGGACAAGGTGTTTGTCCCCTGGGAGGACATTTTCATCTACCGCGACCCGGCCCGGGTCCTGAGCTTCTACCCGCGCTCCGGCTTCACCCAGGGCTTCCAGTTCCAGGGCTGCACGCGGTTCGCGGTCAAGCTGGACTTCATCGCCGGCCTGCTGGCCAAGGCGCTGCGCTGCACCGGCGCGGACGAGGCGCGCGGCAACCAGGTGCTGCTGGGCGAGGTGATCGCCTGGCGCAACCTGTTCTGGTCGCTCTCCGATGCCATGGCCAACAACCCCGACCCCTGGGTGGGCGACGCCGTGCTGCCGGCGCTGCGGCCCGGCCAGGCCTACCGGGTGTTCGCGCCCGACGCCTACCCGCGGATCAAGGACATCGTGGAGCGCACGGTGACCTCCGGCCTGATCTACCTGCCGTCCTCGGTGAAGGATTTTGCCAATCCGGCGATCGCGCCCTACCTGCGGCAGTATGTCCGCGGCTCCCACGGGATCGGCTACGAGGAGCGCATCAAGATCATGAAATTGCTGTGGGATGCGGTCGGCACCGAGTTCGGCGGCCGGCACGAGCTGTACGAACGGAACTACGCCGGCGGGTGGGAGGATATCCGGGCGCAGACGCTGACCACGGCGCAGAAGGGCGGCGCGCTGGCCGAAATGGAGGCGCTGGTCGACCAGTGCATGGCCGATTACGACACGCAGGGCTGGACCGGCGACATTTGGGTCAATCCGGGGTAGGGCAGCGCCGCGTCGCCATGCCGGGACGCCGACAGGGAGTGCGATCCGCCATGGCGTTCGACCCGTTCACGCTGGCCGGTTTCGCCGGCGCAGCGGTGCTGATGGTTGCCTATTTCGCGAGCCAGCAGGGCTGGCTGGCAGCCGACGATTGGCGCTTCCCGGCCGGCAACCTGGTCGGCTCGCTGCTGATCCTGCTGTCGCTGACGGCGGCCTGGAACCTGCCCTCGGTGGTGATCGAGGGCTTCTGGGCGGCGATCAGCCTCTACGGCCTCACCCGGCGGTTCTTGCGCCGCTGATCCGCCGGTTCCCGGCCCCGCCAGCGCCGGGAACGATCGTCGGGGAGCCTGGAGCGGTTGCAGGCTGCATGGAATCGTGCCGCCACCGATCTTCTCCCTCTCCCCTTGAGGGAGAGGGCCGGGGTGAGGGGGAACTCCGCTTGGCCGAACCGGCTTGACCCCTCACCCTGCCCCTCTCCCTCAAGGGGCTACGGCTGTCCGTCAAATCCGGATTGATTTCCCTGAGTCCTGACCGACAGTTTTTTGCCCTGTCGAGTCAGGTCCTCGGATCCTGCGTGAGCGGCGAAGTATCTTCCTGCCTCGGGGAGCTTT